>NZ_JBHYXN010000010.1:0-221151 GCF_042752335.1 Streptomyces sp. NPDC059355 | reverse complement strand
CACGAGAGATCTACCGACTCATCGTCCCGACACGTGCCCCCTCTGACCAGACAGGACCCACCCCAGTTGCTGCTTGACATCTATAGGGGCATCAAACGCTTCGGCCTCGTCCGCGTCGACTACGCCACCCAGCGCCGCACGATCAAGACCAGCGGCCGCCGCTACGCCGAGGTGATCGCCGCGCACCGGGCCCTGTGAGACCGCAGCTCCCCGCGCCGCGCCGCGCCGTGCCCGCCCCGCTTCTCGGGGCGGGCACGGCCTTTCGTGATGGGATGGGAAACCGCTGCTTCCAGCAGCTGGCGGCTCATGGCACACGGAGAGGTCGGGTAGATGTCCCAGGACACCATGCGGGCGATGGCGTACGAGACGTACGGCGGAACGGAGGTGCTCACCGAGACCGAACTGCCGATGCCCAAGCTGGCCCCCGGCGAGCTCCTCGTCCGGGTCAAGTGCGCCTCGGTCAACCCCGTCGACTGGAAGATCATGGCGGGCGGGCTCGACCCCCTGATGGACGTCATGTACCCGGTCGTCCCCGGCTGGGACGTCGCCGGCACGGTCGAGCGGGTCGGCATCGACACACCCGAGTTCGCGGTCGGCGACGAGGTCATGGCGTACGCCCGCAAGGACTACGTGCACGGCGGGACCTTCGCCGAGTACGTCAGCGTGCCCGTACGGGCCGCCGCCGCCAAGCCCGCCTCGCTCTCCTGGCAGGAGGCGGCCGGCCTGCCGCTGGCCGGGCTCACCGCGTACCAGCTGCTCACCCGGCTCGCCACCGGCAAGGACGACGTCGTCCTCATCCACGGGGCCGCGGGCGGCGTCGGCTCCTTCGGTGTGCAGATCGCCGGCGCGCTGGGCGCCCGGGTGATCGGCACCGCCTCCCCGCGCAACCACGACCGGCTGCGCGAACTGGGCTGCGAGCCCGTGGAGTACGGGGAGGGCCTGGTCGACCGGGTGCGCGCGCTCGCCCCCGACGGGGTCACCGTCGTCGCGGACTTCGTCGGCGGTGTCCTCGACGTCACCCAGGCCGTCCTCGCGAAGGGCGGCCGGCACGCCTCCATCGCCGACCCCACGGTGCTCGGCGCCGGAGGCCAGTGGATGTGGGTCCGGCCGGACGCCGAGGGCCTGGCCGAGCTGGCCCGGCTCGCCGACGGCGGCAAGCTCAAGGTCACGGTCGCCAAGACCTTCCCGCTCGCGCAGCTCGCGGAGGCCTTCGAACTCAGTCAGACGGGCCGCACCGCCGGAAAGATCGTCGTAGAGGTCTGACGCCTCCTCAACCAGCTGTGCTGGTAGGCAGGTTGTGCAGACCGACCATCGTCCGAACGGCCGGGGGCAGCCAGTCCCCGGCCGCCCTCCCGTCCCCGCCGCCCAGGCGCTCCAGGATCTGCGCCGGGCCCGGACGGGCCGCCGGGTCGGGTGAGAGGCAGGCCCTCACGACCGCCGACAGGTCGGCGGGCAGCGGCCGCAGGGCCGACTCCAGCGCGGTTCCGGGCGGGGATCGGCGCGGCCCCGCAGGCGTGGCCCAGCACCATCCCGAACGCGTACGCGTCGACGGCCGGGGTGAGCGGGGCCCCCGTCAGCTGCTCCGGGGCGAGAAAGCCCTGGGTGCCGACGAAGTAGTCCGTCCGGGTCAGTGCGGTGGCGTCCACCGCCCGTGCGATACCGAAGTCGATCACCCGCGCACCCGTCTCCGCGATGATGATGTTGCCGGGCTTCAGATCGCGGTGGACGATCCCGCGGGCGTGGATCCCCTCCAGCGCCTCGGCCACCCCCAGCGCCAGGGTGCGCACGGTCCGGGCGGGAAGGGCCCCGTACTCCCGCAGGACGGCGGCCAGGGACGGGCCCGGGATGTACTCCGTCACCAGCCAGGGCTGTTCTCCCTCGGACGAGGCGTCCACCACCTGCGCCGTGTGGAAGCCGCCCACCCTGCGCACCGAGTCGATCTCCCGCGCGAACCGCTTGCGGAACCCCGGATCCGCCGCCAGGTCGGCCCGTACGACCTTCACCGCCACCCGCCGTTCACCGGGCGACAGCCCCAGGTAGGCCGTCCCCATCCCGCCCTCCCCGAGCCGGGCGGTCAGCCGGTAGCGGCCGATGCGCCGGGGGTCGCCCGGCAGCAGCGGATCGTGCTGCACGGGCCGTACGGGAGCCTTGGCCGGAGCCGCCGGGCGGGCGGTGCGGCGGTGGATCTCCGCGACCGCCACGTCGCTCTCCGCGCGCAGGATCGCCGCCTGCTTCTCTCCTTCGGCGCGCAGGATGTCGGCCTGTCGGACGCCTTCGGCCCGGAGGATCGCGGCGCGCTTGTCGCGGTCGGCGCGCATCTGCTTCTCCATCGAATCCTGGATGGAGATCGGCGGCTCGATCGCCTTGAGCGCGATGCGGTTGACGCGGATGCCCCACTTGCCGGTGGCCTCGTCGAGGACTCCGCGCAGGCCCGCGTTGATCTCCTCGCGGGAGGCCAGGGTCCGTTCCAGGTCCATGCCGCCGACGATGTCGCGCAGGGTGGTGACGGTGAGCTGCTCGATGGCCTGGATGTAGCTGGCGACCTCGTACGTCGCGACGCGTGGGTCGATCACTTGGTAGTAGACGACCCTTCGCGCGCGCACGCCCCGCCGGAAGCGAATTCCGACAGAACGCCCGTGCCCTGCACACCGATTGGGCGAGGTTGGGGCATTCGGCTCCGGGAGACCCGGCCTCCCGGAGCCGAATGGCCTTGGGGTCAGGGGAAGGAGACGACCGTGGACGGGGTCGTCGACGTTCCCGAGGTCGGGGCGCCCGTGGTGTTGATGACGTGCTCGTACTGGCCCTTGCCGCCGAGCGAGACGACGAGCAGGTCGTGGAACTTCACGCCCGGCTTCACCGGTGCCTGGAATCCGTGATCCTGACGGATCGTCGGGTCCACGTTGTAGTAGCAGTAGCTGCCCAGGCCCCAGCCCTCGTGGACGGTCACCGAGTCGGCCACCTTGTAGGCCGCGTAGCCCTTGGTGGAACCGTTCTGGATCGCCGCCTGATCGGGGGCGTCGTACGCCTTCTCGTTCTGGTAGAAGACCGTGCGGCCCCGCTCGCCGTTCCACTGGACGTCGTACTTGTTGAAGTGCTCGACGAACAGCCCGGTGGCCAGTACGTCGTCACCGTTCACGCGGAATCCGTAGTCGGCGCGGTTGGTCTCCCAGCCCACCCCGTCTCCGTGGTCGGCCCGCCAGATCCAGGTGTGGTCGACGATCGTGTCGTGGTTGTTGATCACCATGCCGACGTCCGCCCGGCCGGGGCCGGCGCCGCCGACCCGGACGAACACGTCCTGCACGGTCGTCGGGTTGGCGCCGTGGTCCGTGGTCGTGCCGGCCGGGCCGACCTCCAGCAGGCTGGGCGAGTCGACCGGTCCCGCGTCGATCAGGAACCCGGCGAGCCGCACCCCGTCGATGTCGGCGACCTTCATCGCGGTCACCCCGTTGTCGGGGACGAGCGTGGCCAGGCCGAGGCCCAGCACGACCGTGTCCGCGCGGTTCACCCGGAGGGTCTGGTCGACGTGGTGGACGCCGGGGGTGAAGAGCAGGTGCAGGCCCTGGGCCAGCGCCTGGTTCATCGTCGCGGCGGTCGTGCCCGGCTTCACGACGTAGAAGCGGCTGAGCGGGAGCGAGGTGCCCTGCGGCGCGCCGTTGCCCCAGGAGGTGCCGCGCGCGTTCTCGCGCTTGGCCGGGACGAAGACCTTGTACTCGGATCCGTCGAGGTAGAGGAAGGGCTTCTCCCGGGAGACGGGCGTGGTGTCGAGCGTGGTGTACGGCGGGTTGGGGAAGGACTGGGCCGGCGCGCCCTGGACCCCGGAGAAGACCTGGTTCCAGACGCCGTTGCCCCAGCTGCCGATCGAGCTGTCGCGCGTGTACCACTGCTGCTGCGAGTAGTTGCCGACCTGGGCGTCGATCCTCGAATCGGCGATGTAGCCGCCGGATGCCCAACCGAAGCCGTCCGGGGCGAGGTTGAGGCCGCCCTTGACGTGCATCCGGCGGAAGGGCGCGGCCTGGGACACGGCCCAGCGGTCGGTGCCGTTCACGGGGTTGAGCGCGAGGTTCTCGGCCGAACGCCAGAAGTTCTGGGTGGCGTTGCCGCCGAACCAGCCCGCGTCGACCGTGACGTCGCCGTTGATGGTGGTGTCGTCGGGGCTGAGGCCCAGACCCGAGATGGAGGTGTAGAAGCCGATCTGGGCGTTGAGGCCGTTGTACGTGCCCGGCTTGAACAGGAACTGGTAGCGGCCGGAGCCGAACTGGGCCGACTCCTGCTGCCGGAACACCTCGTCGAGCCTGCCCTGGATGTTCGGCGTCGACGGGTCGAAGACGATCACGTTGGGGCCGAGATCGCCGCCGCCGGGGAGGGCGGGGCCGCTGCCGGAAGTGCCGAAGACCTGGAACTCGAACAGCGAGTAGCCCCACTGGGTGGCGCGCTGGGTGCCGTACACGCGGACGTAGCGGGCGGTGCCGGCGATGTCGTGGGTGGCGACCGCGCCGGTGGCCGAGGTCGTGGAGTAGGCGGTGCTCCAGGCGGCGCCGTCGGTGGACAGCTCGATCCGGTACGCCTTCGCGTACGCGGTCTCCCAGCGCAGTACGACCTGGCTGAGCAGGGCGGGGGTGCCCAGATCGACCTGGATCCACTGCGGGTCGGCGAACTGGCTGGACCAGCGGGTGGCGTTGTCGCCGTCCACGGCGGCCGAGGCGGGTGTGCCGGCGTTCTCCTGACTGGAGGCGGTGACGGGCCTGCCCTGGGAGAGGAGGACGGGCGCGGCCTGGGCGGCGCTGCCGGGGAGCAGCACGAGGAGGGCCGCGATCAGGGCGGCGGTGAGGGCGGCCGCGGTGAGGCGTGGTGGATGGTCGGAGAGGCGAGGCATGGGGGGGCACTCCTGACGTCTTGGATCCGGGGGATCGAAGCGTGAGTGAACTGCGCCGCCGCGAGGACCGTCAAGGGGTTCAGCGTTCATGAAGTGAAGGCCGGGAGGGGTGTCAACTGGCTTTCAAGCCTGTGAACTTGGGGTTTCTTCAATCCTTGTGAAAAGTGTTGACGAAAAAAAGCCACAGGGCTCTACTGAGGCTCCTGACCGCTCCGTCCCGCCGCGCCCGCCGGGCGGGACGGAGCGGTCGGGGGCATTCGAGGAATGGCTTCGTTCCCGAAGGCGGGTGCTGCCGTGCGTTCGATACTTGTCGGCCGGGAGCGCCCGGTTCAGGAGAGGGCCGGGACCGCCCCGCACTCCGCCCAGGTGACCTCGACGCCCGCGAAGGGCGCCGCCCACGGGGCGCACAGCGCGGCCAGCCGCGCCGCGTCGGGCGGCGTGGCGCCGAGACCGATCGCGTACCGGGCCACGGTGTCGCCGAGCTCGAACGGGCGGGGCCAGGCGTGCACGCCCCCGACACCTCCGGCCTCCAGGGCGCCGAGCAGGGCGCGCATCCGTCCGCGCATCCGGCCCAGGGCCTCCTCGAACTCCGGGGGAGTGGCGCCCCGTACGGTGACCACCGCCCACGCCGCGTGCCGGCGGTGCAGCGGCGGCAGACCGGCCTCCGGTGACTCCCAGGCCTCGTACAGCTCCCGCCCGAGCAGATCGCGCAGCGCCGGGCCGACCTGCGGCGTACAGCTGCGCACCGGCTCGGTGGGAGTCAGGACCGTGACCGGGTCGTACGGGCTCGGGCCCGGGCCGGGGGACGGGGACGGCGACGGGCCGTGCAGGGCGATCGGGTCGCGCCAGTCCCAGGCGGCCCAGGTCCCGAAGAACTCCCGGAGCAGGGTCGCGGGGGACAGGTCCACCGCCTCGCGGACCGTACGCGCCGCCAGCACCGTCCAGGCCAGCCCCGGCAGTCCGCCGAACGGCGCCGAGTCCAGCCCCCGGGCGCGGGCCCACGCCTTGACCTCCCGGGCCAGCCGCGCGAACTCCGCATGCCGCTCGGCGCCGACGAAGTCCCGTACCGCGTCGGCGTCGCTCACCGCGCCCAGCGCGATCGCGGCGGCCTCGCCGAGCTCCGCCCGGTGCTCCACCGCCCGCGCGGGATCGAGCGTGCCCGTGGCGACGACCACCAGGTCCACGTCCGGTCCGGAAGCCGCGCGCAGCCGCAGCCCCGGCACGCGCGCGCCGACGACCTCCCGCAGCCGCCCGGCCTCCGGAAGCGCCGCCGCGACCCGCTCCCGTACCTCCGCGATCGCGGCCGTGCCCGGCAGGGCCGCGACCAGGTCGAGGTCCGCCCCGGGCAGGGCGCAGCCCATGCGGCGGGATCCGGCGAGGTGCACCACTCCGTCGCCCAGCGCCCGCCCGATCCGGGCGGTGAGGGCTTCGGCCTCCAGCATCGGCGCTGCCGGCCGGGTCTCCGGCTCCGGTACCCAGCGCCAGGTGCCGGTGCCGAGTTCCACCGTCGCCCGTACCCGCATCGGCCCGTCCCCCCGCCGGGACAGCACCGCGAGCTCCCCGACCCGGGCGGAGGTCCCGGCCCCGGCCCCGGCCCCGGCCCCGGTCCCGCCGAGTCGCGCGGCGAACTCCGCCCGCGCCCGCTGCGGGTCCCGGCTGCGGCCCAGCGTCAGGTGCGGGGTGAAGCCCTCGCGCCCCCGGCATCCCGGGAACCGCTCCGCGAGCCCCTGCCGCAGCCGCTGCCACGGCTCTTCGCCGGCGGCGGCCGGGTCCAGCCACAGCGTGGCGTCCTCCCGGTGCCCGAAGCTGTGCACCCCGGCCAGCCGGGCCGTGAACGGCGCCGCCTGCGCGGCCACTTCGGCCAGCAGCGGCAGGGCCGCCTCGAACGAGGACTCCGGTACGAAGCCGAACAGCAGGTTCACGTGCGCCGGCCAGCGGCGGACCGCCGGGTCGTGCGCGCGGCGCAGCTCCTCGACCGCCGGATCGTGCGGAGGCAGCCAGGCCACCGCCGTCCGCGCGGTCGCCCGTACGTCGAGCACCGCGCGCCCGTCACCCCGTACGCCGAAGTCCACCACCGCCGCCACCCCGAAGTGGTCGGAGATGAACAGCCCCTCCGGGCCCGGGGTGTCGCCGCGCAGGTCCGCCTCCCGCACCCGGGCCCCCGCCGAGCGCAGCAGGACCCGGTCCAGCCGGCCGGCCCGTCCCGACAGCGAACCCACCGCGGCCAGCGGATTGGCCACCGGATCGAAGGTCGGCGTGGTGTCCTGCGCCCCGTGCACTTCGCTCCAGGCGTCCCGCATGCCCAGCGCCGCAGCCGGACCCTCCGGCCCGGAGCGGCCGTCGTTGAAGTCGCCGAGCAGCGCCGCGTCCGCCTCGATGCCGCTCAACCCCTCGGCGATGCGGGTCAGTTCGATGCCGCGCCGCCCGGCGCCGTTCTCCGTGTGGTCGCTCGTCAGGTGGACCGAGGCCACGACGAGCGGGCCGCTCGCGGTGTCCACCGTCACGGCCGACACCGCCTTGTGCGGCCCCAGCAGGTGCAGTCCCGCCTCCCGTACGGGCAGCCGGCTCAGCACCAGCAGTCCGCTCGCGGAGACGTCCTTCCCGCGCGGATCGGTGCCCACCGTGTACCCGGCGCGCACCCAAGGCTGCGCCAACAACAGGTCGAGCAGGGCCGGTTCGACCTCCTGGAGGGCGATCACATCGGCATCGGCGGCCGCCAGGTCGGCCAGCAGCAACGGCCTGCGCCGCGCGGTGTCGATGCGCGGAGCGTCGTACCGGTCCCACAGGGTGTTCCAGGTCAGCAGCCGTACGCGCCGCGGCCCCGGGCCGGGGTCCGGTGCCACGGGTCCGGTCTCGGCCGGCCGCCAGGCGCCGCCGTCCGCCGGATCCCACGCGTGCGGGGTCCGAGCGGTGAAGAAAGGAGCCCGCAGCAGCCGCGGTTCACTGATCCGGCCGGCCTCGGTGGAGTCGATGTGGTCGACGCCGCTCGCCCGGTCCCAGACGAGCTCGCCGTCGGCCTCGACGAACCGCACCCGGTGCCAGGGGATGTCGCCGCCCGGCACGAAGGACGGCAGCGGGACCCGCTTCGGCGGGGCCCCGCGCTGGTGCAGCCCGAACACGAAGCGCGCGGGATCGAAGCGGGGGTCCCAGCGGACCTGGTGGTAGAGCTCCTCACTCGTGCGCATCAGCCGTCCTCGCCCACTGCCACTGCCACTGCCGTACCCGCACCCGCACCCGTCGGAGCCGTCCGTGTCCCCGCCCCGATGCTCCCCGCCGTGTCCTCCACCGTCCCGCCCGCCCCGATGTACCGGATGCGGTGGGCGGCCCCCAACCCCGGATACGGAGGGCTGAACCGGTGCAGCTGGGTGGCCAGTACCTCCGCCGGTACGGGATGGGGCCGCACGGCATTGCGCCGGACCAGCTCCGCCTCCTCGACCAGCACGACGGCCTGGGTGACGAGCGCGTCGCGGCGCCGCGCGACCGCACCGGCCAGGCCACGCTGCTGCTCGGTGAGGGAGGTCGCGTCCCACACCACCGTGCCGCCGGTGTCCGCGGCGGCTGCCAGCGCCGCGTCCAGCCTGGCCAGGCCCTCGCGCAGCACGTCCGCGTTGGCCCGCTGGTCGCCGCGGGAGCTCCGGGCGGCACGCAGATCGTCCAGACCGATGTACGCGGCCACGCCCGGCAGACTCCGGGCGTACGTGCTCTTGCCGCTGCCCGAGGGCCCGCACAGCTGCACCAGCCGGGGGAAGCGCCCGTCCCGCCACCGCCAGGTCGCGGCCACCGCCTCCTCGGCGGTGGAGACCCCGCCCCGTCCGAACGCCTCCCGGGCCTCCGCCCAGCAGCGGTCCGCCGCGTCGGCGCCGAGCGCCCCGAGGGCGTCGCGCAGCCCGGTGTGCAGCGGACCCAGCGGATCGGGGCCGAGCAGCCCCGCCTCCTCCGCGTACAGCGCGGACCACTCGACGCACTCGCGCGCCTCCGGATCGCCCGCGGCCGCCGCCCCCGCCAGCGCGTGCAGCACCCCGAGATCGGCGGCGAGGGCCATCCGGACCAGACCGGCCCGCCGGCCCTCGTCCGGGAACGGCCGCTGCAGGTACGGGTGGAGCCCGACCAGGTCGGCCACCCGCCGGGCGAGCGGCATCCCGAGCGGCCCCGCCGCCAGCCGCGCCCCGATCCGGGCCCGCGGCGCGCGGTGCAGTACGGCGGCCAGTACGCCAGCCAGCCGGGCCTCGCCGGTGCGCCCCGACGCGTCGAGCCGGCCCGCCACCTCGGCGACGACCGGCTCGACCCCGGCGACGACCGGGCCGTCTCCCGCGAAAACCGGGCCGGCTCCCGAGGCGACCGGCTCGGCTCCGCCGCCCGGCGCGGGCTCCGGGCCGAGCGCGGCCGCCAGCTGCGCCGCATCGGGCTCGGAACCCGAGCGCACCGCCCACAGCGGGGCCTGCGGACCGAGCCCGTTCGGCACGACCTGCGCGTACATCCAGTGCGTGTCGGTCTGTACGTGGCCGCCGCGCACCCACTTGGCGACGTACCGCCCGAAGTCCGCCCGCGCGAAGGAGGCGACCGTCCTTACGACGTACCCCTCCTGCCGCGCGGTGTCGAGCCGCAGCCTGCGCAGCGCGCGCTCGTCGTAGACGCCCCGCCAGAGCACGCGCGGGGTGGGCACTCCGAGGCCGTGCAGGAAGCTCACCGTCCGGTCCCAGTCCAGGCAGTGCTCGCCGGCCCACACCGAGAACCCGTAGAACCAGCTGTCGAGGTCCTCGTAAGGGAGCGAGTGGCGCGCGTACAGGTTCTCCCCGCACACCCGCCACCCCGCCGGTATGCCGGCGCCGATCCGGCTCTGGAGGCCCTTGACCCAGGCGCGCGAGGGGTGGTGGCCGGAGTCGAGCGAGCGGGCGTGGAGGCCGTCCGCGTACAGGGTGGTGTTCTCCCCGTCGAGCTTCTCGGTGACCACGACCTCGCACCCGGCCGGCCCCCCGAACCCGGCGGCGCGCACGTCGTCCGCCGCCGCCCCGGGGGACCAGGGCAGGTGCGGGGTGCGGGGGTAGTGCGTGCGCATGACCGGCTCCTGCGATGACGACGGGGTTCGTCGTCACTCTAGGTATCCGGAGCCGGGTCATCCAATCATTAACGCGGGCCCTCCGGCACTTGGGCCCTCGGGCTTTCGGGCGCCTCGGGCGGTCAGGGCCGACGACCCGCCCAGGCCACCAGCCGGTCGATGGCCGGGGCGTCGGGGTCCACGGTCACGACCTCGGCGAACGGGATCCGCCCGCCGCGGGTCTCGGCCGGCAGCGCACGGCGTACGACGCCGATCACGCGCTCGATCAGGGCCGGGTCCCAGTCCGGGTGCTGGCCGGTCGCCCTCGCCAGGTCCCAGGTGTGCACGGTGAGTTCGTGGGTGTAGACGGCCGCGGCGGCCGCACCCGGCAGTTCGCCCATCGGAAGGCGCAGCTGCCGGCCGAGGATGCCCGGGTCCGCCCACACCTCCGCGACCTCGCGGGCCCCCGGCTCCCAGGCCGCCGCCCAGGCACCGTCGGCGAGCTCGTCGGCGAAGGACGGGACGCTGAACGGGTCCTCGCCCCGCCCGATCACCGAGATCCGGCGGACGACGCCGACGAGGTGGCTGGACAGCCGCCGTACGTCGAACTCCTCGCAAGGGGTGGGGGCGTCGTACTGCTCGGGCCGGACGGCAGCCAGCGTACGGCCCGCCAGCTCGACGGCCGCGGCGAGGTCGAGCCGCGGATCGAAGGAGGCGACGGAGGTTTCGGCGTCGGAGTCGGTGACGGTGTCGGTGGAGGTGGTCTCGATGAGCTGCTTGGTCTCGTTCATGTGTTCATCCTGGAAGCCAAACTGGCCACCTTCTGGCCAGTTTTCCGAAGAGAATGAAGCGGAACGGCGGCGACGGCGCCGACGGTGACGCGGGAGGAAGAGGCACATGAGAGCCGACCGGCTGGTGGCGACCCTGCTGTTCCTCCAGGAGCGGGGCCGCGTCACCGTCCCCGAAGTGGCCGCCGAACTGGAGGTGTCCGAGCGCACCGCGCGCCGTGACCTGGAGGCCCTGGCCGCGTCCGGCATCCCCGTCTACTCGCAGCGCGGCCGCGGCGGCGGCTGGTCCCTCGTCGGCGGGGCCCGTACGAACCTCACCGGCCTGACAGCCGACGAGATCCGGGCGCTCTTCCTCGTCACCGGGCCCCTGGCGGCCACTCCCGAACTGCGCACCACCCTGCGCAAGCTGGTCCGCGCCCTGCCGCCCACCCTGCGTGCGGAGGCCGAGGCCGCCACCCGCGCCAAGGTCGTCGACGCCACCGACTGGTCCCGCAACGCCGTCACGGCCGATGCCGCCCACCGCTCGGCGCTCCAAGGCGCTGTCGTCGACGGGATCCGGGTGCGCCTCGGGTACGCGGGCGTCGGCAAACCGGCCGGGGAGCGCACGGTCGACCCGCTCGGGCTCGTCGCCAAGGCGGGAGTGGACTACCTGGTCGCCGGTACCGACAAGGGCCTGCGCACCTTCCGGCTCAGCCGGGTCACCTCCGTCGAACCGACCGGCGAACCCGTGGTCCGGCCGCCCGGCTTCGACCTCACCACGGCCTGGCAGACCCTGGCCGGCGCCTTCCAGGACGGCATGTACGCGGTGACCGCGCGAGCCCGCGTGCACCCCGGCGCGCTGGCCCTGCTGCAACGGCTCCTCGGCGGCCGGGTCCGCGTCGGCGGTCCGCTGCCCGACGGCTGGACCGAGGTGTGGGTCGACGGCCCGGCCGCCAAGGCCCTGGCAGCCCACCTGGCCGGGCTGGGGGCGAGCGTCGAGGTCCTGGAGCCGCCGGAGGTACGGCAGCGGCTGGCCCGGCTCGGCGCCGAACTCACGGCGACCTACGCGGAGGATGCGGGGGACGTGGCGGACGCCGCGCACGCACCGAACGCCGCGCACGCCCCGCACACGCCGCCCGGTCAGTAGCCGATGGTGAACCGCTTGCCCGCATGCGCGTCGCGCTCGATCTCGTCGACCAGGGCCACGGCGTAGTCCTCGGCCGAGATGTGGCTGCCGCCGCCGGCCTCGTCGACGACCAGGTCGTCGAGGGCCAGCCGGTACGTGCCCGTCCGCTCGCCCGGCGCGATCTGTGCCGCGGGGCTCAGGCAGCTCCAGCGCACCTCCTCGACGGGCACGGTGCGCAGGAAGTCCAGGGCCTCCCCGTGGGCGTGCATGAGCGCGCGGACCGGCTCGGGGACGCCCGCCGTGTCCCAGACCAGCGGCCCGCCGGGGGTGCGCAGCGAGCCCGCCCCGCCCACGACGATCACCCGGGGGCGGGGCTCGTCCGGGCCGAGCGTGCAGACGCCGCCGATCAGGGACTTGGCGGCGGTCACGAGGACGCCCGCGTCCCCGGAGCCCGGGCCGACGGCGCTGACGACCACGTCCCGGCCGGTGGCCACCTCGGCGACGGAATGCGGGTCGAGGACGTCGCCGCGCACCACCTCGGCTCCGGAATCCGCGAGCTTCGCGGGGTCGCGGACCACCGCGGTGACCTGGTGGCCGCGGTCGAGCGCTTCGCGCAGCACACGGGCTCCGATGGTGCCGGTCGCGCCGAACAGGGCGATCTTCGCCATGGCGACTCCCTGGGGGGTGGGGGCGGTACGGGTCTCAGGTCGGACCCGCGCCGCCCATCCAAGCGAACCGGCCCCCCACCACCCGGCAGCCGGGCCGAGTCCACACGGATGATCCGCCCTGATCCGAAGGACATCCCTAGTGGCACAGGGCGACGATGGACGGGGAGACCGTGCCCTTGGCCGCCTCGCACAGGGGTGCCATGTCGTACGTGCGCCCCGGCCCGGGCCGGGGTTTCGACGGTGCGGGCGGGCGCTTGCGGGGCTTCGGCGCCGGGGCGGGGCGTACGGGCCGCACCGGCCGCACCGGCGCGCGAGCGCCGGCCCGGGGCAGCGGCGGCCGGTCCTGCTCGGCCTGCGCCGCGGCCGGCGCGGCCGGCTCCGGCGCGGGGGCCGACGGGGTTTCCGACGCGGGCAGCCGCCCCAACGGCAGGGCTTCGACCGGCGCTTCCGGGCCCGCCGTCCGGTCCGCGGCCGGAGTCGTACGGGCCGCCTCCGCGGTCCGGTCCGGCCGTACGGTCACGCACCCGGAGGCCAGCGCCACCGCGGCGAGGATCAGGGGCAGGGGCAGAACCACCCGGCGCAACTGCATCCGCCCACCCTGCCGTACGCCGGCCGCTCCCGCCTACGCACCGTCACACACACGGGTGACGGCCCGCCGGGCACGGGGGCTACGCGGCCCGGCGGCCCCGGGTGGCCAGGCGGAGGAGGTGTTCCAGGGGGCCACGGCGCAGCGGGCTGTCCGCCCAGTGGCACTCCCAGGCCCAGGACGCCGCCAGCGCCACACCCGCGAAGCCGGCCAGCGCACCCCAGGACGCGGCTCCGTGGGCCGGTCCGGCCAGGGCCAGGGCGTGCAGGACGTATGCGCTGAGGGCCATCGCCCCGAGCGCGGTCAGCGGCCGCAGCAGCCGCGCTCCGGCCGGGCCGCGCGCGGCGAGCACGAAGAGCCCGATGAGGGCGCAGCCCACCCCCGCGTTGCCGACCGTCTCCAGCGGAGTCTGGCTGTACGGGTCCGCCACCAGCAGCCAGTCCCACGAGGTGCTCGGCACGGCGCCGAACTGCCCCCGCAGGACCTCCCGTACGGGATCGGCCGTCCCCAGGGCCTCCGGATGCCGGGCCGCGATCACGTCGAGCAGCCGTTCCCGGCCGCCGAGCACATGGGTGGCCACCCAGGCGGTGCCGTAGCCCGCGGCCGCCGCGGCCGCGCCCCAGACCGCCATCCGCCGGGCCACCCGGCCTTCGCGCAGATCGCACAGCCGGCCGAGCGCCAGCCCGACCAGGACGTACGGGAAGTAGGTGGCCAGCGGATACGCGCCGGTGAGCAGCAGCTCGCCGAGCATCCGGCCCAGCCCTTCCCAGCCGGTCAGGGCGGTGAGTTCGGGGACCGCGCCGCGCCCGGCGGCCTCGTACCCGAACACCGGGCCGAGCAGGAAGGAGAGCAGCGGGCCCGCCGCCACGGAGATCCCGGCGACGGCGGTGAGCACCGGGGTGGACAGCCGGGTGAAGGGCTCGGCGGCGAGGAAGTAGACGGCGAAGAAGGCCAGGATGACCAGGATCCCCGGCCAGAGGGCGGCCAGCAGCAGGCCCAGCCCGGCCAGGATCGCGCAGCGGATCACCAGCGGGCGGTAGCGCCGTGCCCAGCCGTCCGGCTGCTCGCCGGGGGCGCGCCCGCGCTGTGCGAGGGCCAGCGAGAACCCGGCGAGGAGGGTGAACAGCGCCGGTGCCCGTCCGTCGGCCGCGACGATCAGGTACCCGGCGCCCTCGGGTCGCGGGCCCGGGCCGACATGCACGGCGAACATGCCGAGGACGGCCAGTCCGCGGACGGCATCGACGGCGGCGAGCCGCCCGCCGCCGCCCGCCCCGATCCCCGTTCCCGCAGTCGGCGCCCCCGTCATCCGCACGTGACGCTGTCGCGCGGCGTGTACCGCGTCTTCAGCGTCTCCCGCTTGACCTCCTGGCCGCCCTGCACGAACACGCGGTCGACGGTGACGTCGAACCCTTCCAGCGGGGACTGCGGTTCGCACTTGGGCCCGGTGCCGGTGCGGGTGGCCGGCTGTTTGACGTTGGTCCGGGGGCCCTGGGTCGCGCGTATCTCCTCGTACTTCTTCGTGCCGAGGAAGGTGATGGTGATGGAGGTGTCGGTCGCCTCCGCCTGGATGTAGAGGGCCTTGCCCGAGTCGTTGGCGAAGCGCAGGTCGAGGCTGCCCCAGGCGACGGTGGCCTCGCGGCCTTCGGGGTAGCGCTCGATGTAGAAGGAGTGGGCCCCGTACTCGACGGGCTTGACGCCCGCGAAGAACATCGCGTTGAAGACGGTGGTCGCGACGGCGGAGACCCCGCCGCCGGATGCCTTCTCGTACTGGCCGTTGTTGATGATCAGGCCGTCGACGAAGCCGTTCTCCTTGGTGCGCTCGCCGACGGTCCGGTTGAAGCTCCAGGTCTCGTCCGGCAGCACCAGCGATCCGTTGATCAGCTCCGCCGCCCGCCCGATGTTGGTCGTCCGGTACGCGGCGGGCTCGAAGCGGACGGTGAAGGAGGACGTCTTCTCCTTGATGCCGAGCCTTTGGACCGTGTCCCGGGTGAGCTTGGGCTGGACCGCCTCGGTGGCGACCTCGCCCGTACGGGCGGCCGCGCCGCTCCCGGTCAGCAGCGGCAGCACGGCCGCGGTCAGGGCCTGCTCGGTGACCTGCCGGCCCGCGCGCCCCTCCTCGCCGACGGTGACCCGGCCCGCGCCGTCGAGCCGGAGCTTCGCCTCGGCCGGGCGGGGGACGGCCTGGCGCAGCGGATCGGCGAAGGCCGGGTCGGCCAGCAGGGCCTTGGCGTCGAGGGCGGGGGCCAGGCGGCCGCCGCCGTCGTCCTTCAGGGAGAGGTGGCGCGCGAGGAGGGCCGGGCCGATCGGTATGTGCTTGCCGCCGGTGGTGAGCGTGACGGGGGCCGACACCGCGGGCTCGGCGAGCTCCTTCAGGGCCCGGTCGGTCTCCTGCTGTCCGATACGGGGTTCCGTCCGGCGGACCGGGAGTTCGAGGGGGTCGGCGGGGCCGGTACGGGGGTAGGCCTCGCGCAGGGCGGCCAGGGAGCGCTCGACGTCCAGGGCCGTGCCGGTGACCGGGGGCACCGGCACGGCCTTGCCCTTCTCGAAGGTGACGGTGCCTTCGCGGACCTCCTGCCCGGTCTTCCTGCCGATCCCGTCGAGGGCGGCACGGGCCGTCTTCTCGTCGAGGCGGACCACCGGGCGGACATCGGGGTCGCCGGAGGAGAAGAGCCGGCCGATCACGCTGACCGGGTCCGAGCCGGCGCGGGCGGCCCGGCCGACCGTGGCGGCGGTGTCCAACGACAGTCCGAGCGCGGCCGGTTCGGCCCGCTCGGTGCGCTCGCCGATGCGCAGCCCGAGCGGGGCCGCGGCGGCCGGGCCGAGCTCCGCGTCCAGGCGCCGGCCGGCTTCGGTCCGGCCGAGCCCGCCTATGTCGACTCCGCGGACCTTGGTGCCGGAGGCGATCTCCTCTCCGGCCAGGAGCAGCCCGGCGGCGTACAGCCCGCCGAAGCCGAGGGCCGCGGCTCCGCCGGCCACGCCCGCGACGGCAGGCGCGCTCCACCGCTGGGCGGGGGCGGCCCTGTCGGCCCCGCCCGCGTCCGTGTCCGTACGGGAAGCGCGTCGCATCCTTCTGTCTCTCCTCGATGGGCAGGCGGGGTCCGGCGGGGTCCGGGGCGGGTCCGGTGACGTGGTCGGACCGGCGGTTTCCATGCCGCCAGTCCGCGAGACGAACGTATCAACGGGGAAGTAACAAGGTAATAAGGAGGTATAGGGGTGGCAAAGCGGCGGTCAGTGATCGGAGTGCTTCGACGGCGTAACCCCCGGGCCGTCAGGGCTGTTGCACAGGCCGAGGGTGCCACCACGGTGAACGGAGTGCCGATGCCGCAGCTGACCGACGAGGCCTTGACCGAAGACGAGGGCGGCGGGCCGGGTACGTGGATGACCCCGCAGGAGTACGGGGCTTCGCGGGCCGCGCTCTGGACCGGAGCCGTCGTCCTGGTCACCGACACCGACGGGCGGGTCCTCGTGCAGAGCGTCGACTACCGCCCGGACCGGCTGCTGCCCGGCGGCGCCGTGGACGCGGGCGAGGCCCCGGCCGCCGCCGCGGCCCGGGAAGTGCGGGAGGAACTCGGCGTGGACGGCCGCTACCCGCGCGGACTCGCGGTGGACTGGATCCCGGCCGACACCCCCGGCATCCCGCCCGAGATGGGCTTTCCGGGGGAGATCCTGCACGTGTACGACGGCGGCACCTGGACCCCGGACCGGATCGACGGGATCCGCCTCCCGCCGCAGGAGATCACCGGCATCCACTTCGCCGAACCGGCCGACCTGCCCGCCCTGATGGACCCCGGCGACGCCCGCCGCGCGCTGTCGGCGCTGTGCGCCCGCATCAACGGCGGTGGCCCGGCCCTGCTGGAGGACGGCCACCCCACCCTGCCGACCGCCCTGGACCGGCTCGGAGTCCTGCGCGCCCGCCGCACCCCGCTCCACGGCGCCTGGCACCCCGGCCCGGTACCCGCGGGCCTGCCCGTACGGGAGCCCTCGGCCTGGCTGTTCGCGCCCGACGGCCGGGTCCTGCTCCTGGTCTCCCGCGCCACCGGCGCCGTGCACCTCCCGCCCCCGACGGCGGACTCCACCCCGCTCGGCTACCGCGACGCCGACGGGGCGGCCCATCCCCGGACGGCGGCCCGCCTGCCCTCCCCGGTCCCGGCCGCGGACCCGGCGTACGCGCGCCTGCTGGCCACCCCGGAGCAGGTCCGCGAGCTCGCGGACTGGGGCCCGGCCGGCCACGCCGAACTCGCCGCGGTCCACGAGGCGCGCGCCCGCCTGCGCATCCCGCCCCCGCCGCGCACCCCCCTCACCGAACTCCCGGAGGAGGGCCTCGGCCGCTGACCGCGCCGGAGCAGGGCCGTGCCCCGGGTCGAGCACGCCGCCCCGCCGAACTGGCATACGGCTCGGCTGCGACCATGTACGTGTGTCGACCACGGAATCCGGAGCGCAGCCATGGGGCTTGAACATCACCGCGTCGTCATCACCGCCGGCGGGCGGGACTTCGGGCGGACCCTCGCCCTTCGGTTCGCCGCCCGGGGCGCGGAGGTCCACCTCTCCGCGCGGACCCTCGAAGCGGCCGCACGCGTCCGCGACGAGATCCTCGCGCAGGGCCATGAGGCCGACCGGGTCCATGCGTACGCGTGCGACCTCGCGGACCCCGCCTCCGTACGGGAGTTCGCGGCCGCGGTGGCCGCCCGCACCGACCGCGTCGACGTGCTCCTCAACAACGGCTCCCGCTACCAGCACGGTCCGGACCTGCTCACCGCCTCCGACGAGGACGTCGTCGACACCCTCGCCTCCGGCGCCACCGGCACCGTCCTCGTCACCAAGGCCTTTCTCCCGCTGCTCCTGAACTCCGACAAGCCCGACATCGTGACGATGGTCTCCGGCTGCGGCGAGAGCGGCCACCACCGCTCCGACGCGCACGACGCCTTCTACGCCGCCAAATCCGCCCAGGCCGGATTCACCGGGATCCTGTCCCGCCGGCTGCGCGAGCACGGCGTCCGCGTCATCTCGCTCTACCCGCCGGACTTCGACAACCACGACCCGCTGTCCCCGGAATGGGAGGGCGCCCCGCGCACGGCGAAGGACCCGCTGACCGCCCAGTCGCTGGTGGACTGCATCTTCTTCGCCGTCGGCCAGCCCCGGGACTGCTTCATCAAGTCCTTCCACTTCGAGCAGGTGTGACGGGCATGGGACGTACGCCCGGCGCGCTCGGGGAGATCCTGGCCGCGGCGGCCGCCGGGCAGTACCCGCCGGCCGACGGCGGGACGACGATGGTGCCTCAGCCGAGTCCGCGTGACGCGGGCGTCATCGCCTTCACCGCGCACTCCGTCGTCTTCACCGACGAGGACCCGCAGTGGGTGCGCTCCGCCCTCGCCGGCCTCGCATGCGACGCGCCGGCCGCGACCATGCGCCCGCGGTTCCTCGCCGCCCTGCCGGACCGCACCGGCCGCACCACCGACACCATCGACCTGCTCACCATCGACCTGCTCACCGTCGCCGGCCCGCTGCCCGGCGACCCGCCGCTGGAGCTGCGCGAGGTCGACGACCCCGACCACCCCCGGGTGCACCGCGCCATGCGCCGCCGCGACGACGTACGGGTCGGATTCCGTCCGGTCGGCTCCGGGGCCCCGCTGCCGGCGCCCCCGGGCTGAGGCACCCCTGGGCGTCGGGGGTTCACCGGGGTCGTGTGGAATGGGTGCATGGGGAGAAGCGAGAACCACATACGGGCCGAGGTCGCGGCCACCGTGCCAGAGCACTGGCGCTACGCCCGCCACCTCGACGCCCTGGCCGCCGCGGCCCTCGGGGCGGGCGAGGCGGAGGCCGTGGCCGCCGTACTGCGCGATCGCGACCCGGTGATGGCCGAGAGCGCGGTGGTCACCCACCTCGACCGCCGCGCCGCCCAACTGCTGGCCGACGCAGGCTTCCCCGGCTGGGCCCGCGCCATGGGCACCGCGATCGGCGCCCGTCCCTTCCCGGCCCGCCGGCTGCGCGAATGGATCCTGCTCAAGGCCATCGCCGACGGCGAGCCGTGGTCCGCGGCCGAGCTCACCGCCGCCTCCGACTGGTGCCAGCGCACCGCCGCCCAGTCGCTGAGCTCGTACGAGGCCCTCGACCAGCTCGCCGCCGCGGCCCGCACCCACCGCGTGCGCAGCGCCGCCGCCGCGCGCCTGCGGCGGAGGAACGTCACCGGCTGAGTCCGGTCGTGAGCGCGGCGCAAGCGCCGGGGGAAGCGCCGGGGGAAGCGCCGAGGGAAGCACGGCGGGTTTCCCGGCGGGGATCCCGTCGGGAAGAAAGGGTCAATCGGGAGTAAGAGGGGAGATCGGCGGCAGCGGTTCTATCCGCTTCGCACAGAGTCTCGTCACACGGCCGTTCGGGGGTTTAAGGTCGGCCTACCTGGCCGGGTATCAGCGTTGATTCCGATGCCGTTCCACTGGAGGCTGCTCTCCGTGTCGCACGTTTCCCAAGCTCCCGTCACCACCCCCGACGGCGAGCCGGCCCCGCCCGCACCCACCGCGTACGACCAGGTCAACGGTTGGTTCTCGGGCTATGACCAGGTGCTCTTCGACTGGTTCCTGACCCGCCGCAGCGGCGCGGAGCAGAAGCCGGGCGATCTTCTCGAGCTCGGCGCGTTCATGGGGAAGAGCGCGATCTTCCTCGGGGGGTACCTGGGGGAGGGCGAGAAGTTCACGGTCTGTGACCTGTTCGACTCGCCCGCGCCGGACGACTCCAATCTCGCCGAGATGCAGGACTCGTACCCCACGCTCACCCGCCGCGGCTTCGAGACGAACTACCTGGCCTTCCGCGAGGAGCTCCCCACGATCATCCAGGCGCCGACCTTCGTCGTCGCCGACCGGGTGCGCCCGGCCAGCTGCCGGTTCGTCCACATCGACGCCTCGCACCTCTACGAGCACGTCGTCCAGGACATAGCCTCCTCGCGCGTTGTCGCGGCCCCGGGCGCCGTCGTCGTCTTCGACGACTACCGCTCGGAGCACTGCCCCGGCGTCGCCGCCGCGGTCTGGGCGGCGGTGGCCACCGGCGAGCTGCACCTCATCTGCGTCTCCGGCTCGAAGCTGTACGCGACCTGGGACGACGCGGCGCCGTACCAGGCGGAGCTGCTCACCTGGCTGGAGGGCCGCGAGGACCTGTGGCACGGAGTCGACCTGGTGTCGGGCCAGTCCCTGGTCCGCATCGGTGACGAGGGGGCCGTCCCGCCGGCGCCCCCGAAGCCGCTGCGTCCGGCACCCGAGCCCGTCGCGGCGCCCGTGCCGCCGCCGGGGCACCAGCCCGGACCCCGGCCGCGGGCCGGCACCACCTGGCGCAGGCTGGCCAAGGACCTGCTCCCGCCCGTGCTCACCCGCGCGATCGTGGCCTGGCGGCGCCGCCGCCGCGGCTGACCGCGACACGGCCCGCCCGCGGACACGGGTACGGTGCCGGTCCCCGCATCGGGGGCCGGCACCGTACACGTCGAGGTGGCGTCGGGCGGTGGCGTCAGCCGCCCTTGCGGACCCGGGCCGCGCGCCGCGCCTCGGCCAGCTTGCGCGCCTCCGAGGTCTTGCGGGACTCCTTGCCCACCCCCGGCCGGCCCGGACGCGTACCGATCCCGCGGAAGCCGAGGTCCGTGCCCGAGGGACGGCCCTTGGCGTCCGTCGGCTCGGCGCCCGCCAGCGGCACCCCGGACGGGGCCTTGGCCCCGGTGATCCGGCTCAGCGCGGTCTCGCCGGAGCGGACCTGGGTGGTGGTCGGCCGGATCTTGGCCTCGGCCATCAGCCGGACCATGTCCCGGCGCTGGTTCGGGGTGACCAGGGTGACGACCTTGCCGGACTCGCCCGCGCGGGCGGTACGGCCGCCCCGGTGCAGGTAGTCCTTGTGGTCGGCCGGCGGGTCCACGTTCACGACGAGGTCCAGGTCGTCGATGTGGATGCCGCGCGCGGCGACGTTCGTCGCGACGAGGACCGTCACGGCCCCGGTCTTGAACTGCGAGAGCGTGCGCGTGCGCTGCGGCTGCGACTTGCCGCTGTGCAGCCCTTCCGCCCGTACGCCCATGGCCCGCAGGTGCTTCACGAACTGGTCCACGCCGTGCTTGGTGTCCAGGAACATCAGCACCCGGCCCTCGCGCGCCGCGATCTCGGTGGCGGCCGAGTACTTGTCCGCCGAGTGGATGTGCAGCACGTGGTGGTCCATCGTGCTCACCGAGGCCGCCGACGGGTCCACGGTGTGGGAGACCGGGTCCTTGAGGTAGCTGCGCACGAGCTGGTCCACATTGCGGTCCAGGGTGGCCGAGAACAGCATCCGCTGCCCGGCGTGGTGCACCTGGTCCAGGATCTCGGTGACCTGCGGCATGAAGCCCATGTCGCACATCTGGTCGGCCTCGTCGAGGACGGTGATCTTCACCCGTTCCAGGTGGACGTCGCGCCGTCCGATCAGGTCGCTGAGGCGCCCGGGGGTGGCCACGACGACCTCGGCGCCGGTGCGCAGCGAGCCCACCTGCTTGCCGATCGACAGCCCGCCGACCACGGTGGCCATCCGCAGGTCCACGGCCTGGGCGTACGGCGTCAGTGCCTCGGTCACCTGCTGCGCCAGCTCGCGCGTCGGTACGAGGACCAGGGCGAGCGGGCGCTTCGGGTCGGCCTTGCGGCCGGCGGTGCGCGCCAGCAGGGCCAGGCCGAAGGCCAGGGTCTTGCCGGAGCCGGTCCGGCCGCGGCCGAGGATGTCCCGGCCGGCCAGCGAGTTGGGGAGCGTCGCCGCCTGGATCGGGAACGGCTGCGTCACCCCCAGGTCGGTCATCGTCTTCACCAGCTCACGGGGCAGGTCGAGCTCGGAGAAGGCCTCCACCGGCGGCAGCGCCGGCTCGACCGTCTTCGGCATCGCGAACTCACCCCGGAGGGGGGCCGTCCGGGGGGTCTTGCCGCCCGACTTCGCACCGCCCTTGGGGCCTGCCTTGGCTCCGGCCTTGATGCCGAAGCGCCCGTGAACCGACGGGTTCTTCATGCAGAACCTTCCGTGAGACGTGAAAAGACGAATTTTACCATCGGGGCCGCCGCGCCACGGGGCCGCTACGGCGACGCGGGCGCTACGGGGCCGCCGGGCCGAGCCGTCCGCTGCGTACTTCGGCGAGATGGGCGGTCATCTCGACCGTCGCCCGCGCGAACCAGTCGGCGATGACGGCGATCTCGTCGGGGGAGTACTGCGCGAACACCGCGCCGAGCCGGGCGTAGAAGGGCTCGTACACGGCGAAGACTCGGGCGGCGGCCGCCGGGTCGGCCACCACGCGCACCCGGCGCCGGTCCGCGGGATCCGGCTGCCGGCGGGCGTATCCGGCCCGCTCCAGGCGGTTGAGCACCCCGGTCACGGCGCCGGTGGTCAGGTTCGTGAGCTCCGCGAGGTCACCGGCGCCCAGCGGGGAGTCCCCGGCGCCCAGGATGTGGCCCAGGCAGGTGAGGTCGGTGACGTTCAGCCCCAGCAGCTGCGCGACTTCCTGCTGGCCGATGAGGCCCAGCGCGACGTACCGGTCCATGCGCGACAGCGCCTCCTGGGCCGTGGCCGCGGGGCGGGACTTGCCCTGCACGCAGATACTCCTTAGTGTCTAAGTAACTTAGCTCGTGAGATGTTTATCTTGTTCACTAAGACATCTCGCCTTTCGAGCCTACTGCCGCCCGTCCGTCTGGGGAGAATCATGAGCGCGCACGGAGACGTCGACATGGGGCACACGGTCGCCGGCTGGACCGGCACCGCCTTGGCCCTGCTGGGCTGTACCGGAGCCGGGGCGGCCCTGTGCGCGGCCTGGGCCCCCGGCATCTGGCTAGGCCTCGGCCTCGTCGCGGTGGCCGGCGCCGTCACCTGGGCCCTGCACCTCGCCGGCTGGGGCAAGCCCAGCGGCCCCCGCCCCCGCGCCGAGTGGGACTGGCGCACCCGGGACACCGCCGCGCGTACCGGGCACGCGAACTGCCTGGGCTGCCGGGCTGGCGGGTCGCGCCGGGCCGCGGCGGCCCGCCGGCCCCGGCCCGCCGAATTGGCCGGTCAGGAGTTCGAAGCCGCCCCGATCGGCCGCGCCTGAGGTGTGCTCGGTGTGACGTGTGGGCAGGATGGAACCGGCTGCACCCCACGTGCGGCCCGCGTGGAACGTTGAGAAGGATCAGTACTGATGGCAACAGGCACCGTGAAGTGGTTCAACTCGGAGAAGGGGTTCGGCTTCATCCAGCAGGACGACGGCGGCCCCGACGTGTTCGTGCATTTCTCCGCCATCCAGAGCACCGGCTTCAAGGAGCTGGCGGAAGGCGCGTCGGTCGAGTTCGACGTCACTCAGGGCCCCAAGGGTCCGCAGGCGGAAAACGTGGTCCCTCTTCGGTGAAGCCACTGTGACGCCACTTCACGAGCCCAGCCCGTGACATGAGCCCCGTCGGTCGGTCCGGCGGGGCTCATGGCTGTCACGGGCCCGCCCTGATCCGAAGGTCACGGCCTACGCGGAGCCCGCGCGGTGCAGGGCCAGCAGCAGCGGCCAGAGGTGGTCCGCCAGCTCGGCCGGGGAGCCCGGGACGCTGTCGTGCAGCCAGTCGGCGAGGATCCCGGTGAAGGTGGCGGCCACCGCCGAGGCGACCAGGTCGGCGTGCGGGGCGCCGGCCGCCGTGCGCTCGGCGCGGGCCCGGGCGCGCAGCTCCCGGTGGAGCCGCTCGCCGAGCGGGCCGCCGCCGCCCGGCAGGAGCAGGGTGCGGTACAGGGTCCCGTGTGCGGCGGCGTCGGCGAGGAAGCCGGCCAGTGCGGCCGGGGGCCGGGCCGGGGCCCGCGCCCCGGGCTCCGTCTGCCAGGCGTGCAGGGCGTCGACCGCCGCGTGCACCACATCGGCGCAGGCGTCGACGGCCAGCGCCGGGAGGTCCTCGTAGTGCAGGTAGAACGTGGCGCGGCCGACCCCTGCCCGGCGGACCACCGCCGAGACGCTGACCTCCCCGAGCGGCCGGTCCGCGCACTCGGCGAGGAGGCTCTCGCGCAGCCGGGCCTTGGTGCGGGCGGTGCGCGGGTCCTCGGGGCTCATGTGTTCTCCAGGCTCATCGGCCCTTGAGCTTATGCGGTGCTCGCGCTCGGACTCATGCGGTCCGCGGGCTCATCGAGTCCCGGGCCCACGGGCCCCCGGCTCACGCGGCCAGCAGCGCCGCGCCCAGGGCGAGGGCGCCGGGCAGGGCCTGGGCGAGGAGGATGCGGCGGTTGGCGGTCGCGCCCCCGTACAGCCCGGCGACGATCACGCAGGCGAGGAAGAAGACCTGCGTGGCGAGCGAGTCGATGACCAGCGACCAGACCAGGCCGGCGGCCAGGAAGCCGTTGTAGAGGCCCTGGTTGGCGGCGAGCGGCGCGGTGCGGCGGGCGAGGTCCTCGTCGAAGCCCGACAGGGCCCGGCCGGGCGGCCGCTGCCACAGGAACATCTCCAGGACCAGGAAGTACGCGTGCAGGGCGGCGACGACGCCTATGAGGACCTGAGCGACCGTGTGCACGGTCACCTCCGTTTCGCGGGCTGCCGGGGCAGCGTCAGCGGGGCAACTTCCTGGACAACTGTACAGGAAGTTGCCGTCGGGTCCACGGGCCGCGCGCGGCTAGGCTGACCGCATGACTGTGCTCGTGTACGAAGACTTCGGAACCGGACGCCATCGCGAGGCCTCCCTGATCCGCCACGCCCTGGGCAGCGCCCACGACGAGGAGCTGATCGCGGGCCTGGCCGGCGGGATCGGCTTCATGTACTTCGTGTTCGAGTACGCCGGCCGGGCGCCCATCGCGACGATCGTCGCGCAGGCCCATCCCGAGCCCTGGGTGCAGGTCGCGCTGCGGCGCCTGCACATCCCCTACGACGCCACGCGCGCCACCAAACCCCGCTGGGGTCGGGTACGCGCCGCGCTCGACGGCGGCCAGCCCGCCTTCTGCGTCGTCGACCGGTCGTCGCTGCCCTGGCACGAGGCCGACCCCGACGCGGAGATGGTCGGCGCCGACCCGTACACCGTCGTCATCGCCGGCTACGACGGCGACGACCTGCTGATCGAGGACGGGGCCGAGACCCCTTACCGGATCGACCGCGAGGAGTTCGGTGCGGCCTGGACCGCGCACCGCAAGGGCCGCCACCAGCTCATCGTGCCCACCGGGCCGGCCGAGGGCGAGCCGGACGTCGACGGGGCCGTCGCCGCGACCGTCACCCGCCTCACCGGTCCGGTGCTCGGCAACCAGTTCGACGTCAACTTCGGTTTCTCCGGCATGGAGAAGCTGGCCGCGCAGCTGCGCGACCGGACCACGAAGACGGGCTGGGAGCGGCGGTTCGCCGGCCCGGAGGCCTTCCGGGCCGGCACCGGGCGGCTGTACGCCTGCCTGGAGGAGGAGTGGACCGCCCCCGGCGCCACCCGGCCGCTGTACGCCGACTTCCTCGACCTCGCCGGGCGGCCGGAGGCGGCCGCGCTCCTGCGGGATTCCGCCGGACACTGGTCGCGGCTGGCGGCCTCGGCCCGTACGGCCGACCCGGACTCCGACGCCGCCGCGCGGCGGGACCTGTTCGACGAATGCGCCGAACTCGTGGACCGCTCGCTGGAGCTGGAGCGCCGGGCCGTAGCCCTGCTCTGAGCCGCACGGGCTCCCGTGAACTCGCCACTTCCGGTGGCGCGGTCACTCCTCCCTGATGCTGATGGCGGCGACCGGGCAGGCGCGGGCGGCCTCGCGGAGCAGCGGGCTGCCGTTGCCGTCCTCCCGGCCCGGGAGGACCTGGCTGAAGCCGTCGTCGTCCTGGGTGAACACGTCCGGCGCGGCCAGGGCGCACTGCCCGGCGCCGATGCAGATGTCCGTCTTGATGTCGATGCGCTGTGGCGGCATGTTCCTCACCATGCCACGGGGAGTTCGATCATGCCCTGAATGGTGTCGCCGGGTCGGAACGGGATCCGTTCCGGCTCGGCCGCCAGCCGCAGCCCGGGCAGCCGTGCGAACAGCGTCCCCAGGGCGATCTCCATCTCGGCGCGGGCCAGGTTCTGTCCGAGGCACTGGTGGACGCCGAAGCCGAACGCGACGTGGTGCCGGGCGGAGCGGTGCCAGTCCAGTGCGTCCGGCCGCTCGAACACGGCCGCGTCCCGGTTGATGACGGAGGTGGAGAAGATCACCCCGTCGTCCGGACGGATCGTCACTCCGCCGATCTCGATGTCCTCGACGGCCACGCGCAGCATTCCGTCGGCGATGGACAGGAAGCGCATCAGTTCCTCGACGGCCACCGAGATGAGCGCCGGGTCGGCGCGCAGCTCGGTCAGCTGCTCGGGATGGCTCAGCAGGGTGAACGTACCGAGCGAGATCATGTTCGCCGTGGTCTCGTGGCCCGCGATCAGCAGGATCGCGGCCAGCGCGACCAGCTCCTCGACGTCGGTCTCGCCGGTCTCCAGGCGGGTCGCGACGAGCTCGTCGAGCAGCCCGTCGCCCGGGTCGGTCCGCTTGCGCTCGATCAGGTCGGCCAGGTAGCCGTTGATCTGGTCCCGCGCGGCCTCCACGTCGGCGAGCTCGGGGCCGCGCAGGAGCCGTCGGGACGCCCCCTCGAAGAACTCGTGGTCCTCGTACGGGACTCCGAGCAGGGCGCAGATCACCATCGAGGGGACCGGCAGGGCGAAGTCGTTGACGAGTTCGGCCGACGGGCCCCTGGCGACCATCTCGTCGATGAGCCGGTCCACGGTCTCCTGGATGGCGGGCCGCAGGGCCGCGGTCCGCTTCAGGGTGAAGCTCGGGATGAGCATGCGGCGCTGGACGTTGTGCTCGGGGTCGTCGACGCCGAGCAGGGCCGTGCGGCGGTTCGTGAGCCCCTTGAACCGCTTCGTGGGAGAGGGGAAGGCCTCGTTGCTCCGGTCGGCGGAGAGCCGCCCGTCGGAGAGCAGGGCGCGCGCCTCGGCGTGCCCGGTGACCACCCAGACCGAGCGGCCGTCGAAGAGGGTGACGCGGGAGAGCGGCCGGCCCTCGCGGAGCGGGTCGTATGCGGTCGGCGGGTGGTAGGGGCAGGTTCGGTCCTGGGGAAAGGCAACGGTCTCTGACATGCAGCACCTCGTAAGCATGGTTCCGTGGGTCCGTCTCGCCGGAATCCATTACATGCCCAAGGCACCTATCTGACCTATGCCAGTTTCGGCCAGATAGCCCACTTTGGCCCATCCGGCCCCGCGGCCGCCGCGACGCTCAGAGGTGGGCTTCCAGGAAGGCGCGGAGTTCGGCGCCGCTCATCGCTCCGCCGTGGCTCGCCACGGCCTCCCCGCCCTTGACGAGGACGGCCGTGGGGGCGCCGGTCACGGCGAAACGCCTGGTCGCCTCCGGGCAGCGGGTCATGTCGGTGCGCACGGCCGTCAGGCGCGTGCCGTACTCCTCGGCCACCTCGGACACGAGCGCGTCCATCGCCCGGCAGGCCTCCAGGGCCTTGGGCCAGGTCCCGATGAAGTAGGCGAGAACAGGCCCCTCGGTCATGCCGAGGATGAAGTCGAACTCCTGGTTCTCCAGCGGCTGGTGTACCCGACGTGCCATGGGCGGTGCTCCTGCTCCGTGTAACGGGTGATGCGTGGGTGGGCCCCCATCATCGCCGCCGGGTCCGCCGCGCCGTAATTCCTGTCCGGAACGGGTGTTTCCGCCAAGGGGCCGGGGCGTTTGCCGGGATTGCGGACGGGCCTTTCGGCCGATGCTCCAGGGCGGATTTCACGGGATAGGGCAGATGCGGGACTTCATGTATGTTGCGCACGGCATTTTCGCCACAAGAGGGCTGATCACCTTGCATCTGCGAGGTAGTTGATCGGCGTGTCGGGGAGGGGTCGTCCATGGAACGTCACGGGAGTCTTCGGAGAGCGGGCCTCGCGCTCGCGGCGGGCGCGCTGGTCCTCGCGGGCTGCGGGACGTCGGCGGACGGGAAGGACGGGAAGGACGCGAAGACGGGAGCGGCGGCTTCCGCCCCCGCTTCCGCCACGGCTTCGGCCGGCGCTTCCGCGCAGGCCTCCGCCGCGCCGCTGAAGCCCGGCGAGGTGCGGGTCGGCGGCGAGGTCGGCAAGCCCTACACCCTCACCCTCGCCGACCTGCGCAAGCTGCCCCAGAGCTCGGCGCCGGTGAAGTTCACCAGCGCCAAGGGCGACCAGGAGCACACGTACGCGGGCGTGCCGCTGTACGAGGTGCTGAAGACGGCGGAGCCGCGCTTCGACCAGAGCAAGAAGAACGGCCAGCTGCGCGGGGTGGTCGCGGCGACCGGGGGCGGCGACTACCGTGCCGTCTTCGCCTGGGCCGAACTCGACCCCGGGTTCGCCAAGAGCCAGATCCTGCTCGCGGTCTCCGAGGACGGTGTGCCGTTCGACGACGCGGCCGGACCGCGGCTGGTCGTCCCGCAGGACACCAAGGGCGGCCGGTACGTGTCCGAGCTGAACCAGCTGTGGGTCGGGGTCGTCGACCCGGTGGTCGACGGGGTGAAGTGACGGTGGAGGAGGCCGAAGAACCGGGCGGGAGCGGTCCGTCCTGCGGCCGGTCCCGGGTCGCCCGCCGGACCCTGCTCGCGGCCGGGGGACTGGCCGCCCTGGCCGCGGGCGGCGCCGTACTGACCACGTCCGGGGCCGGCGCCCGGACCGGGGAGCGGCGGCCGCCCGCCGTCATCCCCTTCCACGGCCCGCACCAGGCCGGGATCCTGACCAGGCGCCAGCCGTACGCGCACCTCGCCGCACTGGACCTCGGGCCCGACACCGACCGGGCCCGGGCGGCCGCCCTGCTGCGCAGCTGGACCGGGGCGGCGGCCCGGATGAGCCGCGGCGAGCCGCCGGCCGCGACCGGCGCGGGTACGGGTGCCGGCGCGGGTACGGCTGCCGGTGCCGGGGAGGGGTCCGGGGCCGACGGTGACACCGGCGTCGCCCTCGACGCCGGGCCCGCCTCGCTCACCGTCACCTTCGGCTTCGGGGCGGGCCTCTTCGACCGGCTCGGACTCGCCGCGGCCCGGCCGCAGGCCCTCGCCCCGCTGCCCGCCTTCACGGACGACCGGCTCGATCCGGCCCGCTCCGGCGGGGACCTGTTCGTGCAGATCGGCGCCGACGACCCGTTCGTCGCCGTGCACGCGCTGCGCGTCCTGCAGCGGCTGGCCCGGGGCGCGGCGCGGACGCGCTGGGTGATGTCCGGCTTCACCCGGCCGCCCGGAGCCCCGGCTTGCGCGGAGGCCGCTTCCGGTACCCACCGGAACCTGATGGGCCAGCTCGACGGCACCGCCAACCCCGTCCCGGCCGAGGACCCCGCCCAGCGGGCCCGGATCCTGGTCACCGGCCCGGACGCGCCGGCCTGGCTGGCCGGGGGCTCGTACGTGGTCGTGCGCCGGATCCGGATGCTCCTCGACACCTGGGAGGGGCTGCCCGTCCACCACCGCGAGGAGGCCGTCGGGCGGCGCGTGGCCGACGGGGCCCCGCTGACCGGCGGCACCGAGCGCACCCCGGTGGACCTGGACGCCGCCCGGCCGGACGGGATCCCGGTCATCGCGACCAACGCCCACATCCGGCTGGCCGCGCCGGAGCGACGATGCTGAGGCGCGGATGGTCGTACTACGACGGCCTGCGCCCCGACGGCGCACCGGACGCGGGGCTGCTCTTCGTCGCCTGGCAGGCGGATCCCTGTACGGGCTTCGTCCCCGTCCAGCAGCGGCTGTCCCGGGGCGACGCCCTCGCGCGGTACACGGAGCACGAGGCGTCCGCCCTGTTCGCCGTGGCGGGCGGGGCCGCGCCGGGGGAGTACGTCGGGCAGGGGCTGCTCGAAGGCTAGGGGTGTCTTGTCGATCAGGCCGGGTCAGGGAGCGGCGGCGGCCGCCGTGGAGCGCACGCCCCGGTGCCCGTTGTCAGTGGTGGCTGTGAAGCTGGGCCCATGGACGACAGGATGCTCAGGCGCCGGGTCTACGGCGCCGACCACGACGACCCCGACCCCGGCCCGCGCCCCGGCCGCCGCTACGGCGAACTCGTGGGCGGTCCGCTGGACGGGCTCCTCCTGGACATCACGGGCTGGAGTTCGCGCCAACTCGCCGAAGAGGCCCGCCTCCCCACCGAGATAGGGCGCTACGGAGCCGGCGGCCGCACCCACTACCGGCGCCGCGCGGCCGATCCGGGGCACTGGGACTGGTCGGGCGACAGCCCGTGATCGGGGTGGGTGCGAACCGTCAGCCGGCGGCGCCCCGGCTCACGTTCCGTGCCCACAGGACCAGCGGGACCTGCAGGGGCAGCCGGGCGAGCGTCACGGCGCGGACGGCGGGGGTGCGCCGTCTCGCGTCGACGGCCATCTTCACGTTCGCGGGGAACACGCCGACGAAGAACGCCGCCGCGGCCAGGGCCGCCACTCGGCGGGTCCGCGGGTGGGCGACCCCGGCGGCCAGCAGCAGCTCGGCGGCGCCGCTCGCGTACGTCCACTGCCGGGCGGTGCCGGGCAGGGCGCTCGGGACGGTGGCGTCGAACTGCTTCGGCGCGACCGCGTGGGCGACGCCCGCGGTCGCCAGCAGGCCGGCGAGGAGTACGGGGGAAGAGGGGGTGCGCGGCATCGGAAGGTCCTCTCGGAGGGGCCGGAGCCCGCGATCCTACTCGCCGGTAGCGCTGTTCGGCCCGGAAGATTCTTTTTGAAGAAATCTCCGGGGGACTGTCGATCCGGGCGCCTCCCGTTCGACGAACCAGTGAGAGGTGGGGAAAGCCCCCGCCCGTCCGGCCGAGGAGTCACCATGCCGCGCTTCCTTTCCATGATCCGTATCGACGAGCAGGCCCTGCCCGCCAACACCGAGTTCCCGCCGGAGTTCGGGGAGCGCATGGGCGCGCTGATGGAGGAGATCACCAAGGCCGGGGTCATGCTCGACACCGCAGGGCTGCTCCCCACCTCCGAGGGGACCCGGGTGACCTGGTCCGGCGGCAAGCTGAGCTACACCGACGGGCCCTTCACCGAGACCAAGGAGGTCGTCGGCGGCTACGCCATCCTCCAGGCCAAGGACAAGGCCGAGGCGCTGGAGTGGACCAAGCGGTTCCTGGAGATCCACCCCGAGGAGTGGACGGTCGGCGCCGAGCTGCGCCAGATCGACGGGGGCTGACCGCGCCGCGATCCGCGCCGCGTTTGCCCTGCCTCGTCACGGCTGCTCTGATGGGTGGCCGTGACGGCAGTGAATGCGACCCAGGCGGTCGAGACGGTGTTCCGGATCGAGTCGGCGCGGATCATCGCCGCCGTCGCGCGCATCGTGCGCGACGTCGGCATCGCCGAGGAGATCGCCCAGGACGCGCTGGTCGCCGCCCTGGAACAGTGGCCGGAGTCGGGTGTCCCGGACAAGCCGGGCGCCTGGCTCATGGCCACCGCCAAACACCGCGGGATCGACCTCGTGCGCCGCAAGGAGACGTACGCCCGCAAGCTCGCCGAGGTCGGCCGGACCCTGGAGGACGTACCGCCGCCCGCCGAGCCGGCGGCCCCGGACGACATCGACGACGACCTGCTGCGGCTGATCTTCACCGCCTGCCACCCCGTCCTGGCCACCGAGGCCCGGATCGCGCTCACCCTGCGCCTGATGGGTGGGCTGACCACCCAGGAGATCGCCCGGGCCTTCCTCGCCCCGGAGCCGACCGTCGCCCAGCGCATCGTCCGGGCGAAGCGGGCCCTGGCCAAGGCGGGCGTTCCCTTCGAAGTCCCGTACGGAGCCGACCGCGAGCAGCGGCTCGCCTCCGTCCTGGAGGTCATCTACCTGATCTTCAACGAGGGTTACTCGGCGACCGCCGGCGACGACCTCGTCCGCCCCGCCCTGTGCGAGGACGCCCTCCGGCTGGCCCGGGTCCTGGCCGGCCTGATGCCCGAGGAGCCCGAGGTGCACGGGCTGGCGGCGCTGCTGGAGTTCCAGGCCTCCCGGATCTCCGCCCGTACGGGCCCCGACGGCGAGCCGGTGCTGCTCGCCGACCAGAACCGGTCGAAGTGGAACCGGCTGCTGATCCGCCGCGGCGCCCTGGCCATGCGGGACGCGGGGAGCGGCCCCTACTCCGTACAGGCCGCGATCGCCGGCTGCCACGCGGAGGCGGTCCGCTACGAGGACACGGACTGGGCGACGATCGCCACCCTCTACGGACGGCTCGTCGAGCTGGTCCCGTCACCGGTCGTGGAGCTCAACCGGGCGGTCGCCGTCTCGATGGCCGAGGGCCCCGAAGCCGCGCTCCCGCTGGTCGACGCCCTGGCCGACGAGCCGGCCCTGCGCTCCTACCACCTGCTGCCGAGCGTACGGGGCGACCTGCTGGAGCGGCTGGGCCGCGGGGAGGAAGCCCGGGCGGAGTTCGAACGCGCCGCCTCGCTCACGCACAACGCCCGGGAACGGGCCCTGCTGCTGGGGCGTGCCGCCCGCGTGTGACCACGGGCGGCCGGCATCGTCAGGAGCGGCCGGTGGACGGCGCGTACGGCGCCGCGCCGTTCCGGGACGCGCCGAGCGGGCGGCGCGGCGCGGTCAGGGCCACCGGCCGCCGGAAGGAACCGTGCCGGGCGATCTCCCGGACCGTCGCGCGCAGCGCCTCCTGGAAGTCGTCCATGGTGCGGCGCGCGGCGGCGGTGTCCACGTAGATCGAGTTCATGTGCAGACCGTCGGCGTCCCGCTGGAACCAGGAGCAGGCGCCGTTGGCCCGAGCCGACCACACGTGCGAGGTCGGCCGCCAGTCCCCGTGCCGCTCGGCGCCGGGACACTTGCGGATGTCGATGTACGAGAAGAAGTTCACCGGGTACGGCCAGGAGCGGGCGGCGAACTCGGCGGGCGCCAGCAGCTGCCAGGCCCGTACGAACGGCACGTCGATGTGCTCCATCATCTCGCCGAAACCGGCCCGCACCGCCGCCATGACCTGGGCGAAGTCCCGGCCCGGCGAGGCGTCGAACTCGATGGGCATGGTGTTGACGAACCAGCCCACCGAGTTCGCCCAGCCGGCCCGGCCTCGCTCGCTGACCGGCATGAAGCCCCGGTACACGCCGGGTCCGCCGGCCTCGCGCAGGCAGACCGCGACGGCCGCCAGGACCCCCATGAACGGCTTGCCGTCCACCACACGGCAGGCCTTCTCGAACACCTCTGCCTCGGCCGCGTCCAGCAGCGGCGAGGCCTCGTTGACGATCGGGTACATCCGGTCCGGCTCCACGCCGAGCTCGAGCGGGAAGCGGGGGAAGAACTCGCCGCCGCCGCGCGCCATGAACGACTTCCAGTAGCCGAGGCGTTCGTCGTCGGCGGCGATGGAGAGGTAGCGGCGGCGCTGCTCCTCGGCGAAGTCCAGGTAGCTCGGCGCGGGCGGCAGGTCGATCTCCTCGCCGCGGCACAGCGCCTCGTACCCGTTCTGCACCTCGTGCACGACGGTCGGCATCGACAGGCCGTCGCAGACGATGTGGTCGAAGGCCAGGTAGACGGTCGTGGAGTCCTCGCGCAGGACGGCGCCCATGGTGAACAGCGGCCAGGACAGCGTGTCGATGCTGCGCTTGAACCGGTCGACGAGGAAGCCGCGCAGGGCCTCGGACGAGTCGAAGTCGGCCACGGGTACGGCGTCGAGGGCGAGTTCGGCGGCGGCGATCGGCTCGCACGCCAACTCTCCTGCGAGACGCCGGAATTCACACCGCAGCACCTCGTGCCGACACACGAAGGCCAGCAGGGAACGGGTCAGGGCCCGCTCGTCCAGCACGCCCTTGACCTCGAAGGTGACCGCGATCCAGGACGCGACGGGATCGTCGGCTCCGCGGCTCTCCTCGGCGACGGTGAAGTGCTTGTCCTGGTTGAACGAAGCCCTCCGGCCCGCCGCATCGGCCGGCACACCGCGTGGCGCATCGCCCGTGCCGCCGGTGTCCGGCGCCGGCCCGGCCGTGGACCGCAACCGCCACTCGACGACCCGTCCCGGTGCCATCTGGTGCATCTCCAGAGGAAACTGCCGCATTCCGTCATCCCTTCGCCCCCAGAGTCAACCCCGAGGCCCTAACGACACCCGCCCCACGGAAGTGACGCCCACCAGTTCGTTCACCGGGCGCGGCATCGCGCGGGCCGGGGCTCCCCGGGCCGGGGGGTCACTCCGGTGACCCGTGCTGCGGCTCAGGCGGGCAGGCCGTCGGGGTCCTCCGCGGTGTCGGGGCGGACCTCGATGTGGTCCGCGGCCAGGTCGACCGCGACGCGGTGTTCCATGCCGAGGGCCTCCAGGAACTTGTGCGGGAGCTGCACGCGGCCGGTCCGGTCGAGCATCACGTACTCGCGCTCGCTCACCGACTCCGCGCCGTGCTCGTCCGTGACCGTGCGGCGCAGCACCTCGCTGCTGGTGCGGCCGTCGCGGATCGCCACCGTACGGCGGACCTCGCCCGCGACGAGCGGGTCGTGCGTCACGATGACCACCGTGGCGCCGAGCTCCCGGTTGACGGTGCGGAACGCCTCGAAGATAGCCGCTCCCGTCTCGGAGTCGAGCTCGCCGGTGGGCTCGTCGGCCAGCAGGACCGCCGGGTCGTTGGCCATGGCCACGGCGATGGCCACCCGCTGCTGCTGGCCGCCGGAGAGCTCGGCGGGACGCCGGTCGGCGAGATCGGCGATCTCCAGCGCCTCCAGGAGGCGGGTGACCCGGTCCGCCTGGCGGGCCGCCGCGCCGCCGCGACCGCGCCGTCCCTTCAACTGCATCGGCAGGGCGATGTTCTGAGCTGCCGTCAGGAATGGCAGAAGATTGCGGGCGGTCTGCTGCCAGACGAAGCCCACCGCCTCGCGCCGGTAGCGGAGCCGGTCCTTCGCCGACATCCCGAGCAGGTCGAAGCCCTCGACCGTGGCCGAACCGGCCGTGGGGACGTCCAGCCCGGCCAGGATGTTCAGCAGGGTGGACTTGCCGCTGCCGGAAGCGCCGACCAGGGCGACGAGGTCGCCCCGCTGCACGGTCAGCTCCAGGCCCTGCAGCGCCTGCACTTCGACCCCGTCGGCGCTGAAGATGCGGACCAGGCGGTCGCAGGCGATGGCGGTGTCGGCGCGCCCGGTGCGCGGTGCGGCGGCGGCCAGGGCCTGCCGGCGCAGCTCTTCGTAGGTCGGCTGGTCGCTGTTCAACGCTCGTCTCCCGCTCTCAACTCGGTGGTGATCTGGCGCCGCCCGGATATCGCCGCCTCGGCGAGCACGGCCACGGTGACCAGGAAGGCCAGTCCCAGTGCCTGGGTCAGCACGGGCGGCGCCGTCAGGCGCAGCCCCGTCGGCACCGTGGAGCCGACGAGGGCGGACAGGTCCATGGCCGGGCCCAGCAGGGCGACGGCCGCGGCCGCGACGAGCGCCCCGCCGAGGGTGGCGGCCAGCGCCTGCGGCAGCCCCTCCGTCAGGATCAGCCGGATGCCGTCCCGGGGCCGCAGCCCCATCGTGCGCAACCGCGCCAGCAGCGCGGCGCGTTCGGGCGCCGCCCGTACCAGCGTGAGCAGGACGGCCAGCAGCGCGAAGCCCGCGGCCCCTGCCACCGACGCCCAGAACAGCCGGCCCGCCGACCGCTGCAGCGGGTCGCTGCCCAGCTCGGCGGCCGTGTCGGCGCTGGTACGGACGGTGAAGCGCCCGGCGGTCCCCGCCGGGGCGGTCGCCCGGACGGCCTCGCGCAGCCGGTCCCCGTCGACCGCTCCGGTCGCGAGCCACCGCTCGGGATGCCCGGTCTTGGGCAGGCGTGCGGTGGTCGGCCCGGCCGGCAGGACGACCACGGCGCCGCCCGCCCCGGGCCGTACCGGGGTCCCCTCGACCACGCCGACGGAGTCGATCTGCAGCTCGCCGCCGTCGCCGAACGACAGCCGGTAGGTGCCGGCCTCCGCCAGCTTGGCCAGGTCGCTGCTGAACAGCGCCGGCACGGGGGCGCCGGCGCCGGAGTCCTTCGCGAGCAGCGCGGGGTCGAACTGCCCGCGTCCGATGGTCCCGGCCAGTTCCGCGTACGCCACCGGATCGGCGACGACCACCGTGACCTGGGTGGAGCCCTGGACGGTGCCGAACACGAACGCCTTGTCGTCCGTCCACACGCCGACCGACGTCCGTACGCCGGGCAGCGCGGCGGCGGCCTCGGCCATCGCCGGGGGCAGGGCGTTCCCGTACGGCGCCGAGATCTGGACGTCTCCACCGACGGCGAGGCGGGCCACCCGAAGCCGGCCGGTGTCCACCGCGTCCAGCACCGTGGCCCCGAACCCGCCCGTGGTGACGGCCAGCAGCAGGGCGATCAGCGGCAGCACCGAGGGGCGCGCCCGGCCGCCGGTGCCGCGGGCGGCGCGGGCCAGGCCGAGGAAGCCGATCAGGCCGGGCCGCCGCCCGGCCGCCCGGGCCAGTGCCCCGACGAGGACGGGCTGGACCCGGGCAAGTACCAGCCCGCCGCACAGCGCGAGCAGCAGCGGGGCGGCGACCAGCAGCGGATCCAGGCCCTCGCCGGCGGGCGCGACCCCGCGCCGGCGGACCTCGAACACGGCCGCCGCGGTGGCGGCGGCGGCGAGCAGCTCGGCCACCAGCCGGCGCCGCGGGGCCGGCCCGCGCCGCCGTGCGGACAGCAGTACGGCGGCCCGTACGGGAAAGGCCAGCAACGCCAGCAGGGTGACGGCGGCGGCCGCGAGCAGGGCCGCGGTCCCGCGTGGCGTCGGCAGCAGCCACAGGGCGAGGGCGGTCGCCAGGGCGGCGGCGGGCAGAACGGTCACCGCGCCCTCGCCGAGCAGCCGGCCGACGATCCCGCGCGGCGAGCCGCCGCGGGCCAGCAGCAGCCGCAGCTCCGACTCCCGCCGGTCCCCGGTCAGCGCGGCGGCCAGGCAGAACACCACGGCCGCCACCCCGGCGACCCCCGCCGGGCCGATCGCGGCGAGCGGCGCGACCGCCTGCTGCCGGGCCCCGGCCTGCTTGAACAGATCCGGAAGCCGGGAGGTGATCCGCAGATCGCTCCGCTGGGTGCTGCTCCGCAGGGCGGAGGCGGTCGGACCGCCCACGTACGCGGAGATCTCCCGGGCGACGTCGGGCAGCAGGTCGGCGCGGAGCCGGCCGGTGTCCACCGGGAGCCGCCAGAAGTCCTCGGCGCCCTCGCCCCACGGCCCGAGCCGGTCTAGCCCGTCGGGCCCGACGAGGGCGCCGGTCTGCCAGTACCGCTGCGGGGGCACGGTGGAGGTGTTGGCCTGGCAGGCACGGGTGAGGCAGGGCAGCCCGGCCCAGAAGACGTCGTCCTCGTCGGTGGCCCGGTAGAGACCGACGATCTCGGCGCTCATCGGTTCGGAGTTGTTGGCGAAGGACTCCAGCACGGTGCCGACCCGGACGCCCAGGGTCTGGGCGGCCTGCTGGGACAGTGTGATCGGCACGGGCCCGCCCGGGGCGCCGCCGCTCGGCCAGCGCCCCTCCACCAGCTCGGTGTGCGCGGCGGCCTCCCGCAGGTACAGCAGGTCCATCCGGGGCGGGACGCCGTCGGGGCTGGGCAGTCCGGGGTTGGCGAGGCCGCGCTGCTTGGACGCCTGGGTGCCGTGGACGACGCCCGTGGGGGCGATGGCGAAGCCGGAGCCGGTACGGGCGAGCAGCGCGTTCCGTACGGAGTCCAGGTTCTCGGGGGTCTGGTTCCCGTACCGGGCGGTGGAGGTGGCGAGCAGGCTCGTCGCGACGGGACCGCGGTCGTGGAGGAAGGAGCGCAGCGCCTGATCGGCGCCCCTGTCCACGGCGCGCGGCAGGGAGGCCGCCAGCAGTACGGCGACGAAGGCGAGGGCCGCGGCGAGCAGGGCGCTCGACGGCGCAGACCGCAGCCGGGTCCGCACCCACGGCGCCGGCCGCACGGCGGACGGGGCGCCGGTCCGTGTCACGGACGGGGCCGCGGGCCCGGACCCGCTCCCTCGGGCGGGACCGGACGCCGGAGCGTGGCCCGGCGGGCTGTCCGGTGCGCCGTGCCGCGCGCTGTCCGGGGTGTCTGCGGGCCTGGTCACAGCTCCTCCACGTACCGCAGCCGGGCGGCCGCGTTCGAGACGTTCCGGTCGCGGCGGCCGCCGAGCACCGCCGACAGCAGCGGCACCGCCGCGATCGCGACGGTCAGCAGCAGCGTCGTGCCGTTCGGCAGGTCGACGATCACCTGCGGTACCGGTCGGCGCGCGGCGGGCGTCAGCACCACCAGCGGCACCACCAGATGGACGATCGCGGCGCCCAGCCCGACCCCGACGGCGCAGCCGAGCCCGACCAGCAGGCAGCTCTCGGCGGCCGCCGTGCGGGCCAGGGTCCGCCCGGGCGAACCGAGCGCCAGCAGGACCGCCGACTCCCGGGCCCGCTCGCGGGCGCCCGCCGCCGCGGAGGCGGCGAAGCCGATCGCCGCCAGTACCGCGCAGGCGGCGGCGAGGGCGGCCAGCGCGCTCTGCGGGCCGGCGCTCAGCGGGTCGTCCAGCAGCCCGGCGGCCACCTCCTCGCGCAGCCGTACCTGCTGTACCCCGGCGCCGGCCCGCAGTTCGGCGGCGGCGCGGGCCGGAGCGGTGTCGGCGGCGGACTTCGCGGGCAGCCACCACTCGGTGGGCGCGGGCAGTTCCCGTGCGCCGCCCGCAGCCAACAGGCGCCCCACGGTGCCCAGATCGACGGCGACAGCGGTGTCCCCGGCCACGGGCAGCGAGCCGATCGCGGCCGTGATCCGCACCGGCACCGAGACGCCGCCCAGCGGTACGGGGATCAGGTCGCCGACGGTCGCGCCGACCCCGGCGAGGTAGGCGCGGGTGGCGATCCCCGGCACCTCGGCGGCGCCCTGCGTACCGGGCGGGGTCAGTGCCAGCTGGATTCCGGCCTTGGCCTCGTGGCCGCCCCGGTAGCGCAGTTTCAGCAGCTCCGAGCCGTCCTGCGGGCCCGGCAGCAGCTCCGCGGCGGGGGAGCCGTCGGTGAGCGCGGGTGCGGACAGCGTCCAGCCGGCCGCGGCCGCCACCGGTTCGGCCCGGCCGGCCGAGGTGTCGGCCGCGGCCACCCGGCGTACGGTCAACTCCGCGGCGCCGGTGCCGGGTTCACCCGCACCGAAGTCCGAGCCCTCCTCGCCCGAGCCGTACGACACCGCGATCCCGGCCAGGGTCAGCGGAGCCGCGGCGGAACCGAGCGGGGCGCCGGTCAGCGCGCCGAGGTCCACCGAGGCGGTGGCGGCGCCGGTCGCGGGCAGCTGGACCATCGAGGTCCGGTAGGTCAGCCCGAACCGGTCGCGCACCAGCAGCCCGATCCCGGGATGACCGCTGTCACGGCCGGACACCCGCAGCTCCACGTCGAGGTCGATGCGCTGCGGCTTCCCGGGCAGGGCGATGCCGCCCGCGCCGGAGGCGGCCGGCGCCGACAGGGGTGCGAAGAGCTCCCGCATCCCGCGTCCGTCACGCAAGTCGGCGCGCAGCGGCACCCGTTCGGCCACGGCCGCCGCGTCCAGCGCGAGCACCTGCGCGGCCCGCCCGCCGGGCAGCTCCTGCGGCCCCCGGATCACCGGGATCACGCCCTCGCCGCCGGGCAGCGCCGCGTACCGGCCGCCCTGACCCATCGCGGGCAGGTCGCTGCCGGAGATCCGCAGTCCCCCGGCGGTGGCGAACTCCGCCTGGTCGCGCTGGGACGCGGACCAGGCCGTGTGCTGGCCGAGGGCCAGGACCCCGCTGGAGACGGCGAGTACGAGCAGCAGTACGGGCCCCGTGGCCCGCCCGGGCCGGCGCGCGAGCTGCCAGCCCACGAGCGCCGGGCCGAGTCCGCGGCCCCGGGCGGCGATCCGCCCGCCCAGCCGCGCGGCGAACGGCAGCAGCCGCAGCACCAGAAGCGTGCCCGCGCACAGGGCCAGCGTCGGCGCGGCCACCAGCACCGGGTCCACGCCGATCGGTGCGCCGTCGGCCGCCGGGCCGGCCGTGAGCCCGTCGCCGCTGTGCTGCGACAGCTGCTGGTAGGCGAGCGCGGCGAGGGCAACCAGGGCCAGGTCCGCGCCCGAGCGGGCGGCCCCGGCGACCAGGGCCTGACGGCGTCCGCTGCGGCGCAGGGCCGCTGCCGCGACCCCGCGCAGTACGGGGGGCAGCGCGGCCAGCAGCACGCAGGCCAGGGCGCAGGCGGCCGGGACCGGCCACAGCAGCCAGCTCCCGGAGGTGTTGAACGGCACCCGCGCGAGCGGGCCGAACCCGCCGAGCAGGCGCAGCAGCGGCGGGGTGAGCAGCGGCGCGAGGACGGCGGCGGGCAGGGCGAGCAGCAGTGCCTCGGCCGCGCTGAGCGCGCCGGGGCGGCGGCGGGAGGCGCCGCGGGCGGCGAGCAGCACGCGCTCGCCCTCCTGGCGCTCCGTCAGGAGGTGTGCGACGAGCAGCAGAGCGGCTCCGGCCAGGACGGCCAGCTGCAGCGCGCCGATGAGCAGGGTGGAGCGGGCGACCAGCTGGGCCGAAGCCAGTTCGCCGAGGAATTCCGGCAGTTCGGTCCTGGCCTGGAGGGACTTGGTGCGCTTCAGTGCTTCGGAGGCCGCGGCCGTACGGTCGCGGATCGCCTCCGCCTCGGAGCTGCCGGTGGTGGCGAGGTCAGGGGTGAGGAGCGAGCCGCGGTTGTTCTGCACCAGCCCGCCCGCGGTGAAGGCCGTGTCGTCCACGAGCAGCGGGCCGTACGTGGTGAAACTGCCGACCTGGAGTTCCCGGCCGCCCAGCGGGTCGAGCCGCCAGTAGGGCGCTTCGGGGTCGGCCGCCCGGTAGACGCCGGTGACCAGCACGGTCAGCGGGGCGCCGCCGTACCGGTCGTCGAGCCGTACCTCGGCGGGCAGCGCCTGCGGGCTCAGCCCGAGCCGGGTCAGCGCCGCCCGGGGGACGGCCACCGGTGTCCGGCCGCCCGGGGCGCCGACGGCCTCGGGCCACTGGCCGGCCAGCAGCTTCACGTTCGCGTGGTCGAGGGCGGCGAGCAGGGTGAGGTCGGCGTCCCGGCCGGGGGTGCGCGCGCCGGGGAGCCCGTACGAACGGCTGCGCGCCACGCTCTCGACGGCGACGGGCAGCCGGCCGAACAGCTCGCCTGCGAAGGCCCGTACGGCCTCGTCGTCCTTGCCGCGGTCGGCCGTGGTGTGCTCGCCGGTCACCAGGACGGTGGTCCGGGCCCGGTCCGGACCCTGCAGGGCCTGGCGCAGCCCGGCCTCGCCCACGCCGCGGGTGAACGCGGACAGTGCGGTCAGCACGGTCGTGGTGATCAGTACGGTCAGCAGCACGGCGGCCGCGAGCGGCACTCGCCCGCGCAGCCGACGCACGACGAAGCCGAGCATGTGCCGTTTTCCTCCCCCATCCGGACCGTTGGCACCGGATAGCGGACGATGCTGTCAGATTCGAACGTGCGACGGAAGGGGCTTGCGCGAAGGGTGGGGCGGATGAACAAATTCGAAACGAAGCGATTGAGGGCGATTGAGGCGGTTGCGTTGGCCGCAGCGGCGATCGTCGGCAGATTCCAGGGGGAGTCCACACCATGACGCAGAACCAGGTCGACACGGCGCAGCCGCCCATGGTCGTGGCGCACGACGTCCAGCGCAGCTTCGGCAGCGGCGAGCGCGAGGTGCACGCCCTGCGCGGGGTGTCGTTCGAGGTCGAACGCGGCCGGCTCACCGCACTCAAGGGCCGCTCAGGCTCCGGCAAGACGACCCTGCTGAACCTGGTCGGCGGCCTCGACACCCCGACAGGCGGCAGCGTCGTGCTCGACGGCACCGATCTCGCCGGACTGGACGAAGAAGGCCTACTCGCGCTGCGCCGCGACCGGATCGGCTTCGTGTTCCAGTCCTTCGGGCTGATCCCCGTCCTGACCGCGGTCGAGAACGTCGGCGTCCCGATGCGGATGCGGAAGATCCCGGCGAAGCAGCGCGAGGAACGCGCCCGCACCCTGCTCGCACTGGTCGGCCTCGCCGAACACGCCGAGCAGCGGCCCGGGGAGCTCTCCGGCGGCCAGCAGCAGCGGGTCGCCGTGGCCCGCGCCCTGGCCAACGAGCCGGCCCTGATCATCGCCGACGAGCCCACCGGTCAGCTCGACTCGGAGACGGGCCGCTCGATCATGCAGCTGCTGCGCGCAGTGGTCCGCAGCGAGGGAGTGACCGCCCTGGTGGCCACCCACGACCCGGCCCTCATCGAACTCGCGGACCGCGTGGTGGAACTGCGCGACGGCCGCATCGTCGACGCCTCGGACGCCTCGGACGCCTCGGACGCCTCGGACGCCTCGGACGCCTCAGAGGCCTCGGACGTCTGACCGGCTCACCGCTCCACCGCTTCGGCCAGCGCCGACGCCAGTGCCTGTACGTGCGGGTGCGGGCGGCGCCGGCGTGGGGTGACCACTCCGATGTGGCGGGCGGGGCGCGGGGATTCGATCCGCACCAGGGCCACGGCGGCATCCGGGGACAGGGACACCTGCGGGATCAGCGCGACGCCGACGCCCGCCGCGACCAGGGTCTGCGCGAAGAAGTAGTCGGTGGTGGAGGCGGCCACCCGCAGGTCGAAGCCCGCGCGCTCCGCGTACCGGCGCAGATGGGCCTCCGTCTTGAGGCAGCCCAGTACCCAGCGCTCGGCGGCCAGTTCCGTCAGGCCGAGCGAGTCCCGGCCGGCGAGCCGGTGCTCGCGCGGCAGGGCCAGCCACAGCGGGTCGTCCATCAGCGGCGTCCAGTCGAGCCCGGCCCGCAGGGGCAGCGGTCCGTCGAAGTGGTAGGCCAGTGCGAGGTCGGCGGAGCCCGTACGCACCATCGGGACCGCGGTCTCCGGTTCGGCCTCCCGTACGGTCAGCTCCACATCGGGGTGGACGGCCACGAACCGGGCCAGCGCCGCGGGCAGCAGCCGGCGGCCGCCGCTGGTGAACGTGGCGACCGTCAGCCGGGGCCGGCCCGCCGTCAGCCGGTCGATCTCGTGGCGGACCTGGTCCAGCTCCGCGGAGATCGTCTCCGCGGCCTCCACCAGCAGCCGCCCCGGCTCGGTCAGGGTGACCCCGCGCGTGCTGCGCACCGCCACCGGGTGGCCCAGGCTCCGCTCCAGCGAGGCGATGTGCTGCGACACCGCGGAGGGGGTCAGCAGCAGGGCGGCGGCCGCCCTGTTGAAGCTGCCGTGCTCGGCGACGGCCCGCAGGATGCGCAGCCGCTGCACGTCGATCATCAGTTTTCCTTCATACCCGTACAGCAGGTGATCGGTTCTGCTGGGGACGATACAGCGGCACAGTCGAGCCCATGCAGAAGATTCTCGTCATCGGCGGAAGCCGGTAATTCGGAAAGCACCTGGTCACCCTCCTGCGCGATGCGGGCGACGAGGTCACCGTCCTCAACCGCGGCTCCGCGGCCCCGCCGCCCGGCGTCGGCCGCCTCGTCGCCGACCGCGACGACGAAGGGCGGCTGCGCGCCGCCCTGGGCGACCGCACCTTCGACACCGTCGTCGACCAGGTCTGCTACACGCCGCTCCAAGCCGCCGTCGCCCGCCGGGTCTTCGCCGGCCGGACCGCGCGGTACGTGATGACCTCGACCATGGAGGTCTACGACCCGGCGCCGCCCACCCCCGAGGCCCGGGCCTACGCCGAGGGCAAGCGGCAGGCCGAGGCCGTCCTCGGCGAGCCGGGGCAGGGCGGCGGCCCGTTCGCCTTCGCCGCCGTGCGGACCGCGCACGTACTCGGCGGCGGCCGCGAGGAGTTCACCGGACGCCTCGCGCACTACACCGGGCGGATCGCCGCCGGAACCCCGGTGGACGTCCACGAAGCCCCGTACGCCACCTCGTTCATCCACCACCACGAGATCGCCCGGTTCCTGCAGTGGACGGCCGGGCAGTCCTTCACCGGCGCGGTCGACGCGGCCTCGCACGGGTCGCTCGACGTCCTGGAACTGTGCGCGCTGGTCGCCGAGCGGGTCGGCCGCCCCGCGGGCCTGCGAACCGTCGAAGCGGGCGCCGCCGCCTCGCCGTTCTCCTTCGACCGCGACTACGCACTCGACAACAGCCGGGCGGAAGGCCTCGGTTACCGCTTCCGCCGGGTCGCGGACTGGCTGCCGGGGGCGATCGACGAAGCGGCCGGAGCCGCCCTCTGATCTCTGATCCACGCCCCCTCATCCCTCGCCCGTACGGCGCTCCAGGGGAGTGGTTACCGCCGAGTTGCTCACACTGAACGTGACGCTGCCGGCACGGTACCGGTCGTCCGTCCACTCGATCGGTCGACCGGTGGCGGTGGCCGAGACATGTCGCTGGCGCAGCAGCGGGCTCCCGCGCCGGATCTCCAGCAGCCGCGCGTCCTCGCTGCCGGCCCCGAGCGCGTCGATGAGGTGCTCGCCGTAGTGGGCGACGATCCCGGATTCGTTCGCGAGGCTGTCCATCACCGAGCGGACGTCGTCCGGCAGCGCCTCGACCGCGGCCGCGACCCAGTCGGCGTACGCGGTCCGCTCCACCATGGTGGGCTCGCCGTCGAGCAGCCGCAGCCGGACCACGGCCAGGATCCCGGTGTCCGGCGCGAGCGCGAGCCGCTCCGCCTCCTCGGCGGTGGCCGGCCGGCGGACCCGGGAGAGGAAGCGGCTGGTGACCTCCTGGCCGAGCCCCTCGGCCCACTGGGCGAAGCTGTTCAGTTCGCCGAAGCTGTGCCGCCGCTCGTGGCGCAGAACGATCCTCCGGGCGCCCTGCCGGGAGCCGATCAGCCCCTCCGCGGCGAGCGTGGCCACGGCTTGCCGGACGGTTCCGCGCGAGGCGGACCAGCGGGCGGCCAGATCGCTCTCCGAGGGCAGCTGGGCGCCCACCGCGTACTCGCCGCAGAGGATCGCCGTGCGCAGCGCGTCGGCGATCTCCAGATACCGGATCGTGCCCATGCCGTACTCCGCCCCCCACGCTGTCGACCGGGTGTCGCCTGACGCCGTCGACCGTAACCCGACGTGTCCGCCAACCAGGGCGTTGAAGATCATTACACCCTCCCTGTCACGGCTTCTTTCGGTCAATCTCGTCTCTTCCTCGACTCGTGCCCCGCGGTCCAGTCCCCGTTCATCTTCCGTATAGCGGGGACCGGCGAACTGGAGCCAACTTGTTCAGACAAGTCGACCCCCGTCAGGAACCCGTCTCCGGGAGAGACCGTGCTCAGTTCCTCCGCTCGCCGTGGTGCAGCCGTACTGCTCAGCGCCGCCGTCCTCACCACGCTCAGCGCGTGTGGCGCCGCTCCGGACAAGGCCACCGGTGCCGCCGGCGACGGCAAGTCCAAGGTCCAGCCGGGCGCGGCCGCCTCGGCGGCCGACTTCGGCGGCATGGACGCCCTCGTCGCGGCCGCCCAGAAGGAAGGCCAGCTCAACGTCATCGCGCTGCCGCCGGACTGGGCGAACTACGGCGAGATCATCAAGGCCTTCGAGGCCAAGTACAAGATCAAGGTGAACAGCGAGAACCCGGACGCCTCCAGCGCCGACGAGATCGCCGCCGTGAAGTCCCGCAAGGGCCAGAAGCGCGCCCCCGACGTCATGGACCTGGGCATAGCCTTCGCGCGCAGCGGCGCCGCCGAGAACCTCTTCGCCCCGTACAAGGTCACCGCCTGGGACAAGATCCCGGCCGGCCAGAAGGACGCCGACGGCCGCTGGTACAACGACTACGGCGGCTACGTCTCCATCGGCTGCGACGCGGCCAAGATCCCGAACTGCCCGACGACCTTCGCGGACCTGCTGAAGCCCGAGTACAAGGGCAAGGTCGCCCTCAACGGCAACCCGACCAAGTCCGGCTCCGCCTTCGGCGGCGTCTACGCGGCCGCCCTCGCCAACAAGGGCTCCTTCGCCGACATCCAGCCCGGCATCGACTTCTTCGGACAGCTGCGCAAGAGCGGCAACTTCATCCCGGTCGAGTCCACCCCGGCCACCGTCGAGAAGGGCGAGACGCCCATCTCCATCGACTGGGACTACCTGAACGCCGGCTACGCCGAGCAGTTCAAGGGCAAGGGCGTCGACTGGAAGGTCGCCGTCCCCACCGACGGCGTCTACGCCCAGTACTACTCGCAGGCCGTCAACAAGGAGGCCCCGAACCCGGCGGCCGCCCGCCTGTGGATGGAGTTCCTGTACAGCGCCGAGGGCCAGAACCTGTACCTCAAGGGCCACGCCCGCGCGGTCCTGCTCCCCGTCCTGACCCAGGACGGCACCGTCGACAAGGACGCCGCCGCCAAGCTCCCGCAGATCCAGGGCACCCCCGCCTTCCCCGCCTCCGCGGAGCTGGACAAGGCCAAGGCCACCCTCGCCGAGAAGTGGGACAAGGCCCTCTCCTGATGTCCCCCTCCACCCCCACCTCCCACCCGGAGGGGACCGCCGGCGGCAGCACCACCAGCCGCCGCCGGCGGCGCGGCCCGCGCACCTGGCTCGCCGCCCTCCCGCTCCTCGCCTTCACCGGGCTCTGCTTCGGCATCCCGCTCGGCGCCATCGCGTTCGGCGCGGTCACCCGCACCGACCTCTCGTCCGGCGCCACCCGGCTGACCGGCGAGCACCTCTCGCGCTCGCTCCAGGGCCCGTACCTCGACTCGCTGATCGGCAGCGTGCAGCTCTCCGCCCTCACCGCACTGATCGGCGGCGTGCTCGGGGTCCTGATAGCGCAGGCCGTGGTCACCTCCCGGTCGCAGGCCCTGCGCGGCGCCGCCCTGACGGCGTCAGGCGTCCTCGCCAACTTCGGCGGCGTGCCGCTCGCGTTCGCGTTCATCGCCACCGTCGGCATCTCCGGAGTCGTCACCCAGCTCGCCGACCTCACCGGATTCGGCTGGAACCTGTACTCCTTCACCGGCCTGACCGTGGTCTACCTGTACTTCCTGATCCCGCTCATGGTGCTCGTGATCGCCCCCGCACTGGACGGACTGCGCCCGCAGTGGCGCGAGGCCGCCCAGAACAACGGGGCCACCGGACGGCAGTTCTGGCGCCACGTCGGACTGCCGGTGCTCGCGCCCTCCCTGCTCGGCGGGTTCGTGCTGCTCTTCGGGACCGCCTTCGCCGCGCACGCCACGGCCGCGGCCCTGGTCGGCGGCTCCGTACCGCTGGTCACGCTCAAGATCGCCGACGCGCTGTCCGGCAACGTACTGACCGGACAGGAGAACGTGGCGCTCGCCCTCGGCCTCGACATGATCCTGATCGCCGGCCTCGTCATGGCGGTCTACCTGCCCCTCCAGCGACGGAGCGCCCGATGGCTGCGATGACCCCGACGCCCGCGCCGACCGCCCCGGACGCCGCGGGCACCTCCCCGGACTCCGGGGCGGCGCCGGCCGGTGCCACGGCGCGGACCCGCGCCCCGCGCCGCCGCCCCCGCCCCCGCGTCTGGCGCGCCGCCGTACTCCTGCCGGCGGGCGCGTACTTCCTCGTCCCGCTCCTGGCCTCCTTCGTCTTCACCGTGCACGTGCCCGGCCAGGGCATCAGCTTCGAGGCGTACACCGAGCTCCTCGCCGCCGACGGGTTCACCGAGAGCATGCTGCTCTCCCTCGGGCTCGCCGCCGCCACCATCGCGACGTCGCTGCTGCTCGCGGTGCCCGCGCTGGTCGCCGTACGCCTCGGCTCGCCGCGGTTGCGCCCGGTCGTGGAGGTGATGTGCATGCTGCCGCTGGTGGTACCGCCCATCGCGCTGGTCACGGGGATCACCACCGTGCTGCGCTGGGGCCCCGATCACCTGTCGCGGACTCCGCTGTACCAGACCTTCCTGGCCGTGCAGAACGAGCGGTTCCCCGTCGTCCTGGTCCTCGCGTACACCGTGCTGGCGCTGCCCTTCGTCTACCGCTCGCTCGACGCCGGCCTGCGCGCCATCGACGTGCCGACGCTGGTCGAGGCCGCCCGCAGCTGCGGCGCGAGCTGGCCGTACGTGGTCCTGCGCGTGCTGCTGCCCAACCTGCGGGCCTCGCTCGCCGGAGCGGCCTTCCTGACCCTGGCGCTGGTCCTCGGCGAGTTCACCATCGCCTCCCTGCTGGGCTTCAGGCCCTTCGCCGTGTGGATCGTCACCATCTCCGGAGCGCACGCCCGGATGTCGGTCGCCGTCTCCATCCTCAGCCTGCTCATCACCTGGCTGCTGCTGCTCGTCCTCTCACGGGCCGGGACCAACCCCGCCACGGCGTCCTCCGCCCCCCGTACGTCCCCCACCTCCCGCAAGGAGTCCTGACCTCCATGTCCACCACCCTTCCCGCGGCCGGGAAGTCCGAGCGGTCCGCGGACCCCGCGCCGGGCGCGCGCGTCGAATTCCGCGGCCTGCGGCGGGCGTTCGGCTCCACCGTCGCCCTCGACGGGCTCGACCTGACCATCGAGCCGGGCGAACTCGTCGCCCTGCTCGGCCCGTCGGGCTGCGGAAAGACCACCGCGCTGCGCGTGGTCGCGGGCTTCGAGCAGCCCGACTCCGGTGAAGTCCTGGTCGACGGACAGGACATCACCCGCGTACCGGCCAACCGCCGCGACGCCGGAATGGTCTTCCAGTCGTACAGCCTCTTCCCGAACCTCAGCGCCCGCGACAACGTGGCCTTCGGCCTGCGGGTGCGCAAGGTCGGCGCGGCCGAACGCCGCGAGCGCGCCGCCGAACTCCTCGACCTGGTCGGCCTGCCCGACCACGGCGACCGCTACCCGCACCAGATGTCCGGCGGCCAGCAGCAGCGCGTGGCCCTCGCCCGCGCCCTGGCCCTGCGCCCCCGCGTCCTGCTGCTCGATGAGCCGCTCTCCGCGCTCGACGCCAAGGTACGGGCCAACCTGCGCGACGAGATCCGCCGGCTCCAGCTCTCCCTCGGCATCACCACCGTGTTCGTCACGCACGACCAGGAGGAGGCGCTGTCGATGGCCGACCGGGTCGCCGTCCTGAACGCCGGCCGCCTGGAGCAGTGCGCGGCCCCCGCCGAGCTGTACGAGCGCCCCGCGACGCCGTTCGTCGCCGAGTTCGTCGGCACCATGAACCGGCTGCCCGGACGGCTGACCGACTCCGGCCGGGTGGAGGTGGCCGGCGCCCGGCTGCCCGTCGACGGCCCGGTCCCGACCGCGACGCGGGAGGTGGAGGTGCTGGTCCGGCCCGAGAACGTCACCGCGACCGCCGACCCCGAGGGCACGGCCACCGTGGTCTCCGCGTCCTTCTTCGGCGCCGTGACCCGGCTCCACCTCGACCTGCCCGGCGGCACCTCCGTCAAGGCGGACCTGCCCTCGCGGGACGCGGGAGAGCTGGCGCCGGGTGCGCGGGCCGCCGTGGGCCTGGCCGAGCGCCCGGTGCTCGTCGTGGCCCGGTCCGCGTGAGCGGCCTCGCCGCCGTCCTGTTCGACATGGACGGCACCCTGGTCGACACCGAGGTGCTGTGGTGGCGGTCCACCGAGCGCGTCGCGCAGGGCCTCGGCCACGTGCTCACCGACGCGGACGCCCCCGAGGTCGTCGGCCGCGCCGTCGAGGACACCGCCGCCCACCTCGTACGGGTCTCAGGAGGGGGAGACCCGTCCGAGGTGGCGCGGGCCCTGACCGCGGACTTCTTCGACCGGGTCGAGGCCGGGGCGCCGATGCGGCCCGGCGCCCAGCGGCTGCTGACCGCGCTCGAAGCGGAGGGCGTGCCCTTCGCCCTGGTCAGCGCCTCGCCGCGGCTGGTCGTCGACTCGGTCGTCGGCGGTTCGCTGGCCCATGTCCCGTTCGCGTTCACCCTGTCCGCCGACGACACGGACCGGACGAAGCCGCACCCGGACCCCTACCGGAGCGCCGCCGAGCGGTTCGGCGCCGACGTACGGGACTGCGTGGCGGTGGAGGACTCGCCGGACGGCGCGGCCTCCGCGGAGGCCGCCGGATGCGGGGTGCTGGTGGTGCCGTCGCTGCTGGAGGTGCCGGCCTCGCCCGTACGCACCTTCGCGCAGTCCCTGGAGGAGGTCACCCCCGAGCTGCTGCGGAGCTGTCTCGGCGCCGTCGCGGGTGTTCCGCGGCAGGACCGGACGGACCGTCAGGAGCCCAGGCCGAGCAACTCCACCACGCCGTCCACGTAGGCGGCCGTCGGGGTGCCCGGAGCGGCGGCCGCCGCGTGGCGCAGCGAGGGCAGACCGGCGCGGACGAACGCCGCGCACTGCCCGTACAGCCCGGCCTCGTGCGAGGACCCGTCGTCCTCGGCGCCGAGCAGGGACAGCAGGGTCCACAGCAGCGCCTCGCGGGTGGCCAGCCGCGGGGGGCCCGCCGACCAGACGGCCATCAGCACCCCGCACACCGCGGGCGCGGGCGGGTGCAGGCGGCCGGACAGGAAGGCGTGGCCCTCCAGGGCGCGGAAGGCGGCCGGATGCCCCTCGGCCGCCGCCCACAGCGTGTCCACGAGATGCCCCGCACTCCGGCCGCAACCGCAGGTGACGCCCTCCCAGTCGTGCCGGCCGATCTCCGCCCCCACCGCGTCGGGCACCAGGGGGCTGCTGCGCGGCGTGTTGTCCGTCCCTCTCATGCGAGCAGTATGGGGATCGGGAACCGGCCTGACCAGGGGGTTCCGCGAGTCGGAACAGGCCTGTGACCGCCCGGCCGGAACCGGATCACGGAGGCCTTCGTCTGAGACCCCGTGTGGATGAAACGAAGAATCGCCGCCCTCCTGCTGGCCCTGCTCGCGACGCAGCTCGGATCCCTGATCAGCCCGGCGTACGCGTGCGGCTGCGGGGCGATGATCCCCGAGGGCTACGCCCGGATCGGCGTCGAACGCGAGACCTCCGTCGTGCGCTTCGACGGCCGTACGGAACAGATCGTGATGCGGTTCGTCGTCCGCGGGGACGCTCCGCGGGCGGCCTGGATCATGCCGGTGCCGGGGCGGGCCACGGTGGAGCTGGGCGACGCCGAGATGTTCCGGCAGCTGACCTGGCTGACCCGGCCCGAGTACAAGACCCGCGGCTACTTCTGGCCGCGCGACCGGGACTGGCCGTTCTCCTCCACGACGGGCGACTCCGTGGGTGCCGCGCTGCCCGGCTCGGGCGATCCCGCGGTCGGCGTCGTGGGCCGCGAGCAGCTCGGCGACTTCGACGTGGCGCGCCTGACCGCGACCGACCCCGGCGCCCTGCGCACGTGGCTGGAGGCCAACGGCTTCAAGCTGCCCGACGGGCTCTCCGCCGAGCTGAAGCCGTACGTGGACCAGAAGTGGGAGTACGTCGCCGTACGCCTCGCCCCCCGCGAGGCGGGCAAGACCCTGAAGGGCGCCCTCGACCCGCTGAAGATCCGCTTCGACAGCGACCGGCTGGTCTACCCGATGCGGCTGTCCCGGCTGGCCAGGACCCCGCAGTCGCTCGGCCTGTACGTCCTGGCCGACCACCGGATGGAGCCCGCCTCCGCGATCGGCGGTTCCGAGCCGAAGGTCACCTTCGCCGGCACGGTCACCCCGCAGGACGGCCTCGCCACGCTCACCGGCGGCAAGCCGGCGTTCCTGACGGCGATCGACCAGGAGTTCCCGGAACCGGCCCGCATCGACGGCGACCACGAACTGCGCGCCACCGCCGCCGACACCCCGTACCGCAAGGTGATCTACCACGGAGAACTGATCACCGTCGGCGGGATCCCGGCCTGGCTGCTGACGGTGGCGGCCGTACTCGTCGCCCTCGTGGCGGCCGTGTTCACCCTCCGCCGCCGCAAGTCCCGTACCGGCAGCGTCTGAAGCGCGCCCGTGCGGGGTTCGGCTGTCCGTCCCTGGAGACGTACGGCTTCCGCTGCGAGCCGACCGGCGAGGAGATCGAGACGGGCCCGCGGGTACGGGTCATGGCCCTCCTCGACCCGCGGCCGATCAGCATCGTCTCCACGGCCCCGCGCCGCGAGGTCCACGAGGCGTGTCTGCGGGCGGCCGGATTCACCGAGCCGGCTGGGTCCCGCTGGAAGTGTCCGAAGCGGGCATCCGCGCGTTCGGCAAGGAATTCCGGGCGGAACTCCTCGCGTACCCGCCACTGGAAATGCTGCGCCGCCGGGCCTGACCGCGCCACACGCCGTGGTGTGACCGGCTCCCGGCCGGGCGTGGTGGTCGGTGTGATCCTGGAGGGCGAACCGGAATGATCCGTGACGGACCATACGAGGAGAACCCCGATCGTGACGAACCAGCCCGTACTCGAACCCGCCGCCCAGGCGTTCGCCGACGCCACCGCCAAGCCGCCGTTCCTGTACGAGCTTCCCATCGAGGACGCCCGCAAGGCGCTGGACGACCTCCAGAGCGGCGACGGCGTCACCCTGCCCGCCGTCGACGAGGAGTGGGTCACCGTGCCGGGCGGCCCGACCGGCGAGGTCCGGGCCCGCATCCTGCGCCCGCGCGGAGCCACCGGCCCGCTCCCCGTGGTGCTGTACATCCACGGCGCGGGCTGGGTCTTCGGCGACGCCCGGACCCACGACCGGCTCGTGCGCGAGCTGGCCGTGGGGACCGGCGCGGCCGTGGTCTTCCCCGAGTACGACCTGTCGCCCGAGGCCCGCTACCCCGTCGCCATCGAGCAGAACTACGCCGTCGCCCGGTGGGTCGTCCGCGAGGGCGGCGGCAAGGACCTCGACGGCAGCCGCCTCGCCGTCGCGGGCGACTCCGTCGGCGGCAACATGAGCGCCGCCCTCACCCTGATGGCCCAACAGCGCGGCGATGTCCGCCTCAGCCACCAGGTGCTCTTCTACCCGGTCACCGACGCCGCCTTCGACACCGACTCCTACCGGCAGTTCGCCACCGACCACTACCTGCGCCGCGAGGGCATGCAGTGGTTCTGGGACCAGTACACGACCGACGCGGCGCAGCGCGCCGAGATCACCGCTTCCCCGCTGCGCGCCACCACCGAACAGCTCACCGGGCTGCCGCCCGCCCTCGTGATCACCGCCGAGGCCGACGTCCTGCGCGACGAGGGCGAGGCGTACGCCGCCAAGCTGCGCGGGGCCGGAGTCCCGGTCACCGCGCTGCGCGTCCAGGGGACCATCCACGACTTCGTCATGCTGAACGCGCTGCGCGAGACCCGGGCCGCGGGTCTCGCCATCGGCCTCGCGATCGACACGCTGCGCACGGCCCTGGCCCGGCCCTGACCGCTCACGGCGGACCGCTCGACGCCGCCCGCCCGCCCGCCGTACCCGGATACGGCGGTGGGGCCACGCCCCGGGATCGCGGGGATCCCGGGGCGTGGCCGCGGCCGGCCGGTCAGAGGGACCTGGGCGGCCGGGTCCGCCAGAACGCGCACTGGTGGTCCGACCCGAACGAGGTGCCCGTCCGCGTCGCCGCGGGGTTCAGGGTGAGGACCGTGGCCCCGGACCTGGCCGGCGGCCACGCCGTCTGCCCCGGCACCACGGGGGCTCCGTAGCGCGCGAACGCCCCCCAGTAGCGCTTCATCCGCGTCGCGAGCGAGACCTGATCAACCGTCAGCGGGCGCTCGCCCATGGTGAAGTCGTGCAGGTACGCCAGCTCCGCGCTGTGCGCGTTCGACTCGTCGAGGCCGGGTACCTGCGCCCCGTACAGCGTCGGCGAGTTCGGATCGTCGAACTCGTATACGTACGTGGGGACTTGAGCGGCAAACAGCTGCGCCGTCCAGGCCGTCTGGCATGCGAACGTCGAATCCGTCGTGACCGCCGACAGCGCCAGGTACGGAGATCCGTACGCCGACACCGGGTACCGGGCGAGCACCTCCGGCCCGGCGGCCCCGTACCCCGCCAGGACCTGCGCGGTGTACTGCTCCTGAGTCAGGTACGGCTGCGTCAGCGCCACGAACAGGCGCGCCTCCGACCGGGTGCTCCCGATCATCACCGGCACCTTGTTCCAGTTCCCGCTCCCGATGGCCGTCGCCGGATCGACCGGCAGCAGCCCGTCACCGGACGCCGGACCCGAGGTGGGCACCGTACGGGCCGCCTCGACCAGCGCCGCACCGGAAGCGGCACGCAGGCACGCCGCCAGTGCGCCCGGATCCGTACAGCCCGCGCCCGCGGCGAAGGCCCGCGCCTCGGACTCGGCCCGCGCGCCGTCCGGCGTACGCAGCAGGGTGCACGGACCGCTCTGCAGCACGGCCCGGTGGAACAGGCCGGCCGCGGAAGGCGCGGCGAGCAGCGCGCAGACGGAACCGCTGCCGGCCGACTGCCCGGAGACCGTGACGTTCCCGGGGTTCCCGCCGAACGCGGCGATGTTCTCCCGCGTCCAGCGCAGCGCGGCCGTCTGGTCCATCAGCCCGAAGGAACCGGAGCGCTGCGCGTTCTGGCCGGTGATCTCGGGCAGCCCGAGGTAACCGAGCTGCCCCAGACGGTAGTTGATGCTGACGACGACGCTGCCGGTGAGTTCGGCCATGGTGCCCCCGCCGAACTGCGCGCCCGTGCCCTGGCTGTACGCGCCCCCGTGCAGCCACACGATCACCGGCAGCCGGGCTCCGGCCCGGGCCGTACGGGGCCGGTACACGTCGAGGTACAGGCAGTCCTCGCTGACGGCCGCCGGATCGCGCAGCCCGAACGGCGAGAACTGCAGGCAGGCCGGGGCCTGTCCGACCGCCTCGCGGACCCCGCTCCAGCGGCTGGGCGCCCGAGGCGGGCGCAGCCGGGCGGCCCCGACCGGGGGAGCGGCGTAGGGGACACCGAGGAACTCCTGGGCGCCGGACCCCTCGACGGGCCGCCCCCGCAGCACGCCCTGCCCGACGGTGACCTGCGGGCGCGGGGATCCGCCCGATCCGCCGGACGCAGTCCCCGTGGCCGCCGCGGCGGGGAGCGCCGAGGCGATCAGGGCCGCCACCGCGCAGGCGGCGGCGAGCAGTGACCGTACCGCGCCCGTGCGCGGTCGGCTCACGGGCGGACCCCCGCCACCAGAGCCGCGGTGACGGCGAACTCGGCCGGTCCGGCGTTCCAGTCGGCGTTCATCGGGCTGATGGCGATCTTGTTCGCGTTCACCGCCTCCACGTCACCGCCCTTGGCGGCCGGCTGCGGGCGGAACCGCACGTCCACCTTCCAGGTGCCGTCCCCGGAGTCGGTGAAGTCCGGCTGGAGCGGCGCCTGCGGGTCCTGGAAGGTCGCGGCCACACCGGCGGCGGTGCCCTTGCCGTCCGCGCCGACGACCGGGTGGTTGACGTTCAGGCCGACGCCCTTGGGCAGCAGCGGTCCGGACCTCGCCCGTGTGCGCAGGCGGTCGATCAGCTTGACCGCGAAGTCCATGGTGGGACCCATCGCGTTGACCGTCGCGGTGGGGTCGGGAACGGCCAGGCCGCCGGTGCTCAGGGCGATGGCCGGGACACCGCTCTCGAGGGCGGCGACGGCGCCGCCGACCGTACCGGAATGGGTGGCGAGACCGGCGACGTTCGGGCCGAAGTTGGTGCCGGAGACCACCAGGTCGGGGGCGTGCCCCTCGAAGACCTCGGAGAGGCCGAACAGCACGGAGTCGCCGGGAGTGCCGTCGACGGCCCACACCTTCGGCTCGGGGTGCTTCACCGCGATGGTGGGGGCGCTCATCGTCTTCGTGCCGGTGCCGCTCTGGTTGGTGAGCGGGGCCACGATGGTGACGTCGTAACCGGCGGCGGTCAGCCGCTCGAACGCCTTGCGGATGCCGGGTGCGTTGTACCCGTCGTCGTTCGTGAGCAGGATGCGCAGCGGGGCCGCGGGAGTTGCCGCGGTCGGTGCGGGCGCGGTCAGCGGCGAGGCGACCGCGGGGGCCGTACCCGCGAGGGCGGCCGTGCACAGGATGAGCACGGTCGGCGGCAGGACTCGCTTGCGTCTCACAGAGGGCTCCTTGGAGAAGGGAGGGAAGGAGGCGAAATGCGCTGGGGTGCGGTGAGGGTGCGGTGGGTGGGGACCGGCGGGCGCACGACCCTCGGCATGCGCCCGCCGGAGTCGGGGGCCGGGCCGCCGCGGTGCGGGAAGCGGCGGCCCGGACGGGGGATCGGCGGGTGGTCGGCGGGTGACCGGAGGACGGTCAGCGCACGCTGCGGATCGGGAGGATCGCGAGGGCGCCGACCAGCGAGAGGGCTCCGCCGACGAGGAAGAGCGGGGTGTATCCGCCGAGGGTGGTCACGACGGCCGAGGCGACGAACGGGGCGATGATCTGCGGCCCGGCGTTCGCGATGTTGAGGACGCCCATGTCGCGGGCGGCGTCCTCGGCCCGGGGCAGGACCAGCGTGACGAGCGCGGTGTCGACGGCCATGAAGCAGCCGAAGGCAAGCCCGTTGAGCGCGCTGAAGACGAGCATGCCGGTCCAGGTGGGGCTGATCACGGGGACCACCATGACGAGCCCGGCGAGCGCGGCCGAGACGCCGACGAACACCTTGCGGCGGTCCCACCGGTCGGACAGCATCCCGCCCACCACGGTCGAGAGTGCCATCGCGACCATCGACACGGGGGTCAGCACCGCCATCGCGCCGGGCGGGGTCAGCCCGCCGGGCAGGCTGATGTGGTCGTCCAGGATGTACAGCTGGTAGCCGACGACGGAGAAGTATCCGAGGACCATCAGGGCCCGGCCGATGAACGCCCACCGGAAGTCGTGGTTCGCCAACGCGGAGAGGAACGCCGCCAGTTGGGCCCGCTTCGAGACGGCGGCCGGGGCGGGGCCGGTGCGCGGCACGTCCCGGCACAGGGTGGTGAGCAGCAGTGCGGAGACGGCGACGATCGCGCCGAAGACCAGGTACCCGGTGGTGAGGTGCTCCGCGGTCGCGGAGGCGATCAGCACCCCGACCGTGCCGCCGATCGGCAGGCCCAGCCCGACCAGCGCGGACGCGGTACCGCGACGGGCGACGGGCACGCGGTCGGGGACGATCGCGGTGACCGCGGCCTGGTAGACGTTCATGGTCGCCTGCACGAGGCACCAGCCGATGCCGACGAGCAGGGCGGTGGTCGCGTACCCGACGAGGGCCAGGGCGGCGAGGGAGGCGAAGGCGCCGCCGAGGATCCAGGGGTTGCGGCGGCCGCTGCGGTCGGAGAGGGCGCCGGCGATCGGGTTGAAGGCGGTCGCGAAGACCGCGCTGATCCCGCCGATCACACCGAGTACGGCGACCTTGTGGGCGGGGTCGATCTGCGCGACCTGGGTGGGCAGCAGGATCGACCCGACGCCCATGTAGACCGCCAGCAGAGCGGAGTTCGCGACCAGCAGCAGGGGCAGGAGCGCACGCTGGCGGGGAGGTTCCGCATCCGCCTGGGCGGGCGGGTCGATGGTTTCGTTCTGGGCCATGACGACTCCTCGGGGGACGGAGCGAGAAGGGGGGAGCGGAGGTGCGGCGCGGGAGAGGGGCGCAACCTGCGGGTGTGGCGGGTGTGGCGGGTGTGGCGGCGCCCCGGGGGTGGCCCGGCGGGCGATCGCAGTTCGTTCACGTGATGTTGTTACACGTGTCACCTTCGGCGCTTGGACACTGTGTAGCACCCATTCGGGAGCCCCGCTAGAGGTTGAGGTGGGGTGGTGTGCTGATCGTGATCGAGGTGAGGTTCTTGCTGCGAGGACGTGTAACCACTCCCTCAAGGCCACTGAGCAGGGCTGTTGTGTCCGAAATCCCTCTTGTGCTTGTGGCGATGGTCACCGATCCGCAATACTCCGTGCCGCGTCGCGTCGACTCCCCGCGCCGCTCACCGGAAGACCCCGCGGCCGGCTGCCCGGTACCCCGAATCCCCGGTCTCCTGCGTCACCTCCCGGTCCGCCGGTCCGCTGCCCGGTCCGCGGGCCTCCAGCCCGCACCCCTGGGCCCCGATCCCCGTTTCGCAGGCCCTGATCCCCGATCCCGGTTTCCCGTGCCCTGGTCCGCGGCCCCGTTTCTCAGGCCCCGATCCCCGCTGTCGGGCCCGGCCCCCGCTCCAGCCCCCCGAAGCCCCGACCCCGCTCCGTGCCTGCCTGCTCCCCGCGTGCCCCCACCGCCCGGGGAGACCACCGTGAAAGGCCCGTCATGCCACGTCCCTCCGCCGTGCCCCCGCCCGCGCACCGCGCTTCCCGTTCCCTGATCCCCGCTCGCCGGCATCACCTCCCGGCGCCCCCGCCCCGCCACTCGGTCGCCGTCGGGGCCGCCCTCCTCCTCTGCGCGCTGTTGATCGGCTTCGTGATCGCCGTCGCCGAACGGCCCTCCTTCCAGGGGCTCGACGACCGCTGGGCCGCGTCCCTGCACAGCTCGCGCGGCGACGTGTTCTCCGGATTCGCGGGCGTCCTCGACCGGCTCGGCGGCCCGCTCGGCACGGTCCTCCCGCTCGGCCTGATCGGCTGCCTCTGCGTCTACGGGCGCTGGCGGTCGGGGCTGTTCGCCTTCACCGCCGGCATCGTGACGAACGTCCTCGTCGTGCTCCCGCTCAAGCAGTTCGTCGACCGTCCCCGGCCGCCGCATCCGTGGGTCCTGGTCACCGACGGCTCGTTCCCCTCCGGTCAGGTGTTCAGTGCCGTGACGCTGGTGTTCGTGGCCGGCGTCCTGGTGTTCCCCCCGCGGGCCCGACGCTGGTGGTGGCTCTTCGCGGTGCTGTACGTCGTCACCATGATGTTCAGCCGGACCTGGCTGCACGCCCAGTGGCTCAGCGACACCGTCGCCGGGGCGCTGGCCGGCGCAGGCAGCTGCATGCTGCTGTGGAGGGCGTTCGAGCCGCTGCTGAGGATCGAGGCCGAACGGATGGCGGCCGACAGTCTGTGGCTGTGAGTGCCGGAGGCCATCATGGATATCGAGAATCATTGACGGTCGTCCAATATTCGCCATAGTCTCGTGACCGGGGCCGGCGCGCGTCCACCGCAGCCGCCGGCCCCCGGAACGACGAAGGAAGGGCCCCATGGCACACACCGAGCACCGCACTCCGCCGCCCGTGGTCGAAGTCGACCTCCCCGCAGGGCGACTGCGCGGGGCGCTCGAAGACGGGCTCTCCGTCTTCCGGGCCGTCCCGTACGCCGCGCCCCCGGTCGGCGACCTGCGCTGGCGGCCCGCCCGCCCGCACCCCGGCTGGAGCGGTACCCGCGACGCGAGCACCGACGGCCCCAGCGCCCCGCAGATGTACACGGAAGGCGGGGACCCGGTCCTCGGCGGCCACGGGTCACCCCCCTTCGACGAGGACTGCCTCACGCTCAACGTCTGGACGCCCGGGGCGGACGACGCCCGCCGGCCGGTGCTGCTGTGGATCCACGGCGGCGGCTTCGTGTCCGGATCGGGCTCGCTGCCCGGCTATGGCGGCGCGACCTTCGCGCGCGACGGCGACCTGGTGTTCGTCGGCATCAACTACCGCATCGGGCCGCTCGGCTACTTCTCCCCGGACGAGGACGACGAGGCGGCCAACCCCTGGCTCTCCGACCAGCTCGCCGCCCTGCAATGGGTGCGGGAGAACATCGCCTCCTTCGGCGGCGACCCCGACAACATCACGGTCGCCGGCCAGTCCGGCGGCGCCGTCTCCACCGCCGCCCTTGCCGGACACCCCCGGGCCGCAGGGCTGATCCGCCGGGTGATCCTGCAGAGCCCGCCCTTCGGGCTGGACCTCCCCGACCCCGACGCCTACCGGCAGCGCACCGCCGCCTTCCGCGAGCTGGCCGGCGCCGAGACGGCGGAGGGGCTGCGCGCCCTGCCCTGGCCGGCCCTGATCGGCGCGACCGGCGGCCTCTTCGCCCGTACGATGCGCTGGGGCTACTGGCCGACGCCGTTCCTGCCCGTCGTCGACGGGGTCACCCTCGGGCGCCACCCGGTCGAGGCCCTGCTGCACGGGGCCGCGGCCGTCGTCGACGTCATGATCGGCTGGACCCGCGAGGAGGTCAACTTCGGCTTCGGCCTCGACGAGGGGTACGCGGCCGCCACCAGGGAGCAGGTGACCGGCCGGATCGCCGAGACCTTCGGGGCCGAGGCCGCACCGGCGGTCTACGCCGCGTACGAGGCGGCCCGCGCCGGCGCCCGCCCGGCCGACGTCCTCATGGACCTGATCACGGACGAACTCTTCCGCGTCCCCTCCGTCGCGCTGGCCGAGGCCCGCGCCGAATCGGAGCACCCCGTGTGGGCCTACCAGTTCGACCTCCAGGCGGCGGCCTACGAGGGCCGGCTCGGCGCCGCGCACTGCCTCGAACTCCCCTTCGTCTTCGACAACTTCGAGCAGTGGTCGCACGCGCCCTTCCTCGCCGGGCTCGCGCCCGCGGTACGCGACGGCCTCGCCCGCACCATGCACCGGGCGTGGATCGCGTTCGTCCGCACCGGGGACCCCAACCACCCGGGCATGCCGCAGTGGCCGCAGTACGACGCGAAGACGCGGACCACGATGCGCTTCGACTCGGCCGTCACCGCCCTCGACGACCTCGCCGGAGCCTCGCGCCGCCTGCACGAAGCCCGCGGGGTCCAATGATCTAACTCGTGTAACCTGGGGAGAAAGGTGGACGGTCTACCCGAGGAGCACCGAGGACCATGCCCAGGGAGCCCAAGGCCGGCGTGACGAGCAGCCCCGCGTCACCGGTGTCGATCACCAGCGCGGATGTCGCCCGGCTGGCCGGGGTGTCACGCGCCACCGTGTCGTTCGTGCTGAACGACACCCCCGGCCACCGCGTCAGCGCCGCCACCCGTACGCGGGTGCTCGACGCGGCCCGGCAGCTCGGCTACGTACCGCACGCCGCGGCCCGGTCCCTGCGCGCCGGGCGCAGCAACCTCGTCCTGATGCCCGCCTCGATCTCCGCGATCGGCCGCCTCGTCAGCGACTGGGTCGACGACCTGCACAGCGAGCTCGACCGGCACGGCTACACGGCCGTCCTGCACGCGGGCCGCTTCGAGGATCCCCTCGACGCGGCCCGCGCCTGGGCCGAGCTGCGCCCGGCCGCCGTCATCGCCCTCGACGGCGACCGCTTCACCCCCCAGGCCGCCGAACTGCTGAGCCGCGCCGGGGTGCGCGGCCTGCTGGCGTTCGCCGCCCGCCCGGTGGCGGGCGTCCACACCATCGGCTTCGACCACGCCGACATCGGCGCCACCGCCGCCGAGCACCTCATCGCCCGGGGCCGGAAGCGGATCGGCGTGGTCCTGCCCCAGGAACGCGGTCTCGGCACCCTCGCCCGCCCGCGCCTCGCGGGGGCCGAGTCGGTCGCCGCCCGGCACATGGCGACGGTGACCCCGGTGGAGCTCGCGTACACCCGGGAGTCCGCGACCACCCTCGCCCGGCGCTGGCCGAGCCTGGGCCTGGACGCCGTCTTCGCGTACAACGACGAGTACGCGACGCTGCTGCTGCACGCCCTCCAGGCCGAGGGCATCGCGGTACCGGACGAGGTCGCGATCGTCGGCTCCGACGACCTGGTCCTCTCCGCCCTCCAGCAGCCGGCCCTCACCACGGTCCGCCTGGACCTGCCCTCGCCGACGCGCGTCGCCGACGCCCTGCACGAGCTGATCGAGACGGGGACGACGCCCCCGGTCCCCGCCGTAGAGGCGCTCCTCGTCCACCGCGACACCTCCTGACGGACCCGCGTGCCCGCCGTCGGCGCGGCACGGGACGCCGTCGGGGCGGGTTCCGGGTGACGCCGGGTAGGCCGTCCCGGCGCGGGCGGGGCCGTCTCAGGGCGTGTAAGGCCCGCCGCGCCCGGACCCGCTGCCACCCTCGTGGTCCATGGATGTCAGTACTTTCTACGCCCTCTTCTCCGCCACCTGCTTCACTCTGGTCGGCCTGTGGTGGAACGTCGTCCAGAGCCATGCGGCCTGGATGAGCGACCCCTCCCCGCGGCGCGTCGTCGGCGGGATCTACCTCTCGTTCCTGCTGCCCGCCCTGATGGGTCTCTTCGCGCAGGTCGGCGGCACCGAGCAGCCGCAGGTCTGGCGGGCGGCCTTCGTCGCCCTCTCCGCGGTCGGCTGCGTGTGCACCCTGCGGCTGCTGGCCCGCGCCCGGGGCGACCGTTTCGTCACCTGGCAGCAGGCCGGCGCCGCACTGCTCTACGCCCTCATCGCCGTCGTCGGCGCCCGTCCCGAACTCGCCGGCCACGTCGGCCTGCGCCCCATCCAGGCCGAAGCCCTGCTGCTGATCGGACTGATCGTCCTGGGGCACGCCCTGGTCTGGCGGTTCATGGCCGGAGAAGGGCGCGCCAGGAGCGAGACGGCCTGAGGGCCTGAGGGCCTGAGGGCCTGTCCGGCGGATCAGGTTCGGGGCCGCGGCATGCGGTCGTGTTCCCGGGCGAGGGCGGGGGAGAAGGCCCACCACGCCAGCAGTGCGGCCCCGGCGCCTGCCGCCGCTCCCGCCACCGTGTCGCTGAGCCAGTGGGCGTGCAGCCAGGTGCGGCTCCACATCATGGCCAGCGTGAACACCGTGCCGCCGACCCACCATGCCCGCCGCCGGGCGGCCGGGACCAGCAGGACGCCGACCAGGACGACGAGCAGGGCCGCCCCCGCCGCATGGCCCGACGGGAAAGAGCCGTGGTCGACGCGGACCATCGGGTCCGCCGGGCGCGGGCGGTCCACCAGGTGCTTGAGCCCCTGCACCACCAGCATGCTGCCCACCAGGTAGACCCCGAGCAGGAAGCCGGCCGAGACCCAGCGCCTGCGGACGAGCAGGAAGACCAGCAGCGAGAGCGGTACGACGACGCCCAACGGGCCGCCGAACCAGTTGAGGACGGCCGCGACGGCCGCGGGGAACCCGTCGTGCGGGCCGCCCATCCAGTCCAGCCACCGTTCGTCGGCGCCCTGGAACGGCGGGTTCACGACGTCCGCGCGGACGGTGAGGGCCAGTGCCGCGGCCGAGCCGAGCAACAGCACGGCCAGGAGCAGGGTGCCGGGCCGGCGGCGCGGGTCCGCCGCCTGCGGCCCGCCCGCGGCGGCACGCGGCGGAGTGAGTGTGTGCCGGGACATGACTGCCTTTCGACGTACGCGTGGGGGCGCGGCCGGACCGCGCCCCCACGAGGGACACCAGCGGGATCGGGGTGGGGCTCAGGCCCCCGCACCCAGGTGGCGGGCCAGGAACGCCACGCTCTGCGCGACGATCGCGGGGATGTCGGGGGAGCCGAGGAAGATGTGGTCGGCGTCCGCCACCGGCTGGAGCGTCACCTCGCCCCCCGCGCCCGTCAGCGCCTCCGCCAGGGTCTCGCTCTGGCTGTACGGGACGAGCCCGTCCGCGGTCCCGTGCACCAGCAGGAACGGCGGGGGGTTCGAGCCGGGGACGGCGTACGTGACCGGGCTCGCGACCCGGGCCGGCTCCGCCTGCTCGGCCGCGGGAACGCCCAGCAGGGCGTCGTACGGGTTCGGGAACTCGGCGCCGGTCGGCATCGGCAGCGGGTGCGCGGCCAGGGCGGGCAGGTCGTGGACCCCGTACCAGTCGACGACGGCCAGGACGCCGGTGTCGCCGGAGCCGACCCCGTGGGAGCCCTCCAGCGCCGCCAGGGTCTCGGCGTCGGTGCCGCCGGGGCGGACGAGGCCGGCGAGCGCGGCCAGGTGACCGCCCGCCGATTCGCCCCAGACGCCGATCCGTTCCGGGTCGATGCCGAGGGTCGGGGCGAACTGCCGCACGTAGCGGATCGCGGCCTTCACGTCGTGCAGCTGCGCCGGGAAGGGGGCTTCGAGGCTGTGCCGGTAGTCGACGGAGACGAGGGCCAGCCCCGCGCCGAGGACCGCACCGTGCAGCAGGGCGGCGGGCACGGTCGGCGGCGGGTAGCGCCGGTCGCCGTCCAGCCAGCCGCCGCCGTGGATCCAGACGACCGCCGGGAAGGGGCCCTCGCCCGCCGGGAGCTGTACGTCGAGGAGGCGGGGGCGGTAGCCGGGGGTGGTCGCGTACGTGATCCCGTCGAAGCGGCGTATGCCGTCCGCGCCGGTCACGGGCGGGACGGGCCGCTGGTACGGCGGGGGCGGCCAGGTCATGTCGGCGATGTCGAACTCGGCCGGGGGAGATTGCGTCATCGAGCTCTTCCCAATTCGGTGTGCGGCCTCGGCGGCCGGCGGGTCCGGTGCGGGCGGCCCAGGCTTCGTAACGTTTTGTCCGAAATGCTTGCGCGGGCACCGGGGGAGGCTTAGCGTGTTACACGTGTAATCACAACTCTAGCGACGCATTTCCGCTGACCACAAGCCCACGGGGCATCTGAGTTTCCACGTAGTTACACGAGACACTCGCAGCGGCGTCGCCTTCCCTCTCCGGGAGCACGTCATGCTCACCACCGCCACCCTCCCCGTCGGGACAAGCGCCGCGGGCGCCTCCGCGAGTGCGTCGGCCCCCGGTGCCCCGGCGGGCACCCCGGCCTGGGGCGTCCCGATCGGGGGCGCCCCGACCGCGCTCCGCGTCCGGGCCTCCGCCCACTGGGTGGCGGAGCCCACCCCGGCCGCCGTCCCGCTGCTGCGAACCCGCGTTCGGGCCGTCCTGGCGGGCTGGCCGGTCCGCGCCGAGGTGGCGGACGTCCTGCTGCTGGCCGTGAGCGAGCTCGCCGGCAACGTCGTCCAGCACGCCGCCGCCGGTGGCCGGATGCGGATCGGGCTGGCCCTCGACGGGGGGTGGCTGCGGCTGGAGGTCGCCGATCAGGGTGTCCGGCCGCCCCGGCTGCCGAATCCCGCGGAGGAGGTCGACCCGGACTCCGAAAGCGGTCGCGGACTGCTGATCGTCCAGCTGCTCGCGGTCGAGGCGGGCGGTGAACTCCACGTCGTGGCAGGAGAGTTCGGCGCCTGTGCGTGCGTGCTCCTGCCCGTCGCCTGAACCTGTCCGCGCGTGCGCCGGAGCCTCCCGGAGCCGGTTCGGCAGGGGTCTGGCGAGGGTCTGGCGAGGGTCGGGCAGGGCTCCGGTGCGCATCCAGATATCGAGGAATGTTGACGGACGTAAAAATATCGAGATAACTTCCATGCATCTCCCCCGCTGCTCCCTGATTGAGGTGCCGCCCCATGGAGCTCTCCCCTTCCGCCCACGCCGACTCCTTCTGCAGAGACCGGCTGCCGGCCTTCCCCCTCTGGCCCGAACTCCACTTCGACCTTCCCGAACTGGACTACCCGGACCGCCTCAACTGCGCCGCACGCCTGCTCGACGAAGCCGTCGAGCGCTGGGGCCCCGACCGCCCGTGCCTCCTCACCCCGACCGAGCGCTGGACGTACGGCGAGCTCCAGCAGCGCGCCAACCAGGTCGCGCAGGTGCTCACCGAGGACTTCGGCCTCGTGCCCGGCAACCGCGTCCTGCTGCGAGCCCCCAACAACCCCTGGCTCGTGGCCGCCTGGTTCGGCGTCCTCAAGGCCGGTGGCGTCGCCGTCACCACGATGCCGCTGCTGCGCGCCGCCGAGCTCGTCGAGCTCGCCGAGATCAGCCGCCCGACCGTCGCCGTGTGCGACCACCGCTACGTCGACGAACTCGCCACCGCTGTCGCCCGGAGCCCCGAGGGCCTGCCGGTTCTCACGTACGGCGGCCCCGGCGTCATGGACCTGACCGCGCGCTGCGCGGCCAAGAGCGGCGTGTTCGCCGCCGTCCCCACCGCCGCGGACGACGTGGCGCTGATCGCCTTCACCTCCGGCACGACCGGGCGGCCCAAGGCGACCCTGCACTTCCACCGCGACGTCCTCGCCAACGCGGACACGTTCTCGCGGCACGTGCTCAAGCCCCGCCCCGACGACGTCTTCACGGGCACGCCGCCGCTCGCCTTCACCTTCGGGCTCGGCGGGCTCGTGGTCTTCCCGCTGCACGTCGGGGCCGCGACCCTGCTGATCGAGCAGGCGACCCCGGAGCAGCTGGCCGACCTGGTCGCCGCGCACGGTGTGACCGTCCTGTTCACGGCGCCCACCGCCTATCGCGCGATCATGGCGGCCGGTGCGGTGGGCCGACTGGCCGGGCTGCGCCGCTGCGTGTCCGCCGGTGAGGCGCTGCCCGCCGCCGTGTGGGAGGAGTTCCACGCCGCCACCGGGCTGCGCATCATCGATGGCATAGGCGCCACCGAGATGCTGCACGTCTTCATCTCCGCGGCCGACGGGGACATCCGGCCCGGAGCCACGGGCCGGCCCGTACCCGGGTTCCGCGCCGCGGTGGTGGACCGGTACGGCGATCCGGTCCCCGACGGGCAGCCCGGCCTGCTGGCGGTCACCGGTCCCACCGGCTGCCGCTACCTCGCCGATCCGCGCCAGACGGCGTACGTCAGGAACGGCTGGAACATCACCGGCGACACCTACGTCCGGGATGCGGACGGCTACTACTGGTACGTCGCCCGCAGCGACGACATGATCGTCTCCTCGGGGTACAACATCGCGGGCCCGGAGGTCGAGAAGGCCCTCGCCGCCCATCCGTACGTCGAGGAGTGCGGGGTCGTCGGCGCCCCCGACGAGCGGCGCGGCATGCTGGTCAAGGCGTACGTCGTGCTCGGCGCCGGGGTCCCGGCCGACGAGGCGACGGCCCGGGAGCTCCAGACCCACGTCAAGGGGGCCATCGCCCCGTACAAGTACCCCCGTGCCGTGGAGTTCGTCCCGCGGCTCCCGCGCACCGGCAACGGAAAGCTCCAGCGCGGCGAACTGCGCGAGTGGGCCCGGGCCTCCGCCTCGGCGCCGGCGCATCCGGCCCGGGCGCAGCACCCGCAACCCGTCGAAGCGCCCGCTCAGGCGCCGACCGAAGACACGGCCGAACCCGCCGCCGAACCCGCCGCCGAAGCCGGCTGCGCCGCCGGCTGCCCCGAGGCCCTCGTCCCGCACCTGCCCGGGGTGGTCATCGAGCGCCGCGTCGAATGGCCCGACACCGATGCCGCCGGGCACTACCACCACTCCACCGTCGTGCGGTGGGTCGAAGCGGCCGAGGCCGTGCTGCTGCGCCGCCTGGGTCTGGCGCACCTCTTCGGCAGCACCCCGCGCGTCCACTTCGAGGCCGACTACCGGGCCCGCCTGTGGTTCGGCGAGGCCGTGCGCATCGAGCTGAGCGTCGCCAAGGTCGGCTCCAGCTCCCTGACGTACGTGTTCACGGTCCAGGGCGAGGAGGGCGTCGAAGCCGCCACCGGGCGGATGGTCATCGCCCACTCCGCCGCCCGCGCGACCGGGACCACCCCCTGGCCCGCCGACGTACGCGAGGTGCTGACGAAATCGGGCCCGCAGGCGCCCGAGCTCTTCGCCCGCCCCACGAGAGATGTAGAGCATTGTTGACGGTCGCTAAATCCGCGCCATATGTTGTTCCGGAACCACTAGGAGGTACGCCGTGCGCGTAGCAGTCATCGGAGGAGGGCCCGGCGGGCTGTACTTCGCAGCCCTGGCCAAGCAGCTCTCCCCCCACTGGGACGTCACCGTCTGGGAGCGCAACGCCCCCGACGACACGTTCGGCTTCGGGGTCGTCTTCTCCGACGAGACCCTCGACGGCATCGCGCAGGCCGATCCCGAGATCTACGCGGCCATGTCGGCGGAGTTCGCCCGCTGGAGCGACATCGACGTCACCCACCGGAGCCGGACCCTCACCTCCGGCGGCCACGGCTTCGCCGCCCTCGGCCGCCGGCAGCTGTTGCGGATCCTCCAGGAGCGCTGCGCCGCCCTCGCCGTGGACGTCCGCTACCGCACGCAGTCCCCGCCCGCTTCCGAGCTGGCGGCCTCGTACGACCTGGTCGTCGCATGCGACGGCGTAAGGTCCGCCACCCGCGCCGCCTACGCGGACACCTTCGGGCCCGACCTGGACGAACGGTCCGGCCGCTACATGTGGCTCGGCACCGACAAGGTCTTCGAAGCCTTCACCTTCCTCGTCGAGGAGCGGGACTTCGGCACCCTCCAGGTGCACGCCTACCCCTACGACTCCACCCGCTCCACCTTCATCGTGGAGATGGACGAGGCCGCGTGGCGGCGGGCGGGCTTCGCGGAGTTCGCGGACCGCGACCACCCGCCCGGCACCAGCGACCTCGACAGCATCGGCCGCTGCGAGGAGCTGCTCGCCGCACACCTGGACGGGCACCGGCTCCTCCCCAACAACTCCAAGTGGCTGCGCTTCACCACCGTGCGCAACCGCACCTGGCGGCACGAGAACGTGGTCCTGCTCGGGGACGCCGCGCACACGGCCCACTTCTCGATCGGCTCCGGCACCAAGCTGGCCATGGAGGACGCCCTGGCCCTGGCGGCCTGTCTGCACGAGCACCCGGACGTGCCGGGCGCGCTCGCCGCGTACGAGGGCGAGCGCCGCCCGGTGGTGGAATCCACCCAGCGCGCCGCCCAGGCCAGCCTCGAATGGTTCGAGAACATCGGCCGCTACACGGCCCAGGAGCCGCCGCAGTTCGCCTTCAACCTGCTGACCCGCAGTCGCCGCGTCACCTACGACAACCTGCGGGTGCGCGACGAGGAGTTCACCACCGCCGTCAACTCCTCCGCTCCCGTGCCGCCGATGTTCCGTCCCTTCCCCCTCGGCGGACTGCTGCTGCGCAACCGGGTCGTGGTGCCGCCCACCGCCCTCGGCACGGCGCGCGACGGCGTCCCCGGGGACTTCGACCTCGTCCACCTCAGCACCCAGGCCCTCGGCGGTTCCGGCCTCGTCCTCGCCGGGATGACCGCCGTCAGCGCCGGGGCCCGGGCCACCCCCGGCTGCCCCGGCCTGTACACCGACGAGCAGGAGGCCGCCTGGCGGCGGATCACCGACTTCGTCCACGGCCAGTCCGACACCTGCCTCGGGGTCCAGCTCACCCACGCCGGCCGCCGGGCCGCCGCCGGGGACGGCCCGCCGATCGCCGCCTCCGCCGTGGCCTGGGACGAGCGGAGCCCGATCCCCCGCGAAGCCACCGGGGCCGACATGGACCTCGTCGTACGGGACTTCGTACGCGCGGCCCAGCGCGCCGACCGGGCCGGCTTCGACGTACTGGAACTCCAGTACGGGCACGGACAGCTGCTCTCCGGGTTCCTCTCGCCGCTGACCAACCTGCGCACCGACCGGTACGGCGGCGACCTCGCCGGACGGCTGCGCTTCCCGCTCGAAGTGCTGCACGCGGTACGGGAGGTGTGGCCCGCCGGCAAGGCGCTGCTCGTCCGGATGTCCGCCGCCGACTGGGCCGAGGGAGGCCTCGGCGAGGCCGACGCCGTGGCGATCGCCCGGGCCCTCGCCGACGCGGGCGCCGACGGGATCGACGTCTCCACCGGCGAGGTCGTCTCCCACGAGCGGCCCCGCTACGGCCGCAGCTACCAGACCCCGTACGCCGACCTGATCCGCAACGCCACCGGGGTGCCCACCATCGCCGTCGGCGCGATCTCCACGTACGACGACGTGAACTCGATCATCCTGGCCGGCCGAGCCGACCTCTGCGGGGTGGGCCGGGCCCAGCTCCACGACCCGCTGTGGACCCTGCACGCGGCGGCCGCGCAGGGCTACCGCGGGCCCGCCGCGCCCTGGGCGCCCGGCTGGCAGGCGGGCAGCGGCAGACCGCCCGCAGCCCGCACCGACCGGGTCCCGCCGCGCCTGGAGCTGCTGCGCCGGCCCGCCGCGCCGGTGCACCAGCGCTGGCTGCCGCGCCTCGCCGCCACCGCGCCGGCCAACTGAGGAGACCCCCGATGGAAACCCCGCCCCCGAACGGCACGCACCCGAAGGCCCCGGCCCCGGGCCGCCCGCCCCTGCCCCTGAGCCACCTGCCCCGCTTCACGGCGGCGGCCGTCCAGGCCTCGCCCGTCTACCTCGACCCCGCCGCCACCGTCGACAAGGCCATCGCGCTGATCGCCGAGGCAGCCGGGAACGGCGCCGAACTCGTCGTCTTCCCCGAGGTGTTCGTCCCCGGCTACCCGTACTGGAACTGGACGATGAACCCCGTCCAGGGCTCGCCCTGGTTCGAGCGCCTCCAGCGGGCCTCGGTCGACGTCCCCGGCCCGTACGTGGACGCCCTGCGCGCGGCGGCCCGCCAGTACGGGGTCGTCCTCGTCATCGGCGTCAACGAGCGAGCCGCGCACAGCCTGGGAGTCCTCTACAACACCCTGCTCACCATCGGATCCGACGGCCGGCTCCTCGGCGTGCACCGCAAACTGGTGCCCACCTGGGCCGAGAAGCTCACGTGGACCGGCGGCGACGGCAGCTCCCTGCGCGTGCACCCCACCTCCGTCGGCCCGGTCGGCGCCCTCGCCTGCGGCGAGAACACCAACACGCTGGCCCGGTTCGCCCTCCTCGCGCAGGGTGAACTCGTCCACGCCTCCTGTTACATCGCCCTGCCCGTGGCCCCGGCCGACTACGACATGGCCGACGCCATCGCCGTCCGTACCGCCGCCCACAGCTTCGAGGGCAAGGTCTTCTCCGTCGTCGCCTGCTCCACCGTCTCCCCGGAGATCGTGGACCTGCTCGCCGGGGACGACGAGGAGCTGCGCGCCCTGTTCCGGCGGCCCCGCAGCGCCCTGTCCGGGATCTTCGGCCCCGACGGCCGCCCCGTCACCGAACCGCTCGTCGACGACGAGGGCATCGTCTACGGCGAGATCGACCTCGGCCGGTGCATCCAGCCCAAGCAGATGCACGACATCACCGGCCACTACAACCGCTTCGACATCTTCCGCCTCGAAGTCGACAACCGCCCCCGCCTGCCGGTGACGTTCACCGCGCCGCCCGCCGGCCCCCGGATCACCACGCCTGAGGAGGACGTATGACCATCGAGCAGGACGACACCATGCTCGGCCGCGCCCGGGTCTCCGACACCCCCGAGCTCACCGCGTACTACGGCGAGCTCGAAGCCCTGGACGCCGGCGCCCTGTGGACCGTCGCCAACGACATCGAGCCCTGGTACCCGCAGCCCAAGTCCGTTCCCGTGCTGTGGCGTTACGAGGAGCTGCGGCCCCTCGTCCACAAGGCCCTCGGCATGGTCAAGGCCGACGACGCGGGCCGCCGCGTCGTGATGCTCGTGAACCCCGGCCGCAAGGACGTCAGCGCCGCGGCCGGCCTCCTCTACACCGGGCTCCAGATCATGGGCCCCGGCGAGGCCATGACCGCCCACCGCCACCAGGCCGCCGCCCTGCGCTTCGTCCACGAAGGCACCGGCGCCTGGACCATCGTCGACGGCCAGAAGCTGCGGGTCGGCCCGCGCGACTTCGCCATCACCCCCAACGGCACCTGGCACGAGCACGGCAACGACGGCGAGGACGGGCCCGTCATCTGGCAGGACGGCCTCGACATCCCGCTCGTCAACGCCCTGGACGCCGGGTTCTACGAGGTCCACCCCGAGCTCCACCAGACGCCCGGCAAGGTGGTCAACTCCTCCGTGCTCGAGTACGCCGCGAACCTGCTCCCGTACGGCTCGGAGCGCTGGAGCCGGCCCTACTCGCCGCTGCTCGCCTACCCCTGGGAGCCCACGTACGAGGCCCTGCTCGGCCTCGCCAAGGCGAGCGAGGGTTCCCCGTACGACGGGATCATCGCCGAGTACACCAACCCGGTCACGGGCGGCTCCGTGATGCCCACGATGGGCGCCCACATGCAGCTGCTGCGCCCCGGTCAGGCCACCCGCGCCCACCGGCACACCGGCTCGGTGATCTACACGGCCGCCAAGGGGCACGGGGTCTCGGTCATCGCCGGGCAGCGCTTCGAATGGCGCCAGGGCGACATCTTCTGCGTCCCCTCCTGGGCCTGGCACGAGCACCACAACCTCGACCGGTCCGAGGACGCCTGCCTGTTCTCCTTCAACGACTTCCCGGTCATGCGCTCGCTCGGCTTCCACCGAGAAGAGGCGTACCCGGACAACGGCGGCCACCAGCCGATGCCGCCCGCCTCCCCGACCGCCACCGCCTGACCACCCAGAGGAGCCCCACCATGCGTCTGCTGACCTTCACCACCACCACCGCCGCCGGCGACTCCGCGCCCCGCCTCGGCGCCGACGTCGACGGCCTCGTCCTCGACCTCGGAGTCCTGGCCGACCACGCCGGCGTCGACCTCCCGCGCGATCTGCTGGCCTTCGTCCAGGCGGGCCCCGCCGCCCAGGAGACCGCCCGGCGCCTCGTCGACGCCGACCCCGCCGCCCGCCCGGCCGGGGCCGTCCACCGGCTCGCGGACGTCACCCCGGCCGCCCCGCTGCGCCCCGGGAAGATCATCGGCGTCGGCCTCAATTACGTCGAACACGTCGAGGAGTCCAGCCGCAGCCTGGACACCGACAAGGAACTCCCGCCCCGCCCCGTCCTGTTCAGCAAGCCCGCCACCGCCGTCACCGGCCCCGGCGCGCCGATCCTGCACAACGGCGACCTCACCCGGCAGCTGGACTGGGAGTGCGAACTGGCCGTCGTCATCGGCCGGACCGCGTTCCGGGTGAGCGAGGAGGACGCGTACGGGCACATCTTCGGCTACAGCATCGTCAACGACATCAGCGCCCGCGACCAGCGCCGCTCCGGCCAGTGGTTCTTCTCCAAGGGGCAGGACTCGTACGCGCCCTTCGGCCCGGTGGTGGTCACGGCGGACGAGATCCCCGACCCGATGGACCTCGACCTCTCGCTGCGCGTCAACGGCGTCACCAAGCAGAAGTCGAACACGCGGCACATGCTCTTCCCCGTAGCCCGCCTCATCGCCGACATCAGCTCCGGCGTGACCCTGGAGCCCGGCGACGTCATCGCGACGGGATCGCCGTCCGGGGTCGGCGCCGGCATGGTGCCGCCGGAGTTCCTGGTTCCGGGCGACACGGTCGAGGCGACCGTCGAGCGGATCGGCACGCTGGCCAACCCGGTCGTCGACGCCCGCTGATCCCCGTCGACCGCTGATCCCCGTACGCCGAGCAAGCACCGAGGAGTACCCGTGCCGCCCCGCACCTACCGCATCGGCCAGATCGTGCCGAGCTCGAACGTGACCATGGAGACCGAGGTCCCCGCCATCCTGCGGGCCCGCCAGGCGGTCCTGCCCGACGAGAGGTTCACCTTCCACTCCAGCCGGATGCGCATGACCCATGTGACACCGGAACAGCTCAAGGCCATGGACGCCGACTCCGACCGCTGCGCGGTGGAGCTGTCCGACGCCCGCGTCGACGTGCTCGGGTACGCCTGCCTGGTCGCGATCATGAGCATGGGCCTCGGCTACCACCGCACCTCGGAGCGGCGCCTGCACACCCGTACGGTGGAGAACGGCGCCCCCGCACCCGTCGTCACCAGCGCGGGCGCCCTCGTCCACGGACTGCACACCATGGGCGCGCGCAAGATCGCCCTGCTCGCCCCGTACATGCGCCCGCTCACGCGGACCGTCGTGGAATACCTCACCCACGAGGGCATCGAGGTCCTCGACTACGAGGCCCTCGAGATCCCGGACAATCTCGACGTGGCCGCCCACGACCCGGCGAAGCTGCCCGGGCTCGCCCGCGCGCTGGAGTACGCGGACGCCGACGCGGTGGTGCTCTCCGCATGCGTGCAGATGCCCTCCCTGGGGGCCATCGAGGAGGCCGAACAGCTGCTGGGCAAGCCGGTGGTGTCGGCGGCGGTCTGCACCGCCCACCAGATGCTGCGCGCCCTGGACCTGCCGGCGGTGGCCCCGGGCGCGGGCCATCTGCTCTCCGGCGCGTACGCACGGACGCCGCTTCCGCAGTAGGGGCCGGGGCCCTGGGGGGAGGCGCTCGATATGATCGCGACCGCGCACTACGGAAGGCGATCATGTCGGACAGCCCCCTCAGGCCCAGCTCGTTGATCAACACGGTCTACGGAGCGTTCCTGCGCCCCCTCGGCGGCTGGATCTCCATCGCGGACCTGATCACGCTGATGGGCGAGCTGGACGTCGACGGCCCGGCGGTGCGGTCGGCGATCTCGCGGCTCAAGAAGCGCGGCGTGCTGGAACCGGAGCGCCGGGGCGCCACCGGGTACCGGCTCAGCCCGGCCGTGCACCCCGTCTTCGACGAGGGCGACCGCCGCATCTTCGCCAGCCTCGAACCCGCCGACCTGGCCGACGGCTGGGCCATGGCGGTGTTCTCCGTACCCGAGTCCGAGCGCTCCCACCGCTACCAGCTGCGCACCCGGCTGACCTGGCTCGGCTTCGGCAACATCGCGCCGGGTGTGTGGCTCGCCCCCGGGCGGCTGCTCGAAGACGCCCGAGTGATGCTCGTACGGCTGGGCCTCAGCGAGTACGTCCACCTGTTCGCCGCCGACTACGCAGCCTTCAGCGACCTGGCGCAGACGGTGAGCGACTGGTGGGACTTCCCGGCGATCCAGACCCAGTACGCGGCCTTCACCGACACGTACGCCCCCGTCGCCGCGCGCCTGGCCGCCGAGGGGGAGCCCGACCAGGCCGAGGCCTTCCGCCACTACGTGCCGCTGCTCACGCAGTGGCGCCGCCTCCCGTACCTCGACCCGGGCCTGCCGAGCGAACTCCTGCCGGCCGACTGGAACGCGGTGGCGGCCCGCCAGCTCTTCCAGCAGCTCCACGCGGTCCTCCAGACCCCCAGCCTCCACCACGTCCAGGAGATCACCGGCCTGACGGAGGGCTAGCTACCCGAGGGCCGCCGTGAGGGGGGAGCGGGGAGCGCGCCCCAGGAGCCGGCGCAGGTCACCGGCGGTGTGGGACAGGAATCCGGCGGCGATGGCGGAGCACGTGCCCACCAGCATCGGCACCTGGAAGAGTTCGGCGCCGGAAGCGGCGACGCGCGCGCGGGCCCCGGCGAGCGTCCCGGGCTCGTACGTGACGTGCGGCCCGTGAGCGCGGGCCAGATCGGCGCCGCCGACGGCCTGCTCGCCGACGAGCTCGTAGACGCGTCCCGCATGGGCGGGCGCCTCCACCGCCACACGTGCCGCGACGTCGGCCAGATCCGCGCGTGCGACGGCTGCCAGCCGGCCCTCGCCGAGCGGTGCCGTGATCCGGCCGTCCTCGGACGGCGCCGCGATCGCGGCGAGCAACTCCGCGTAGAGACCGTTGCGCAGGACCGTCCAGTGCATGGAGCTCTCCCGGAGCCGGCGCTCGGTCCAGCGGTGCGGCAGGGCGAAGGGGAGGTGATCGCCGGCGCTGGTCAGGCTCGTGTAGACGACCTGCCCGACACCGGCCTTCTCGGCGGCGTCGATGGCGGCGCCGTGCCGGGCGATGACGGTGTCGTCCTCGCCGTAGCCCGCGGAGACCAGCAGCAGCACGTCCACGCCCGCGAAGCCCTCGACGAGGGTGCCGGGGTCGTCGAAGTCGATGCGGCGGACCGGCAGCGAAGCCGGGAGACGCCGGGGATCGCGCGTTCCGAGGACGGTGTCGCCGCGGCCGGACAGCCGTTCGGCGATCAGCGAGCCCAGGGCGCCGGTGGCGCCGGTAACCAAGATCATCAGGGTCTTCCCGTTCCGGTAGGTTCTCTTCGGTAACCGGGTTCATCCTGCGGGTTCGCCCCGGAGGGCGTAAGGAGGCACTTGCATGTCAGCAGGGCACACGGCGGTAACCACCCCACCCGTCGTCAGCTGCGGCGACGAGCACGAGGACTGCGGGATCCGTGACGTGCTCGACCGGATCGGCGACAAGTGGTCGGTCCTGGTCGTCGTCGAACTGGCCCAGGGCATGCGCCGGTTCCGGCAGCTGCAGCGCGCCGTGCCCGGCATCTCGCAGCGGATGCTCACCCTCACCGTACGGCGGCTGGAACGCGACGGCCTGATCACCAGGACCGTGCACCCGACGGTGCCGCCGCAGGTCGAGTACGAACTCACCCCGACGGGCCACAGCCTCACGCATCTGGTGAAGGCCCTCGCCGACTGGTCGGCCGAACACCGCGATGCCATCGCGCGAGCCCGCCGGGACTGGGACGCCGCGCACCCCGACGCCGGAATCCGCTGACCCGGCGGCTCCTAGGGCAGCGGTGCGATGGTGTAGGTCGGGATCGAGGGGTCCTTGAGATCGGGCTTCCACGGCGTCCAGTTCGGCGTCGGGACGTGCGTCGGCGCCGGCGGGGGGTTGGGGCCGCGGTTCGGGTTCTGCGGGATCTGCGAGGCGCGCGACGGGGGCGGGGACTTCGGGCGGGCGCCGGGGGTGGCCGTCGGGTCCGGGGTCTCGGCCGGCTCCGCGGAAGCGGGGGCGGCGGCGGGCGTGGCCGTGGGCGACGCCGCGGTCGGCGAGGCCGTCGCCGTCGGGGCGGCGCTCGTACCCGGCGTCGGTGAACCGGACTGCTCCGGTGCCGGGGACGTGCCGCCGGAGCAGCCGCCGAGCAGCAGGCCGCCCGCCAGCAGCGCGGTCACGGACATCGGCACTCTGCCGTAAGGGCTGACGCCCACCGGCCACCTCCTGGAACACGATCCGGTCAATGCGCGCAGAGCGTAGCTCAGCCCTGCGCGGACGCTCCCGGCAGGATGACGGTGACCCCGCGCCCGGGCGCCGTGCCCATCGCGGCCAAGGCGGCGGGGGCCGCGTCCAGGGCGATCGTCGCGGTGACCAGCCGGTCGGGACGCAGGGCGCCGGACCGTACCAGCTCCATCATCGGCGGGTACGCGTGCGCGGCCATCCCGTGGCTGCCGAGGACCTCCAACTCCCAGCCGATCACCCGCTCCATCGGCAGTACCGTTTCCCCCGCCGCTGCCGGCAGCAGCCCCACCTGTACGTGCCGCCCGCGCCGGCGCAGGCCCGCCACCGAGGCCGCCGCGGTCGCCGGCGAGCCCAGCGCGTCGAGCGAGAGGTGCGCGCCGCCGCCCGTCAGATCCCGAACGGCCTCGGCGGTACCGCCCGCCCGTGCGTCCACGCAGTGCGCCGCGCCGAGCTCCCGCGCCAGCTCCAGCGCCCCCGGCGCCGTGTCCACCGCGACCACCCGCGCCCCGGCCGCCACGGCGACCATCAAGGCCGACAGCCCCACCCCGCCGCACCCGTGCACGGCGACCCACTCGCCCGGCGCCACCCGCCCCCGTGCGACCACGGCCCGGAACGCCGTCGCGAAGCGGCAGCCCAGCCCGGCGGCCGTCGCGTACGAATGCTCCTCCGGCACGGCCACGAGATTGACATCCGCGTGCTCCAGCGCCACGTACCGCGCGAAGGACCCCCAGTGCGTGAACCCGGGCTGCGTCTGCCGCGCGCACACCTGCTGCTCCCCGGCCGCGCAGTCGGCGCAGCTCCCGCAGGCGCATACGAACGGCACGGTGACCCGGTCCCCGGCCCGCCAGCCCACCACCGCGGAGCCCACCGCCTCCACCACACCGGCGAGTTCGTGCCCGGGCACGTGCGGCAGCACGATGTCCGGATCGTGCCCCATCCACCCGTGCCAGTCGCTGCGGCACAGCCCCGTCGCCTCGACGCGCACCACCACCCCGCCCGGGGACGGGCTCGGATCGGGCACCTCGCGGACCTCGGCCGGCCGCCCGTACCGCTCGAACACCACCGCGCGCATGGGAACCGCCCTCCACTCGACTGCCCGCCCGCACGCTACCCCCGCGGGGCGGCGCCGCGTCAGGGGGCGCCCGTACCCGCCCGGGCCAGGGCGACCACGCCCACGCAGACCAGCGCCACGCCCAGCAGCTGGGGCAGCACCCACCAGCCCGTCCGCAGGTGCTCCTCGTACAGGACCACGCCCAGTGCGACGCTGACGCTCGCGTCGCCCAGCGTCAGCGCGGGCTGCGAGGCGACCAGCGGTCCGCCCTGCATGGCGTGTTCGAGCAGCAGCAGGGCGCAGATGCCGGTCGCGCCGAAGGCGTACGTCTGCCACGCGGTCAGGAACCCGACGATGCCGTGCTCGGTCAGCACGAATACGGAATGCTTCATCAGGGCGGCCGTGATCGCGTAGCAGACGGCGGTGGCCGCGCCGAGGCAGCCGGCCCGGGCGCGCCCCGGCGGGCGGCGCAGCCCGGCCACCGCCAAGGCCGCGACGACGGCCGCGCACGCCACGAGGGCCGGGATCCACCGGTCGGCCGGGACGTGCGTCCGGTTCCCGGCGGGGGAGGCCGCTGCCATGGCCACCCCGAGCCCGGCCACGACCCCCGCCACGGCCAGCCACAGGGCCCGCGGCAGCCGTTGGCGCGTCAGCAGCGAGGCGATCAGCAGCGCGAGCGGCAGCTCCAGTACGAACAGCGGCTGTACGAGGACCAGCGCGCCGGTCGCCAGCGCCGCGGCCTGCCCCACCCCGGCCGCGATCACCGCCAGGATGCCGGCGACCCACACGGGCCGCCGCAGCAGATCGAGGACCAGCCCGAAGCGGAAGCCCTTGCTCTGCGGCACGGTGAGCGCGGCCCGCCGCTGGAGCACGGTGGCCAGCGCGTTGCTGAGCGCCGCGAACAGCGCGAAGAAGACCGGCAGCACGACGCCCATCCGCCGATCCTCACGGCGCCCGCACCGGCTCCGGCCCGCCGACACGCCCCGGTGCGGCGGATTCCCCCTGTCCGGTCCTCGGACGAGGGGATCAGCGAGGAGCCGCGGCCCGGTCCAGGGCGAGGGCCGCCAGGGCTTCAGGGGCGCCGGCCTGGCCCCGGATTCCGGGGAAGGCGTTGACGTCCACGATGAGCGGAGTGCCGTCGCCGGTGTCGATGAGGTCCACTCCGTAGACGTCGAGCGAGAACACCTCGCCGGTGCGGCGGACCACGTCCGCCCAGCCGGGCGGCAGTTCGGCCGGGGCGAGCGGCCGCGTCGGACCCCGGCCCTCCGGTGCGAGTTCGGAGCGGCGCAGAGCGGCGAACACCCGGTCGCCGATGGCCCACAGCTTGTGGTCCCAGCCGCTGTTGGGCGCGAACTCCTGCACCACGACCGGCTCCTGCGGCCAGGCGTCCGCGAGCTCGCGCAGCCGGTCGCCGTCGTCGACCTGGGCGACCAGGTCGTGCCGGCGGCTGTGCCGGCTCTTGACCACCAGGGGCGAGCCGCCGAGCGCCGCGCCGGCCGCCCAGGCGGCGAGCGAGTCGTACGTACGCGTGCCCGCGAAGGGCAGACCGCCGCTCAGGGCCAGCTCCGCCATCCGCGTGCGGTCCTGGCAGAGCGCGGTCGCCGCCGCCGAGTTCACCACCGGGGCCCCGCGCCGCTCCAGCTCCCGCGCGAGGTCCAGCGCCCGCGGCGTCCGCGCCTTCAGCAGGTATGCGTCGGCCAGGTCGCCGGGGGCCGCGTCCGCAGCATCCGGATCCAGCGACTCCACCCGGTGCCCGGCCGCTTCGAGTAGCGCCGCCGCGGCGGCGAGCAGCGGATGGCCGGGCTCCGGAGTGACCAGGCAGATCCTCACAGGGCGGCCTCGCCGGCCCGCGCGGACGCCGGCGTCACCGAGGCGGGAGCCACCGAAGCCTGCGCCGCGGTCGCCTGCGCCGGGATCGCCAGGGGCAGTCCGTGAGCCGGCGGACGGCAGGCCGAAGCCGCCGCCGGGCTGCCCGCCCGGGCCAGTCCCAGCACGGCCCGTCCCACCCGGGCCGCCGCGTCCGGGACCTGGCGGAAGCTCGGGAAGTCGTTCACGTCCACCACCACCGGCCCGTCCGGACCCAGCAGCACGTCCACCCCGTACAGGTCGAGCCCGTACACGGCCCCCACCTGCGCGGCGATCGCGGCCACCTCGGCCGACAGCGGCACGCGCCGCTCCCGCACTGCGGGATCCGGGTGCAGGGGCGAGCAGCGCTCGGTGGCGAAGAGCTCCCCGCCGACCGCGTACACCTTGATGTCGGTGCCCGAATTGGCCACGTACGGCTGGGCGATGAGCATGTGCTCGCCGGCCAGCTCCGGGAGCAGTGCTTCGAGCTCCCCGGGCGCGGACACCAGGTGCACGCCCCGCCCGGAGCTGCCGTCCGCCGGCTTCACGACGAGCGGGTACTCCGCCGCCGGTATCTCCCGCAGCAGTTCCGGCCGCGCCACGGCGTACGTCGCGGGCATCGGGAGCCCCCCGGTCCGGCCGATGGCGGCGGCCAGCGCCTTGTCCCGTACGCCCCGGATCGAGCGGGCGTCGTTGACGGTGGCCATGCCGGCCGCGGCCGCGGCTTCGAGCAGGGTCAGCCCGGGCCCGCCGGACACGGTCTTGAGCACCCAGGCGTCGTGCGCGCCCGAGGCCACCACCTCGCCCATGCGCAGCAGCGAGCCGCCCGGCCGCACCACGTCCACCTGGTGTCCCCATGCGGTCAGCTGCCGGATCACCTCGTTCGGCATGCCGTCGTGGCGGTAGTGCTCCTCCACCAGGAAGCAGAGCCTCATCGACCTTCCCCATATTCCCCGGACGTCCGCCGATCCCGTCCGGCGAGTTGTGACGTCACAGGATGTCATGGAGCGCAATGTGATGATCGGTCCGGTTGGGGAAGGGTGCGCCGGGGGCGCCGGCCCGAAGACGGCGGGGAGCCCGGGCGGGCCGTTCTCACGGCCGCCCGGGCTCCGTTACGCGATGCCGGGTACGCGCGTCACCGCGGGGAAAGCCGGCGGTCACGCCGCGGGTTCCGGTGGTCGCACCGCGGGTCCTGGTGGTCACACCGGCATGGGCACCGACACGAACCGCTTGCCCGACTCGTTCTCGACCACGACCTCCTTGACGTCGGTCGGGTCCACCGCCGCCGAGCCGTCCAGCGACGCGCCCTTGCCCTCGCCGTTCTGGCTGCCGACGACCCAGCTGCCGGCGGACGTGCGCTTGCCGTCCTTGCCGACCACGATCAGCAGGCAGCGCTCGCCCGGCGGGATCCCCGCCACGGCCGCGTGCACCCGGACCCACTTGGCCGCCGGTGTCACCTGCACGGTCATGCGCGCATTCGTGCGCGCATCGGTCGCCGAGGCCACCTTCGTACCCGCCGGCGGCGGCGAAGGCTGCGCCGAGACCGACGGCGAGGGCGTCGGCGGCAGGGCCACCGGCGTGCCGTCCGCCGAGCCCATCTGCGCCCCTGCCCAGAACACGGCGGCCAGCGAGGCCGCCGCGGCCAGTCCCGCGAGGCCCCATCGGCGGCGCCGCTCGCCCGCCGCCTCGCCCCGCACCTGCCGCAGCGTGCGCTGGAGCAGCAGATCGCCGCCCTGTGGCGGTCCGTCGAGGAAGGCCTCCGAGGGCACCTCGCCCAACGCCGCTTCCATTTCGCGCAACGCGGTCACCTCCTCACGGCATTGCACGCAGCCGCTCATGTGCGCCTCGGCCCGATAGATCTCATGCGCGTCCAGGACGCCGAGAACGTACGGGCCGAGCAGCTCCTCCTCCTCGTGCCGCTGCCGGTTCATGCCACCACCTCCTGCAGTCCAGCGCCCTGCCGGGGCGGCCTGCCCATTCGATTGCCCGCTCGGCCCTCCGTGGTCCCGCCTTGGCGGAACACCTCGCGCAGTGCCTTCAGCGCGTAGTGCGCCCTTGATTTGACCGTGCCCGCCGGGATGCCGAGGCTGTCGGCCGCCTCGGCCACGCTCAGCTGGCGGTAGTACAGCTCCTTCAGCACGTCCCGGTGTTCCGGGGACAACTGGTCGAGAGCGCCCAGCACGGTCATCGTGTCCACGATGGAATCCGCGTGGTCCAGCTCCACCGGGGGAGCGGCCGCGTCCCCGGAAACCTCGGCGGGGCGTGCCGCCTTGGCCCGGTAGCGGTCGGTGATGATGTTGCGGGCCACCGTCAGCAGCCAGCCGCGCACCGAACCCTTCCCGTTGACCAGCACCTCGGAATGCCGCCAGGCGCGTATGAGCGTCTCCTGGACGACGTCCTCGGCGGTGGCCCGGTCTCCGGTCAGCCGGGTGGCGTACGCGAGCAGGGCGTGGCCATGCTCCTCGTACACCGACCTGATCAGTGCCTCATCGGTCGATCCCCGCCGTGTACGGGGCCACATTGGTCCGGCCATCTCACCCTCTCCGTCTTCCTCGCCCATCTGGTGCGGTCAGAACACGCGCCCCGCCGGGACCCGGTTCATGTGACCCCCGTCACTCGTGCGTGACGGTGCTCAGGTGCGGCAGACGCGCCCCGCGTTGAGGCAGCCGACGACGGCGGCCATCTGCGCGTCCGTCTTGGCGTCCACGAACATCGCGTGGTCCGTCTTCGGGCTGTGCCGCTGCTCGGGGAAGGAGTCGACGGCGACCGGAGCCCCCGCCGGCACGTCGTACGCGAGGGAGATGCGCAGCTGGGGCACGGCGAACGTGCCCTGCGGGCAGACCCCGTTGGCCGCGGGGAAGAGGAGGTGCGCGCGGTGCCCCGGGCTCTCGGTGTCCAGCCCGTTCCAGCAGCTGGGGAAGACGAGCGTACGGGTGAGGCGCTCGCCGGTGGGGCAGCGCGGATAGCGGGTGGTGGACCGGTCCGGGGAGCCGGAACAGCCCCAGCGGGCGCGTACGTCGGCTTCGCTCGGCGCGGTGTACGCCACCGCGTCGCCGGTCATCGCGCGCAGGAAGCGCGGCATCGGCACGACCTTGACCACCGGGTTGCCGCGGAACTCCACGGAGACGGCCGCCTCGGGCAGGATCTCGCCCGCGTTGCCGTGCCCGGCGGAGCCCTCGTGCGGGTTGCTGCCCGCCCGGTCCGTCCGGCGCAGGACCGGCCAGTAGTACGTGGAGTGGTCACCGCCGCGGCAACTGGTCGCGGCGGCCGCCAGGGAGGCGTCGGTCGACATCGCGTCCGTGGTCAGGTTCCCCACGTACGCGTGGGTGTGGTGGGCGCCGGAACGCAGCCCCGGGGACACCACGATGTTGTCCTCGTTGTAGTGGCGTTCCTCGTTGCGCCCGCAGTCCACCGTCACGGTGCCCGTCGAGGCGTCGGGTCCGGTCGCCGACGGTTCGCGCGGGCCGGACGGTACGTCCCGTATGTCCACGTAGTCGCGGGAGTTCGTCCCGGAATGCGAGGTCCCGTCAGGGCCCGAGGCACGGGTGGCGCCCAGCACGGCGGCCGTCAGCCCGATGCCGAGCACCAGGCAGACGAGCAGTGTGAGCAGTTGGCGTTCGTTCCGCATGCGGGTCACGGTCGCCGCTGCGCGCCGCAGCGTCAACCTGGCATCCCGGATGCCGGGCGCAGGCCCGCCGCCGGGCGGCCCGCGACCTTGCCGAGCCGCTCTCGGACTGCGCAGAGTAACCCGCATGACACCCGCCCAGCTCCTGCACGCGTTCGCCCGCACCCGCGCCTCACTCGACGGCGGCGAGGTGACCTTCCGGTGGTCCGGGGACATCTACTCCTGGGCCCCCGACCAGCCGTACCGGCGCCTCTTCGGCTTCGAGGGGCTCAACGTCGCCCGGCTCGTCCTGGACCCGGAGACCGACGGCTTCCAACTGCTCACCCGGGAGGCCGCCTTCTTCCTGGATCCGCAGACCCGGGAGATCCTGGAGACCTGGGAGGACAAGCCGGTCGTCCACATCTGGAACGATCCGGCCAATCTGAGGCTGCGGCCCTTCCCGGTCCCGCTGACCGAGCTCGGGGACCAGGTCTGCTTCAGCCTGGAGATCCCGCTCGCCTACCCGTCGCCGCTGCCGGTCGCCGACTACCCGCTGAACTCCGCCGACGACACGTACCGGGCGCTGGAGCTCTTCCAGTTCTTCGCGCCGGCCACGGTACTGACCACCGACGAGCCGAGCGTCCCGAGCACCATGTCCTGGACGCGGATGTCCCCGTGGATGCCGTGGATGGAGCAGGGGCAGCGCCAGGGCGGCCTCACCTTCCACTGCCGCGGCCACAAGCTGGGCTCGTACGCCGAGGTGCCGGAGCGCACCCGCGCGTACATCGCGGCCCGTCACCCGGAGTACGCCCACGCCCCGGAGAAGTGGACGGAGCCCAACGAGACGAGCTGGACCTACTTCCGCACCCACCACGGCTCCCCGCCGCTGTAGCGGACCCGGGCGGCGGCCGCTCCGAAGGGCCTGTGACCTCGGACGGGTAAGCCCCGGGATGCGGCACGTGACGGATGCGCCGATGATGGTTACGACCGGTAGAGGGTCCGTACGCGAGCGTCGACCGCATGGGCGGCCAGCAGGCCATCGCCCTCCCGCTCGCTACCTGGTGCCTCCGACCCCACGGCGTGTTCCCCTCGGCTGCCGGGCGCTTTGACGCCCTTCGTCCCAAGGGGCGGCGGCCGCGGTGCGTTCGTCAGGCAGAGGAGGAGTCGTGGCACCTCTGGCGCGGATTCCATTGGACGGCGGGGGCAGTCTCCTGATCGAGGCCCCGGCCGGGCTGGAGGGGCCGGTGAAGGCCGGCCGTCTCGGCGAGGCGATCCACCAACTCCCGGAGACCCTGCAAGAGGCTCTGGTGCCGGTCACGGAGGCGGCGCGTGTCACGCTCGAACAGTTGCGCAAGGCCCGGCCCGACCAGATCGTCGTCGGGTTCGGCGTCGACCTCGCGGTCGAGGCGGGGGCCGTGATCACCAAGACCGGCGCCCAGTGCCACCTCAACGTGACCATGACGTGGACGCGGAAGGATCCCGACCCTCCGGATCCGCACGAGGGCGGGGGCTGATCCCGATGGGCACCGCAGGGCCCGGGCCGGAGCGGGACGGTAGGCCGTGGCTGCCGCCCGCCGTGGCCCAGATCCTGGGATCCGACGGACAGGTGGCCGGGGCGGGCTTCCTGGTGGCGGAGGACATCCTGGCCACCTGTGCGCACGTCGTCACCGTGGCCGGATCCGGGCCGGGCGCGAGCGTGCAGCTGGTCTTCCCGCACGCGGCCGGCGCGCCCCGGGTCGAGGGACACGTTCTGGAGGAGGCCTGGCGGCCTCCCGAGGGCGAGGACGTGGCCATCGTGCGCCTGGGCGGCGCCCCGGCGGATGTCGATGCGCTGCCGTTGGGCTCCGCGGCAGGTTGCCGGGGCCACCAGGTGCGCTCGTTCGGGTTCCCCGCCCAGGCCCCGCCGGGAGGCCACTTCGGCTTCGGAGTGGCCGGCGACCTGCTGCCGGCCATCGAGGGCGGCGGCGAACACCTCCAGTTGACCGCCGCGAACGACCTGACCACCGGATTCAGTGGCGGTCCGGTGGTCGACGAGGTGACCGGCCTGGTCATCGGCATGCTCACCGAGATCGCCGCCCCGGACGTGTACGAGCGGGGGCAGGGCATCGCCTACGTCACCCCCGTCCAGGTGCTGCGGGAGGTCTGGCCCGGCCTGGCCGAGCAGGACGTGTGCCCCTATCAGGGGCTGGAGGCGTTCACCGCGGACGAGGTCCGGTGGTTCGAGGGCCGGACGGACGCCGTGCGGCAGGTGCTGGCCAACCTGGCGCAGCAGCAGCGGCTGACCTTGCTGCTGGGGCCCTCGGGCTCGGGCAAGTCGTCCCTGGTCGAAGCCGGGGTGCTACCCGCGCTGGCAGCCGGTGAACTGCCGGGGAGCGACCGGTGGCTGCCGGTCCTCGCCCGGCCTCGGGAGGACCTCCTGGTAGAGATCGAGCGCGCCGGCCTCCCGGAGACCACCACGCTCGGCATCGCCGCGGCGGTCACCCGCAAGCTGCAGGCCGAACCCTCGTACCAGCGCGTCGTCCTGGTCATCGACCAGTTCGAGGAGCTGCTCGCCCAGTCCGCCGCCGGCCCGCAGCACGAGCGCCGGCTGGCCGCCACGAACCAGATCACCGCGGCGGTCCAGTCACAGGCCGAGCTCAGCGTCATCCTGATCATGCGCGACGACTTCTACCCCCAGCTGGCCGCGCTGGCCCGCATGCTGGAGGCGGCGATGCCGGGTCTGCTCAACGTGCCGAGCGCCCTGAGCCAGCAGGACCTGCACGACATCATCACGCTGCCCGCGCAGGACATGGGGGCCCACTTCCAGCACGGGCTGCCCGAGCAGATCATCAGCGACGTCCTGGCCATCAGCCCGGAGCAGGGCGCCGCCCGCCAGGCACCCGTCACGGTGCTGCCCCTGCTGGAGCTGACGCTCAGTCAGCTGTGGCAGCGGCGCCAGGACGGGTACCTCACCCACGACGCCTACCGGCGGATCGGCGGGGTCACCGGCAGCCTGACCACGTTCTGCGACACGGCCCTCAACCAGCTGCCCCCGGAGGACCGGCCGATCGCCCAGCGGATCCTGACCTCCCTGGTGCGGCCGGCGGACGTCGCCCACCACATCCCCGCCATCCGCGCCCAGGTCCCGCTCCACGAACTGCGCGAGCTGGCGGCAGACCCGGACGCCCCGCCCGACGGGGGTGAGTCCTTCGACCAGGTGATGGCGGCCCTCACCCATCACCGCATCATCACGACGCACACGCCCCGCACTCCCGGCCGACCCGAGGTCCCGGCCGGGCCGCCCGTCGCCGAGCTGATCCACGACGCACTCATCCAGGACTGGGGAACGCTGCGCGAGTGGGTCAGCCAGGACCACCGTTTCCGGGAGTGGTTCGAGCACACCCGTGAACGGCGCGCGCGCTGGGTGGAAGGCAGCAACCCCGGGGACCTCCTTGCGGGAACGGCACTTGCGGAAGGCCTCGAATGGTCGCACCAGCGGCACTTGCCCGGCGACGTCGCAGCCTTCCTCACCGCGAGTCAGGAGCGCCAACAGGCCGTCATCCGGCGCAGCAGACGCCTCAACATGATCCCGGCCGGGCTGCTCGCCCTCGCCCTCGTGGCCGTGGGAGGAGCCGTCTGGCAGTGGCACACGGCCGACGCCAGGGGTGACGCGGCGTCGTCACGGCAGCTCGCCACCAAGGCCGGTGCGCTGATGAGTACGAACCCCGACGTGGCCGCGTTGCTGGCCATCCAGGCATACCGCACCAGCCCGACCCCCGAGTCCGTCGAAAGCCTTCACGACGCGGCAGCCCTCCCGCTGCGGCTGCGCCTGCCGGCTCACACGGGCACGGTGTGGTCGGTGGCGTTCAGCCCTGACGGGAAGACCGTCGCCAGCGCCGGCGCCGATGGCACCGTGCTGTTGTGGGACGCGGCCGCCGGCAAGGTCCGCGACATCCTGAAGGGTCACGGTGCGGAGGTGAACTCGGTGGCGTTCAGCCCGGACGGGCGCACCCTCGCCACGGCAAGCTCCGACAAGACGGTGCGGCTGTGGGACGTGCACTCGGGCGCATGGCGCAAGACCCTGTCCGGTCACACCGAGCCGGTGGACGCCGTGGCGTTCAGCCCCGACGGGAGCAAGATCGCCACGGGGAGTTTCGACATGACGGCGCGGCTGTGGGACGTGAAGGCCGGTACGCCCCGCGCCAAGCTGACCGACCACACCGGCACGGTCCTCTCGGTGGCGTTCAGTCCTGATGGGCGCACCCTCGCCACGGGCAGCGACGACAACGCGGCGATGGTGTGGAACGTGGCCGACGGCAAGCGCCGTGCCATACTGCCCGACCACACCGACTCGGTGCAATCCGTGGCGTTCGGCCCCGACAACCGGACTCTTGCCACCGGCAGTGCCGATAACACGGTGCGCTTGTGGGACGTGCCCACGGCCACGTCCCGCGCCACTCTCACCGGGCACACCGACACGGTGCAATCCGTGGCGTTCAGCCCTGACGGACGCACCCTCGCCACCGGCAGCAAGGACACCACCCTGCGTCTCTGGGACGTGGCCACCGGGCAGAACCGCGCTCCGCTGAACGGCCACATCGAGGGGGTGGAAGCGGTGGCCTTCAGCTCCGTGAAGGGCATTCTCGCCTCTGGCAGCGATGACCACACGGTGCGCTTGTGGGATGTGGGCAAAAGCAAGGTCCTGCACGTCCTGAAGGGCCACATCGAGGGGGTGGAAGCGGTGGCCTTCAGCTCCGTGAAGGGCATTCTCGCCTCTGGCAGCGATGACCACACGGTGCGCTTGTGGGATGTGGGCAAAAGCAAGGTCCTGCACGTCCTGAAGGGCCACACCGGGGCGGTGAAAGCGGTGGCGTTCAGTCCTGACGGAAGCACTCTCGCCACCGGGAGCGACGACACCACCGTGCGTTTGTGGAATGTGGCCACAGGCGAGATGCGCCCCCCACTGAGAGGTCACGACGACGCGGTGGGCGCCGTGGCGTTCAGTCCCAACGGGCGCACCCTCGTCACCGGGGGTCGTGACGCGAAGGTGTTGCTGTGGGACGTGGACGCCCGCGAGGTCCGTGACGAATTCCGCGACACCGACGAGATGTCGGTGACGTCCATGGCCTTCAGCGCCGACGGGGACACGCTAGCCGTCGCCGGCACCGACAGCATCGTGCGGTTGTGGGACGTACACACCCACGCGATGTCCAAGCTGACTGGTCACGACGGACCGGTGTATTCAGTAGTGTTCCGGCCCAAGGGGGACATGCTTGCCACCGGGAGTGACGACAGCACCGTGCTGCTCTGGGACGTGGCGACGCGCAAGGTACGCGCCACGCTGACCGGCCACACCGACGCGGTGTACGGAGTGGCGTTCAGCCGGGACGGGCAGACGCTCGCCACCGGCAGCGCCGATACGAAGGTGCGGTTGTGGGACGTGGCCACCGGCAAGACCCTGGTCACGTATGCCAATCCTGCCGGAGAGACGGCAGCGGTGGCGTTCAGCCCCGACGGGCGGACCGTCGCCGCCGGCAGCGCCGATGACTCCGTGCGGTTGTGGAGCGCCTCGCTCCCCTCGCCCGCGTCTGCCGTCCAAGAGATCTGTCACGCCGTCGGCCGTGACCTCACCGCGAAGGAACGGGCGGCGTACCTCCAGGGCGGACCGGGAGGCCGCGTGTGCCCGTCCCGCTGATGCCGCGATGCGCATGACCTTGCACGGACGCCCTTCCGTACGGCCGCTCTCTTAACCCGGGACGGCCGTGCGGCACCGAAGCTCCCGGCTGCGGCCGGGAGCTTCCGGCTGTCCGGGTTCGAGTGGTTCGTCCTGCCTCACATGAGGCCCGTGGGATACGGGGGACCTGGGGGTCGGGGGCGTGGGGGCGGGGGGTAGGGTCCGGGGGAGGTGTAGGGGGGCGGCAGGGGTGCGGACAAGGGTTTTCCCTGTATCGGGTTCATCCCCGCGTTGCCTACTGTCTGCCCACCGGCGATCTCTCCCGCTCCGAACGGACCCCGCGCCAACCCCACATGGTGTGAAGCCGTCCGGGCGGGTGGATCGCCCGCACCGCCGTTGCCCCAGCCCCGCCGAAGCGGCCGGGACAGCGCGGCGAGCAGCGGTGGCCGGGACGGGATTGACCGACCCGTCCCCGGCCCCGTAGCCGCCGGTTCACCTCCCACACTGCTCAACCGCCCGCTCCGGCTTGCCCGGAACCGGGCCCGCGAAAGGGAAGACAGTGCACGCAACGAGACGAAGCAGGCTCATATCCGTGGTGGCGATGTCCGTCACCCTGCTCGCCGGCTCCGCCACCGCTTCCGTCGCCCTGGCCGGCTCGGAGCCCGCTCCGGCTCCGGCCGCCGCCACCCTGCCGGCCGCGGGGGCGCCGGCCGCTCCGGACGCCGCGCCGGTGCAGAACCTGATCGTCGGCTACAAGTCCTCGGCCACCGAGGCCAGCTCCAACAAGGCCGCCGCCGACGACGCGACCGCCAAGGGCAAGAAGGCCGGCAAGAAGGCGAAGTTCGACCGCCGTCTGGGCACCGGCGCCGCCCTCGTCAACCTGGGCGGCTCCGTCGCCCCGGCCGCCGCGGCCGACGTGATGGCCCAGTTCCGTGCCGACCCGGACGTCGCGTACGTCGAGGCCGACTCCCGCGCCTACGCGATGGCCACCCCGAACGACACCGAGTACGCCAAGCAGTGGGACCTCTTCGAGCCCACCGGCGGCATGAACGTTCCCGCCGCCTGGGACAAGACCACCGGCTCCGGCGTCACCGTCGCCGTGATCGACACCGGCTACGTGACCCACTCCGACGTCGCCTCGAACATCGTCGCCGGCTACGACTTCATCTCCGACGCCACCGGCGCCCGTGACGGCAACGGCCGCGACAACAACCCCGCCGACGCGGGCGACTGGAGCGCGGCCGGCGAGTGCGGCACCGGCTCCCCGGCCAGCGGTTCCTCCTGGCACGGCACCCACGTCGCGGGCACCATCGCCGCCGCCACCAACAACGCCAAGGGCGTCGCGGGCATCGCGTACAACGCGAAGATCCAGCCCGTCCGCGTGCTCGGCAAGTGCGGCGGCACCACCTCCGACATCGTCGACGCCATCACCTGGGCCTCCGGCGGCACCGTCTCGGGCGTCCCGGCGAACGCCACCCCCGCCAAGGTCATCAACATGAGCCTCGGCGGCTCCGGCGCCTGCACCGCCAGCTACCAGAACGCCATCAACGCGGCCGTCGCCCGTGGCACCACCGTCGTGGTCGCCGCCGGCAACAGCAACGCGGACGCGGCCGGCTTCTCGCCCGCCAGCTGCAACAACGTGGTCTCCGTGGCCGCCACCAACCGCACCGGTGACCGCTCGTTCTACTCGAACTTCGGCAGCCGCGTCGACGTCTCCGCCCCGGGCGGTGAGACCCGCCGCGCCACCGACACGCCCGGCACCGTCACCACCCCCGAGAACGGCATCCTCTCCACGCTGAACAACGGCGCCACCACCCCGGGCTCGGAGATCTACAAGCCCTACCAGGGCACCAGCATGGCCGCCCCGCACATCGCGGGCCTCGCCGCGCTCGTCGTCGCCGCCAAGCCCTCGCTGACCCCGGCGCAGGTCGAGTCGGCCATCAAGGCCAACGCCCGCCCGCTGCCCGGCACCTGCACCGGCGGCTGCGGCACCGGCATCGCCGACGCGGCCGCGACCATCGCCGCCGTCACCTCGACGCCCGCCCCGGGCTTCGAGAACGGTACGAACGTGAACATCCTCGACAACACGACCGTCGAGAGCCCGATCACCGTCAGCGGAGTCGCGGGCAACGCCCCGGCCGCGCTCGAGGTGAACGTGAACATCGTGCACACGTACATCGGTGACCTGAAGGTCGACCTGGTCGCCCCGGACGGCTCCGTCTACACCCTGCACAACCGCGCGGGCGGCAGCACCGCCAACATCAACCAGCAGTACTCCGTGAACGCCTCCTCGGAGGTCGCCAACGGCACCTGGAAGCTCCGCGTCAACGACAACGCGGGCGGCGACACCGGCTTCATCGACTCGTGGAGCCTCGGCTTCTGAGCACCTGAAACCCGCGCCGGTCAGCAGCACCCGGCCGGCCGCGCCAGTACGGACCGATGAGCCCGCGGACCTGCCGATACACCTCGTATCGGCAGGTCCGCAGCCGTTTCCTGACAGCTGACTGAATTCTGCGTCACAATCCGGGTCCACCCGGCATCCGACCTCGTATTGTCGCGTCTCACAGGACATGCACAGAAGTGGGGACGAGAGGCTGGTGGCTGTTGCGTGGTGGCGGCGACGGGGAACGCTGACACGACCGTCGGACACGGTGAACTGATCAAGGAGGTCGAACGTGCCCTGACCGCGCACGGGCGGGCACTCCTCACCGGACCCGCCGGCGCGGGCAAGACCGAGGTGGCCGGGGCCGTCGCGGCCGCTGCCGCGGCCCGCCACGAGACCGTGCTCCGCCTCGCTCCCGAGGCCGCCGACCAGTGGATACCGGAGGCCTCCGCCGCCGCGCTCTTCGCCTTCGTGCCCGGCGCCGCGCTGGACCGGCTCTCCGGACCCCAGCGCACCGCCATCGCCCTCCTGCGCCGCGAGACCGACGCGCCCCGCGCCGGCCGCGACCACGTCGCGCTGCGCCTCGCCGTCGTCGAGGTCCTGCGCACCCTCGCCGCCCGCACCCCTGTCCTGCTCGTCCTCGACAACGCCCAGTGGCTGGACGCGGAAAGCACCGATCTGCTCCGGTTCGCCCTGCGGCTGACCCCGCCCCGCGTACGGGTCCTCGTGGCCGAATGCGTCCAGGGCGGCGCACCCGTCGGCGGCCCCCTGTGCGGCCCCGGCACCCCCGCGATCCGCGTCCCCGCGCTCGGCGCCGACGAGGTCGCCGAACTCCTCGCCCGCCACGGCCTCCCCGCCCGCCTCGCCGGCCGCATCCACCAGGCCAGCGGCGGCAACCCGCGCCTCGCCCTCGCCCTCGGCCACTCCCTCGCCGAAGCCGCCGAGGCCCGCGACGCCAGCGCCCACCACGCCGACCCCCTGCCCCTGTCCGGCCAGGCCCGCGAGGTCGCCCGCCGGCTCCTGGCCGAAGCCCCGGCCCCCGCCCGCCGCACCCTGCTGCTCGCCGCCCTCGCGGCCCGCCCGACCACCGCACTGCTGCGCCGGGCCGGACGCCCCGACGCCGAGGCCGAACTCGCCGAAGCGGAACGGGCCGCGCTGGTCACCGTGGGGGAGGACGGCGCCGTCGCCTTCACCGCCGGGGCCCTGCCCATGGCCCTGGCCGCCGACGCCGGCTGGCCGGAGCGCGCCGCCGGACACTCCGCGCTCGCCGCCGCCGTCGACGACCCCGTCCAGGCCGTACGCCACCGCGCCCTGGCCGTGGACACCCCCGACGAGTGGCTCGCCGCCGAGATCACCGAGGCCGCCGCGGCCTGCCGCAGACGCGGCCAGCGGGCCCTGGCCGCCGAGCTCGGCCTGCTCGCGGCCGAACGTACGCCGACCAACCGGCCCGGGGACGAACTGGCCCGCCTCGTCGCCGCCGCCGAGGACGCGGGCTGGGCCGGCCGCGCCGACCTCGCCCGCCGCGCCACCCGCGCGGTACTGGCCCGCGACGCCTCGCCCGCCGACCGGGTACGCGCCCGGCTCGCCGTGATCGACGCCGCGGGACAGGCCCTCGCCGCCCTCGACGAGACCTTCGCGTACGCCATGGACGACGCCGCCGGGGATCCCGCCCTCCAGGCGGCCGTACAGCTGCGGATCGCCACGAAGTACAACCTCAGCGACGGTGACCCGGTCCGCTCCCGCGACGCCGCGGCCGAGGCCGGCGAGCTCGCCGCCCGCGGCGGCGACCAGGTCGCCGAGGCCATGGCCCTGACCGTACGGGCCCGGATGGGCCGCATCCTCGGGGACCCCGACGCCGAGGACATCCTGGCCGAGGCCCTGGCCCTGCCCGCCCCCGAGGTGCCGCTCGGCATGCGCAACGCGCCGCAGTACCTCGACGTACGACACGCCTTGTTCGACGACCGCCTCGACGACGCCCGGCGTCAGCTCCTCGTCCTGCTCCCCGCCGTCCGGCGCACCGGATCCGCCGAGGACGTCTTCGAGGTCCTGCGCAGCCTCACCGAGGTGGAACTGCGCCGCGGCCGCTGTACGTCCGCCTCCGCGCACGCCCGCCGCGGCCTCGAACTCACCATCGAGGCGGGCCTCTCGCCCGGCCCCGCCTGGTACGCCTCCGCGATGGCCGAGGCCATGGGCGGCAGCTTCGCCCGTGCCGCCGGCTATGCCCGGCGCGGCATCCAGGCCTCCGAGGAGGAGCACGACCAGGTCTTCCTCTCGCGCAGCCTGTACGCACTCGGCCTGACGGAGCTGGCGACGGGGGAGGCCGCCAGAGCCGTGGCCACCCTGCGCCGCGTGGCCGAACTGGAGGAGGCCCAGCAGGTCGTCGACCCCTCGATCCTGCGCTGGCACGGAGAGCTGGCCGAGGCGCTGGTGGCCGCCGACGCACCCGACGAGGCCGCCGAACTGCTCGAAGCCGTCCGTACGGTGGCCCTCGGCCTGGGGCGTACCGGGGTGGTCGCCGCGCTGGACCGGGCCCGGGGCCTGTGCCTGTCCGCGCACGGCGAGGCCGATGCCGCCGTGGACCTGCTGGAGGCCACGGCGCAGCGGTTCGCGGCGCTCGAGCTCCCGGTGGAGCGGGGCCGTACGCTGCTCGCCCTGGCCCGGGTGGAGCGGCGCCGGCGCCGGCGCGCCCCCGCCCGCGCCGCGCTGCGTGCCGCCGCCGAGGTGTTCACCGCGGCCGGTGCGAAGCCCTGGGCCGAACTCGCCGCGGAGAACCGGGAGCCGGCCCCCGCCCCGGGCGGCGGTCCGGCCGTGGTGCTGGCGGCGCTGACCGAGGCGGAGACCCGGCTCGCCCTGCTCGTCGCGGAGGGTGCCAGCAACCAGGAGGCGGCCGCGAAGCTGTTCGTGAGCGTCAAGACGGTCGAGGCCCGGCTGACGCGGATCTACCAGAAGCTCGACGTCCGCTCCCGGGCCCAGCTGGCCACCGCCCTGCGCACCCGCTGAGGGCGTGCAGGGCGGCAGGGGCGATGGCGGCCTCAGCAGCCGAGGTTGCCGCCCGGGCTCACGCCCAGGATCTGCGTGAAGGACTGGTACGCGTTGATCCGGCTCTGGACCTGGGCGGGGTTGCCGCCGTTGCACTCCAGGGAGCCGTTGATGGAGCGGATCGTCTCGCCGAACCCGGCTCCGTTGACCATGGCGGCGTGGGCGGTCATGGTGCCCGGGCCGTTCTGGGTGTTCCAGTACCAGAGGGCGGTCTTCATGGCGACGGCCGGATCCTGCTCCACGAGGTACGGGTTGGCGAGCAGGTTGATGCCGAGGGCGTCGCCCGCGGCCTTGTAGTTGAAGTTCCAGCTGAGCTGGATCGGGCCTCGGCCGTAGTAGGCGGCCTGCCCGGCGGGACAGCCGTACGGCTGGCTCGCGTCGCAGTAGTGGGGGTAGTTGGCGGTGTTCTGCTCGACGATGTACACGAGCCCGCCCGTCTCGTGCGAGACGTTCGCCAGGAACGCCGCCGCCTCGCGCCGCTTGACAGTGTCGTCACCGGTGTTGGCGAAGCCGGGGTACGCCGACAGGGCCGAGACCAGGCCGTTGTACGTGTAGAAGGGGTTCCGGTTCGGGAACATCTGGTTGAACTGGGCCTGGGATACCACGAATCCGGACGGATTGCCGGGGTCCGGGTCCTGGCCGCCGCCACCGCCGCAGGTGCCGAGGTCGGACCAGACGCCCCATTGCCCGGTGGTGCCGGGCGTTTCGCCCTGCGTCCACCACTTGGCCTGCCAGTTGTGCCCGCTGTACGAGGCGCTCATGCCGCCCGTGTAGACGGCGGACGAGGACCACGGGGAGACGCAGGCGGCTGCGGCGGAGGCGGGCGAGGCGGGGAGGGCGACCGCGAGGCCGATGGTGGCGGCCGCGGCGGCGGCCAGGGCGAGGGCTCGGCGGCGAAGCGCACGTATCACGTAACTGCTCCTTCAGTGGGGGGAATTGCCGTGGGGGGCATTCCTGGCCACTGAAGCGAAGCTGGTCTGGACCTGTCAAGGTCTAGACCATCATTCATCCGTTTCGGACAACATCCGGGGCGCCCGCTCCGGCAAACGGGCAGGGCCCGTACGCGCCATCGCGCGTACGGGCCCTGCCGGTCGACCAGGAGCGGTCAGCTGCCGGCGGAGAGGTTGCCGGAGAGGACCGGGATGTTGTCCACGATGTGGGAGAGCGACTCGTCGCCCTTGGCCTGGGTGGAGTTCTCGGTGCACTGCTGGTTCATCGGGTTGGACAGGACGTTGACGTCCTGGACGCCGATGTTGGCGAGGACGGCCAGCAGCGACTGGGCGTTGACCTTCGCGGGCAGGCCGACGCAGACCTTGTTGAGGGAGCCCTGGACCGCGCTGAGCTGCGGGCTCATCGCGCCCTTGGTCTCCTGGTTGCCGTAGATCTGCGCGGAGTCGTTGCCGTTGACGGTGTTGACGCCGTTGTCGTTGCCGATCGCCATCGCCGGGGCGGCAACCGCGGCACCGAGGCCCAGCACGGAGGCGGTGACCGCAGTGGTGGCCATGAGCTTCTTGAACATGAGGATTTTCCTTCTGTAGCGCTGTTGCATGGGATGGCTGCCCCCGGCGGGACGAGCTGATCAACTGCAATCCGCGCGCTTGGTTATCCGCTGTCACCCGAGTGGCCCAGCGCGTCCACCGTGGCCGGGGACGCGCGAAGGGGCCGTCTCCTGCTCTGTGAGCGGGAGACGGCCCCTTCGTCCGACATCTTCAGGGCAGGCCGTGGAGACGGCCGCGGGCGGTCAGCCCGTCTTGCGGCGGGTCTTCTTGTTCTTGCCGCCGGCGCCACCGCTGGCGCCCTGGATCTTGGCCCGGCTCTGGTGAGCCTGCCGTGCGTGGGCACTGCGGGCATTGCGGTCGAGGGCCTCCCGGAACCTGCGCTTGGCCTCCTCGGCCGGCGATTCGTCCTGCGGGGTGTCCGACTCTTCTGCCATGTGTCCTCCTGGGTCGACCTGAAGCCGTCCCAGTCTGTCACCCTCCGTCCCCCCTGACCAGCGAGTTCCGTCCCAGGGGCCCGGGCCGCACAGGGTCGGGGCACCTTCCGGGCCCGGGGCGACGACCCCGTCCGGGGCCGGCGCGGGGTCCGCACAAGCGAAGTCCCGGGCCTCGCGGGGAGACCCGGGACTTCACTGGTGCACTTCGCTTGACCGCCGTGTTCAACGACGGACCGCTCCGGAGGTCACGCTTGGGAGGTAAGTCACTGTTTCGGGCCGGCAGCACGCGCCGCTGGTGCACCCGCAGCCGCGGGGTGGCGAGGTCCGGCAGCGGGGTGGGCGCGAAAGGCGAGTGCGCGGGCCCGGGTGATCGGATCGCCGAAGACGTGCTCGACCTCGGGGCTGTCTATGCCCGCCGCGGTCAGGTCCCGTGGAGGGGAAGCGGCGTCAGCTCTGCGTGACGCGCAGCGCGTCGCCGACCAGGCGTACCGCGCGGGAGAGGCGGCCCAGCTGCTGGAGCTCGACGGCGTACATCCGGATGGAGCTCTCGATGACGGTCTCGGCCACGCCCATCGAGGGCAGTTCGGCCCGGCTGGTCTCCAGGGCGACCCGGACCGCGCGCATCTCGTGCTGGAGCTGGAGCTGGGCGTGCCGCGTGAGGAGGACGGGGCTGCGGGTCAGCGTCGAGTAGCTGCCGTAACGGGCCGGCAGCAGATCCCGCAGCCAGCGCATGGCCGTGCGTTCCCAGTCGTGGGTGCCCGGGGTCTTGACCTGGCAGGGCCAGTCGGGGCTGAGCGTGGTGGAGGCCGTCTGGCGCATTCTCGTCGCTTCCGAGTGGTGTGGAACTCTGATCGAGACGTTGGTGGGCGGCCTCGGCCCAGGGGTTGACCGAGGCCGCCACAAGCGCTCTGGTGGATACCGGTGCCGGGAACGGGCACCCGGCGCGGGGCGTGAGGAGGAGCCGTCCCGCGCGGGTGTCCGTTCTGGGAGGGCGTGGGGTCGCCCTCCTTGGCGTCCGTGGATCCGGCGCGCTGCTCAGTAAACATATATACCGTCGAGTAGACAAGAGAATGAAAAATTACATACGCCTGCGTGGCGTGAAAGTGGACTGTCCCGTACCGGTTGAAAATCGGCCTTACAGGAAGAAGCCGTGCTGGTCGGCGACCTGCTCGTACCCTTCGAGCCGCGCCTGCGTCCGCTCGGGATCCGCGTCGGCCATGGCCTGAAGAAGGGCCGCGGACAGCATCCCCGGAGCCGCGTACGAGTCGAAGACCAGCCGGGCACCCGTCCCGGCGGTCAGCGCCACGTCCGCCTCGTCCACCAGCGGGCCCAGGGTGGTGTCGGTGATCAGCGCGATCTTCAGCCCGGCGCTGCGCGCCGCCCGCAGCGCCGACAGGGTCTCCTTGGCGTGCCGGGGCATCGCGAAGGCCAGCGCCCAGGTCCCGCCGGCTTCCCGGGACTGGAGCAGCGCGTCGTAGGCGACGCTGCCACCACGTGTCACCAGCCGGACATCGGGGTGGATGCGCCGTGCCGCGTACGCGAAGTACTCCGCGAGCGAGACCGAGATCCGCAGGCCCAGGACGGTCAGCGGCACCGAGCGGGCCAGCTCGCGGCCGATGTCGAGCACCTGGTCGGTGTCGGCGAGCAGGCGCCGGACGTTCTCCAGGTTCACGATCTCGGCGTCCACGGCCGCCTGGAGCTCGTTGCGGCGGAACTGCTCGCGGCTCTCCGGGGAGCCCGCGACCGCGCTCAGCGCCATCGGCTGCAGGGCGTCGCGCAGGGCCGGATAGCCACTGAAGCCGAGAGAAGTGGCGAAACGTGTCACCGACGGCTGGCTGACCCCCACCCGCTCGGCGAGCTCGGTGATCGAGAGGAACGCCGCCTCGGTCAGGTGGTCGACCAGGTACTGGGCGATGCGCCGCTGCCCCGGGGACAGCCGGTGGCCGTCGAAGAGGGCGCGGACCCGGTCGCCGGGGGCCCGTTCATGGACCGGCGGCGCCTGCCCACTCGGCGTGATCGCAGCCGCCTGTGCGCGTGCCTGCTGCCCCGATGACACCGATGGGCCTCCCTCTCATGTCACTCGTCTTCAAACATAGCTCACGCCCTGTGGTCGGGCCGGGCCGGTGCCGGGCCCAGGGGCGCATCTCTCGCGACCCCCGGACGGCGGAAATATGATGTGCTCGGCTCTCCGGCGCAGCGCCCACCGCGAAAGCCGGGATCCGAGTGCCGAGAGCAGGGACGTAAGCAGGACCTATGGATGCACCCGCGAGCGGTCCATGACCCCGCGCCGACCCCCGAAGTCGGTGAGCGCAGCCGACCTCCTGAGCACCCTGGGACGGCTCACCGCCCGTGCCCGCGCGGGGGCGGAGCTGCAAGTGGCCAGGGTGGAGCTCGCCGAGGCCCTGCAGCGCGAGATGCTGCCCGGCTCCCTGCCCGCCCTGCCCGGGCTGCGCAGCGCGGCCCGCTACGTACCCGCCCGCCACGGCCTGGACATCGGCGGTGACTGGTACGACGGCTTCCGGCTGTCCGGAGGCGGGCTCGCCTTCTCCATCGGCGACGTCCAGGGGCACGACGTGGAGGCAGCCGCCTTCATGGGGCAGGTCCGCGTAGGCGTGCGTGCGGTGTCCACCGTCCTCGTGGACCCCGGAGAGGTACTGAGCCGGGCCAACGACGTCCTGCTGTCGATGGACTGCGAGCTCTTCGCGACCTGCACGCTGCTGCGCTTCGACCCCGAGACCCGGGTGCTCGAGAGCGCCCGGGCCGGACACGTGCCCTCCGTCTGGGCCACCGTCGACGGCCGCTACGGCATCACCGACGACGAGGGCGGCCTGCCGCTCGGAGTGGAGCCCGGGGCCCGGTACACGGTGACCCGGCGCCGGCTGGACCAGGCGGGCTCCATCGTCCTGCTCACCGACGGCGTGGTCGAGGGGCCTTCGTTCCCCATCGACGTGGGACTGGCCCGGGTGGCCCGCGTGGTGCGGGAGGCGGCGGGCTCCGCCCCCGACGAGATCGCCGCCGAAATCATGAAGGTGGCGGACTCCACCGGCCACGCGGACGACGCGGCGGTGCTCGTCCTCAGCCACGACGCGGCAGGACCCCCGCGCCGTTAGGGGGTGTCGCCAAAGTCCCGCGGGCGCACGGCGCCACGTCGCGGACACGACCTAGCGCGTGTCACGGCCCGCCCGGAGGCGGCGGTTGTTGTCTGATGCTGTGGTGCGCACCGAGGAATGGCGACGTGTCGGCGGAACTCTTCTCGGGATCCTCATCGTCGCCACCGCCTACTACGCCTCAGGACGGATCGGCCTCCTGCTGCGCGTGGTGGTCGACGGTGCGGTGGTGACGCCCCTGTGGCTGCCCACCGGCATCGCGGTCGCCGCTCTGCTCTGGTTCGGACTGCGGATCTGGCCGGGCATCGCCCTCGGAACGTTCCTCGCCATCGAACACCTCGCCACCTTCCATCTCGCCGACCTCGGCATCATCGCCGGGAACACCCTCGCGCCGGTGTGCGCGTACCTGCTGCTGCGCCGGGTGGGCTTCCGCGTCGAGATCGACCGGCTGCGCGACGGCCTGGCCCTGGTGTTCCTCGGCGGCCTGGTGCCGATGCTGATCAGCGCGACCATCGGCGCCGCGGTGCTGGTGGCCACCGGGACCCTGGCGCCCTCCGGGTTCTGGCCGGTGTGGTCGGCGTGGTGGGCGGGCGACGCGATGGGCGTGCTGGTGCTGACCCCGCTGCTGCTCGTCGTACCCCGGGTGCGGATGCCCCGGGACGCCTACCGGGTCGCCGAGGGGGTGGGGCTGACCCTGGCCGCCGGGGCCGTCGTCCTCGTGGCCACGCGGAGCTCCCTGTCGCTGCTCTTCCTCGTCTTCCCCCTGCTGATCTGGTCGGCCGTACGCTTCCAACTGGCCGGCAGCGCGCCCTGCGTCCTGCTCGTGTCCGTCCTGGCGATCTCGGCGGCGACCGACGAGGCCGGTCCGTTCGCCGACCACACCCTCGTCGAGGTCATGGTCAACCTCCAGGCGCTCAACGGCTCGGCGGCCCTCACCGCGCTGCTGCTGTCCGCGCTGGTCACCGAGCAGAACAACATCCGCACGGAGATCGAGCGGGTGTGCGGGGAACTGGCCGAGGTCGTCGAGCGGCTCGCCCCGGGCCGGCCGGGGGAGTGACCGGCCCCGCTCACGTAGGGGCGCCCGCGAGCGGCTGCGCGTCCGCGAGCGGCTGCGCGTCCGCGACGGCGCGCAAGGGCGTACCGACAACCCGCTCGGCCCGGTCGGCTGCCTCGTGCGGTCGGCTCGTCCGGTACAGCGCGCTGTCCCCGAACCGGGCGCGCTGCGCGGGCGTGGTGGTCGGCCGCGAACGCGGCGGAGACCGGACCGGCGGGATCCGGCCAGCCCGATGACGCCGTCGGGGCGGGGCGGGGCGGGGCGGGGAAGGGAGGTGACGGGGCGCCAGATGCCTGCCGCCCGTACCGCCGAACCGACGAACGCGCCCACCCGGCGGCGGAGGAGCTCCGCTGCCGGGTGGGCGGTGGGGGGAGGAGAGGGGGGAGGGGCGGCCTCACCCCGTGGGCACGAGGCCCTTGAGACTCAGCCCTTGGGGACCTGGATGACGACGGTGTTGCACACCTTGTCGGCGAAGGTCTGCTTCTTGTCGTCCCACAGCGGCCACAGGAACCCGATGTAGCAGGGGATGCCGTCGAGGGCGTGGGCCAGCTTGCGGACGAAGGCCATGCCGAACCCGAGGAAGGCGCCGTCGGCTTCGCGGCGCAGGCTGATGCCCACGACCTTCTTGCCGATCGTCTGGCCCGTGGTGCCTTCCTTGTAGAGCTGGAAGATGGCCATGCCCAGCGCGTACAGCCAGCCGATCATGAAGAACACGCCGGGGCCGGAGTTCGCGGGGTCGCTGCTGATGGCCAGGTCGATGAAGCCGAGGGCGTACATCGGACCCGCGATGATCAGGCCGTCGAGCAGGTACGCACCGAAGCGCTGACCCCAGTGCGCGAGCGGAGGCATGCCCGAGCCCGGCATGCCCGGCATGCCCGGCATGCCCGGCGGCGGGTAGGCGCCGTACGGCGGCGGGGTCTGCTGCGGGGCCTGCTGGGGGTAGCCGTACTGCGGCGGGACCCCCTGCGGAGGCTGCTGCGGGTAGCCGTACTGCGGGGGCACGCCCTGCGGGGCCTGCTGCGGGTAGCCGGGCTGACCCTGCGGGGGCTGCTGGCCGTACGGGTTGTTCGGGTCGCCGAAGCTCATGGCGAAAACTTTCCGGTGTCGGAAACGGGGACGTAGCGGATGGATCGGAGGAACATCACCATGTATCCGTTTTGCCCCCCTGAGCTGCCGCGATCTAGCGCGCATCATCGTGGTCGTTCCATCGACCACTTGTCCAATCCGGCCAGATCGGCTTCTTTCGGCCGGGTCGTGCGTGTCGCCCGCATCGTGATGGCCGAATCCGATATACGCGAATTTCCCGCACTTCCAACCCGGTGGTAACTTCCGCGAGTTGATCTTGCCGGTCGCCCCCTCGCGGCGACGGCGATCCCTCTCGCAAGGAAGTCACCGTGCACCGCCATACCCCCTCCCTCCGCCGCCCGTCCGCTCACCGACCGTCAGTTCTCGCCGCACGCGCGGCGGTACCGGCGGCCCTGCTGGCGCTGTTCGCCGCCGTCCCGGCCTCGGCCGCCCCGGCGGCGGGCTCCGGGGCCGCCGCGGCGCCCCACCTCGACGCGGTGGAGCAGACCCTGCGCCAGGTTTCCCCCGGCCTCGAAGGCCAGGTGTGGGAACGCACCGCCGGCAACGTCCTCGACGCCTCGACGCCCGGCGGCGCCGACTGGCTGCTGCAGACCCCCGGTTGCTGGGGCGATGACAAGTGCACCACGCGCCCGGGGACCGAGCAGCTGCTCTCGAAGATGACGCAGAACATCTCCCAGGCGACGCGCACCGTCGACATATCGACCCTGGCGCCGTTCCCCAACGGGGCGTTCCAGGACGCGATCGTCTCGGGCCTCAAGTCCTCGGCCGCGCGCGGCAACAAGCTCAAGGTGCGCGTGCTGGTCGGCGCCGCACCGGTCTACCACCTGAACGTACTGCCGTCGAAGTACCGGGACGAGCTCGTCGCCAAGCTCGGCGCCGACGCCCGCAACGTCGACCTCAACGTCGCCTCGATGACCACCTCGAAGACGGCGTTCTCCTGGAACCACTCCAAGCTCCTCGTGGTCGACGGCCAGTCCGTGATCACCGGCGGCATCAACGACTGGAAGGACGACTACCTGGAGACCGCCCACCCGGTCGCCGACGTCGACCTCGCCCTGCGCGGCCCCGCCGCCGCGTCCGCGGGCCGCTACCTGGACGAGCTGTGGTCCTGGACCTGCCAGAACAAGAGCAACATCGCCAGCGTCTGGTTCGCCTCCTCCAACAACGCCGCCTGCATGCCCGCGATGGCCAGGGACACCGCCCCCGCCACGCCCGCGCCGGCCCCGGGCGACGTACCGGCCGTCGCCGTCGGCGGACTCGGCGTCGGCATCAAGCGCAACGACCCGTCGTCGGCCTTCCGGCCCACGCTGCCCAGCGCCCCCGACACCAAGTGCGTCGTCGGCCTGCACGACAACACCAACGCCGACCGCGACTATGACACGGTCAACCCGGAGGAGAGCGCCCTGCGGACGCTGATCTCCAGCGCGAACCGGCACATCGAGATCTCCCAGCAGGACGTGAACGCGACCTGCCCGCCACTGCCCCGCTACGACATCCGCGTCTACGACGCCCTCGCCGCGCGGATGGCGGCCGGCGTCAAGGTCCGCATCGTCGTGAGCGACCCCGCCAACCGCGGAGCCGTGGGCAGCGGCGGCTACTCCCAGATCAAGTCGCTCTCGGAGATCAGCGACACCCTGCGCGACCGCCTCGCCCTGCTGACCGGTGACCAGGGCGCGGCCAAGGCGACCATGTGCTCCAACCTCCAGCTCGCCACCTTCCGCAGCTCCCAGAGCCCGACGTGGGCCGACGGCCACCCGTACGCGCAGCACCACAAGGTGGTCTCCGTCGACGACTCGGCCTTCTACATCGGCTCCAAGAACCTCTACCCGGCGTGGCTCCAGGACTTCGGCTACGTGGTGGAGAGCCCGGCGGCGGCCGCCCAGCTGAACGCCCAGCTCCTGGCCCCGCAGTGGCAGTACTCCCGCGCGACGGCCACGATCGACCACGAGCGCGCCCTCTGCCAGTCCTGAGCTCCCTCCCGCCACCCAGGTGAAACCGCCCCCGGCAGCCGCTGCCGGGGGCGGTTTCGCGTGCTTTCGGCATCAGCCGTCGCAGCGCACTGGGGAGTGTCGTCAAAGTGGCGTCGGCCGCCCGGGAGGGCGGTGTTCATGGTGCAGTCCCAGGCCTGCATCTTGTTCCCGTCCGTGGTGCGGCCGTTGTCGTCGTCCAGGCAGTGGCTCGGCTCGGCCGCCAAGGACATCGAGCCGGTGGCTCCGGGGGCGGCCGGGCAGGCGGCGTAGGGATGGACGGCGAGGCTGCTGATCCCGCCGTTGAAGCCCCCGGAGTAGTCGGGAGCGCCGCTGACCTTGTAGCGGCCGGACACGAGCGAACCGCTGGGGGCCGGGCTGGAGGAGGCCATGTGGTGGCCGGTCGCGCCGAGGGCGCCGTTGACGTAGAGGCTCATCAGGGCGGTCCGACCAGTCGTAGGCCCGGCCGTCGACGTCGCCCTTGGCCAGGGCGAACCGCCACTGCTTGGTGGCCGGGTCGGTGTAGAGGGTGAACGCGCTGTTGCGGGTGTCGATCACCGACTTGTTGGTGGTCATGGTCGCCTGGCCGCCGCCGAACGCCGCGTACGCGGTGCGGCGACCGCCGACGGTCGCGGTGGGCCGGGTGACCCCGCTCGTGGTCGCGGGGTAGTCGCCCACGGCGCTCGGCGTGATGCCGCCGCTCTGCCCGGTGAGCTTCCACTGCGCGGCGGGAGCGGAGAGGTTGCCGAGGAACGCCGGCGTCTGGCTGATGCCGGTGACGTTCAGCGGCTGGGCGGTGCCGGTTCCGGCGAGGGTGGCGAGCTGCCGGCTGGCGCTGACGGCCACAGGTCGGCGAGCTTGTCGCCCGTGACGTCGCCCGAGGTGCCGATGGCCGGGAAGGCCGCCTGCTCCAGGCCCGAGGCGATCTTGACGCGGCCCGCGGCGTTGCCCCAGGTGGTGGGGTCCGCGTTGCCGTCGCCACCCTTGCTGCCGTAGGTGGGTGCGCAGCAGGTCACCGGTGGCGTCGTCGCGCAGCCAGAGGTCGGGGATGCCGTCGCCGTTCCAGTCGTCGCCGTAGTCGCAGCCGATGGCAGGGTTCTTGGCGGGGCAGGCGACGGTGAGTTCGACGGGGTTGTCGACCGCGGCGCCCTGGCCGGCGTACATGAGCAGCGTGCCCCGGGAGTCGACGGTCCGGATGTCGCGGTTCCCGTCGCCGTTGAGGTCCTCGGGCCGTCCACGGTCTGCGAACGCGTCGCGTAGTACAGGTAGGACGTGGTGTCCTCACTCGCAGATTTCGAGGCGCGGCTGGAAGTGGTGATCAGCGGGTTTGAAGCCTGGCTGGATCGGGCCTTGGGCAGGTGGAAATCCATGAGCACGCAGCCCTGCCGAGACCCTATTCGGCGGGGCTGCTGCTGTGCGGGCCGCCAGGTGCTCCGCCCCGGAGTTGTCGGCCGACGCCCAGCCGCTCGGGAAGCTCGTACGGTACGCCCCCGGCGGTCGCGCGGCCTTCATCCGGGGTTCGTCCGGGGCGCGCAAGCTCGGCCTGAGAAGACCCCCTCACACCGGCCACCACCGTGGCCCCCGCCCGGGAGCGACCATGACCTCTGCCCCGATGCCGTCCGCCCGGCCGCGCGCACGGCGCCCGCGCCGGTACCTGATGTGCCGCCCCTCCCACTTCGAGGTGGTGTACGCGATCAACCCCTGGATGGACCCGGGGAAGCCGGTCGACGTCGGCCTCGCCGTCCTCCAGTGGGAGCGGCTGCGCGAGCTGTACCGCGAGCTCGGGCACACCGTCGAGCTCATCGACCCGGTACCCGGCCTGCCCGACATGGTGTACGCGGCCAACGGGGCCACCGTCGTCGACGGCCGCGTCCTCGGCGCCCGCTTCCGCAACGCCGAGCGCGTCGCCGAGGGGCCCGCGTACCTGGACTGGTTCCGGGAGAACGGCTTCACCGAGCTGCACGACCCCCGGTACGTCAACGAGGGTGAGGGCGACTTCCTGGTCACGGCCGCCCACGTCCTGGCCGGACACGGGTTCCGCAGCGACGAGCGCGGCCACCGGGAGGCGCAGGCGTTCTTCGGCCGGCCCGTCATCAGCCTGGAGCTGGTCGACCCGCGTTACTACCACCTCGACACGGCGCTCGCCGTGCTCGACGGCGACGAGATCATGTACCACCCGGAGGCCTTCGCCCCCGGCAGTCGCGCCCTGCTGGAGGCGCTCTTCCCCGACGCACTGCTCGTATCCGCCCAGGACGCCGCCGTGTTCGGGCTGAACGCCGTCAGCGACGGGCTGAACGTGGTGCTTCCCGAGGCCGCCGAGGAGCTGGCCGGGCAGCTGCGCGAACGAGGCTTCCACCCCATCGGCGTGGACCTGTCCGAACTGCTCAAGGGCGGCGGCAGCGTCAAGTGCTGCACCCTCGAGATCCGGCCCTGACCGTCCCGGTCCGCGTCGGTGTGCCGCGACCCCGGGCGGGGCCGCGGCACGTACGGGGTCAGTGGAACAGCATCGAGGCGTCACCGGCCGCCGTCGTGACCGAGCCGGGGCACAGGAAGCTGCCCGAGGTCTTGGTCGCGGTGAAGGCCTGGTTGACGTACTTGCGGGTGGCTCCGTCACGGTTCCACGTGATGTTCGTGGCCTTGTAGCGGCAGGAGATGAAGCTCATCTTGCCCGTGATGTCGATGGCGTCCGTCCTGGCGAGGCCGGCGGCGTCGTCGAAGGTGAACGCGGGGTTGTTGTTGAGGGAGGCGGTGATGCCGCCGTTGCAGGCGAGGTTGCCGCCGGGTGTGTTGATGGTGGTGCGGTCGACGGTCAGCGCGCCCGGGGGGTTGGCACTGGTGCGTGCGTTGGTCCACGTACAGGTGTTGCCGGCGACGACGATGACGCCGTCGAGCTGCTGGTCCGCGGTGGGGCCGAGGGCCGTCGCCGACGTCGCTCCGCCGACGATCACCGCTGCTGCCAGTACGGCAGCGCCCGGCCATGTCGAGATCTTCATGCTGTCGCTCCTCTTCGCCACGTCCTCGTGGGGTGTGAAGCGGGGCCTTGGGGGGCCTCGCCGGCGTGCGCCCGGCCCGACGGAGGCGGTTTCCGCGCCGGCCCGGGGAGAGAGCTTTCGAGACACGCCAGGGAAGGTCCCACAGGGACCTTGAAATGTCAGGCCCATGTCAAGCGATTGGCTGGAGTTCGCCGCGCCGCGTCCGCCGCGGAGGCCATGGCCGAGACGCCCGCGCCCGGCACCGGCAGGTTCCGGCCGAGTCGTAGCAGCGCGAGGGCGCACAGGGTGACCAGCACCCGTCGGCGCAGGCCGGGATGGCGAAAAGTATGTGAGCATTCCGGCGGATTCCCGTTCTCCTGTGAACGGTGTGGAACGGATCGGACCCCGTTGCGGTCTAGCCTTGTGCGCCCGCACAGGCGGCGCCGCCGGACCGCAGGTCCGCGCCGAACCGGCCAGCGTAGAGAGTCCCCCTGATCCGTGAGTCTCACCAGCAGCACGCTCCTGATCCTCGTCCTCCTCGCCACGGTGCTGGCCTTCGCCGCCGCGGTGTGGCTGTGGCCACGCCTCGGCCGGCGGGGCGGGCGGCCGGTGCTCGGCCGGGTCGGCGTCGTCGTGGTGCTCCAGGTGCTGCTGCTCGCCTCCGTCGGACTCACCGCCAACCGGACCTTCCTGCTCTACGGTTCCTGGGCGGACCTCGCCGGGGCGGAGCGGTCGATGCCCTCCATGGGCCAGGACGTGCCCGGAGGCGCGGCGGTCCGCGTCCTCGGCCGGCAGCCCACGGACGTACCCGGCGGCGGAACGCCCCGCATCGGCGGCGAGATCGAGAAGATCACCGTGCGCGGCGAGGGGTCCAAGGCCGTGGTGCAGGCGTACGTGTACCTGCCGCCCGAGTACTTCCAGAAGGGGAACGAGAACAGGAAGTTCCCCGCCACGGTGGTGCTCACCGGCTTCCCGGGGATGGCGGAGAACCTGCTCAAGGGGCTGGACTACCCGAAGACGGCGTGGAGGCTCGCCAAGCAGAAGAAGATGCCGCCGATGGTCCTGGTGATGATGCAGCCCTCGGTGATCCCGACCCGCAACAGCCAGTGCGTCGACGTGCCGGGCGGCCCGCTCAGCGAGACCTTCTTCGGTACGGACCTGCCGAAGGCGGTCTCGGGCGCCTACCGCGTCGGCACCTCGCCCTCGAACTGGGCCGTCATCGGGGACTCCACCGGGGGCTACTGCGCGCTGAAGATGGCGTTGGAGCACCCGGAGCACTACGCGGCCGGAGTGGGCCTGTCGACGGATTACAAGCCGGAGCTCGACAAGGACTCCGGTGATCTCTTCCACGGGAACACCGCCGAGGAGAAACGATCCGACCTGCTGTGGAGCCTGGACAACCTGCCGCAGGGCAAGTCCTCCTTCCTGGTGGCGAGCTCGATGCAGGGCGAGCCGAACTACAAGGACACGCAGAAGTTCGTCGCGAAGGTGAAGGCGCCGGCGCGCGTCTCGTCGATCACGCTCGACAGCGGCGGCCACGGCTTCAACACGTGGCGCCGGGAGATCCCGCCCGCACTGGAATGGCTCGGCGGCCGCATCGCCGCCGAGTGAGCAGGTCTCGGCGGGGCCGGGTCGCGGCCGCGTGAGCCCGCCTCGGCCGAGCCGGTCTCGGCCGCGTGAACCGGTCTCACCCGCCCGGACCGGCTCGCCGCCCGGCGCCGGACCTGTGCCCGGACCTGTGCCCGGACCTGTGCCCGGACCCGTGCCCGGATGCGGGCCCGGCCGTCCGGGCGGAGGCTGGGGCCATGCACCACACGCCGATCCTCGTCCACCCGATCGCCCCGGCCGGCGGCCGCCGGGTCTCCCTGCGCGCCGAGGGCCGGGACACCGTCCTCGGCCTGGCCTTCGAGGACTCCGACGTGATCGAGTTCCTGCGCCGGGCCGGCGTGCCCGACCCCGACGACATGGTCCTCGGCGGCTCGGAGCTCGTCGAATGGCAGGGGGACGAGCCGCACACCTACGAAGCGGAACCCTCCGACACCGACATCCCGTGACTCCCCGTCCCGAACCCCCACGCCCGGACGACCGGGAGGGCACCATGGGGGGGCGGTGGCTGATCCGAGCCGTCCGTTCGGGAGATGAAGGGGAGACGGCATGCTGAAGGCCTTCGCCGACCTGTCCACGCCGCTCGTGGCCGATGCCTGCGTCCGTACGGGTGTGCCGCTGCGCGTGGCACCGCCCGGCATCCGCACCGTGCTGCCCGGCCACCGGGTCGCGGGCCGCGCGCTGCCGGCGCGCCACTACGGCAGCGTCGACGTGTTCCTGGAGGCCTACGGATCCGCCGAGCCCGGCGACGTCCTGGTCGTCGACAACGGCGGCCGTACGGACGAGGCCTGCATCGGCGACCTCACCGCGCTCGAGGCCGAGACCGCCCGCCTGTCGGGCCTCGTCGTGTGGGGACTGCACCGTGACACGCCCGAGCTGGCCGAGATCGGCTTCCCCGTCTTCAGCTACGGAAGCCATCCGGCGGGACCGGTGCGGCTGGACGAGCGCGAGCCGCAGGCGCTGGTCACCGCCCGTTTCGGGCCGCACCTCGTCGACGGCCGGGACTTCGTCTTCGGCGACGCGGACGGGGTGCTGTTCGTGCCCGCCGACCGGGTCGAGGAGGTGCTGGACACCGCGCTCGCGATCCGCGAGACCGAGCGCGAACAGGCCCGCCGGATCCGCTCGGGCGAGACCCTGCGCAGCCAGACGGCCTTCGCCGACTACCTGGTCCTGCGCGACGCCGACCCCTCGTACACCTTCCGCCGGCACCTGCGCCGGATGGGCGGCGCCATCGAGGAGTGACGGCGCCCCCGTACGGAGTGCCCCCGTAGGGAACGCCCCCGTACGGGAGGCGCCCCGTACTGGAGGCACCCCCAGGACCGGTCACCCGGCGGCGGGCCCGATCACCGCCGCGCCGCCGGGCATGCGGTGTCCCCGGCCGGCAGGGCGCCGTCCAGCAGGTAGCCCTCGACATGCGCGTCGACGCAGGCGTTGCCGTTCTGGAACTGGACGTGGTCGCCGCCCTCGACGGTGACCAGCCGGGATCCCGCCAGTCCCCGGTGGGCGCGTACGGCGGCCTCGTAGTACGTCGCCGGGTCGTTCTTCGAGTTGAGCATCAGCACCGGCGGCAGTCCCTTCCCGGTGACCTTGACGCGCGGAGCCTTGGAACGCGGCCAGTTCGCGCAGACCGAGGCGTACGTCAACTCCCTTGCTCCGGCGAGCGGATGGGTGCGCGTGGCCTCGGCGCTCCGCTCCACCCAGTACCGGCCGTCGCGGTTCCACGGGGTGTCGCCGCAGGTGACCGAGAAGAAGTCGGCGATGAACTCCGCGCCCATCAGGTGCTTGAGCTTCCCGGCGACGGCCTTCCTCGTCTCCGCCGGAGCCTGATCCGGATGCTCCAGGAAGCCGAGGAGCGCCGCGAGGTCCGCGAACTGGTTCGTGTTGTACAGGGCGTTCGTGGCCGCCGCGTCGAGGTGGTTGGGCGTGATGACCGTCCCCTCGACGTCCAGCGGCCGGTCGTGCAGGGCGGCGCGCACCCGCTCGTACGAGGCCCGCGCCTCCTCAGGGGTGCGCCCCTGGTGGTACGTGGCGTCGTTGGCGGCCAGCCACGGCAGGAAGTCCTGCTCGAAGCGGCGCTGGAAGCTCATCGGCTGCCCGGTCAGGAAGGACTGCCAGTCCCCGGTGAAGTCGATGTTGCTGTCGAGGACGACCCGCTCCACGCGGCGGGGGAACTCGGTCGCGTAGTACGCCCCGAGGAAGCTGGCGTACGAGGGCCCGTAGTACGAGATCTTCTCCGCACCGAGCAACTCCCGGTACAGGTCCATGTCGTGGACGGCCTGATCGGTGGTGATGTACGGCAGCAGTGCGCCCGAGTTGTGCTCGCAGTCCCGTACGAACTCCCGAGCGCGGTCGAAGGTCCGGCCGACGGCGGCCGCCGAGCGGTCGCGCAGGTCGCCGCCGCCGAACATGGCGTCGACCTTGTCCTGGTCCGAGCAGACGACCTTCGTGCTGGCGCCCACACCCCGCTGGTCGAAGCCGACGATGTCGTACGCGGCCGCCAGCTTCGGGCTGTACGAGGCGAGCCGGGCCGGCCGGGGGAGCCCCGAGGCCCCGGGACCGCCGGCCGCCATCATGAGCACGCCCCGGCGCTTCGCCGGATCCGCCGCGCGGCGGCGGGAGACCGCGATCGTCAGGTCCGGGCCGGAGCCCGGGTGGTACCAGTCCCGCGGTACGGACATCGAGGCGCATTCCAGCGCGCCGTCCGCGCACGGTCGCCAGTCGAGCTGCTGCTGCCGGTACCGGTCCGGCACCGGCGGGGTCGCGGGGCTCGCCGCCATTGCGTTCGTGGCGTTTGCGGCGTTCGTGGCGGCCGCGGCGTTCGCCGGGCCGCCGGGCAGGGCGGCTGCGGCGAGCAGCCCGCAGGCGGCCGCCGCGAGCCACCGCGCGGGCTTGTTGAACAGGTGCATGTCTGAACTCCCCCTGGGATCCGGCTGGTCCCCTTGATCGTGCCGCGCCGACCCCCGCGCCCTCGATAGCCCTGCCATCCGCATCCGGGGTGGCACCAGTGCCACCTTGTGCCACTGCCACTGCCACCCCGCGCCACCGCCACCCCGGCGACGGCTTTGCCTTTGGGCGGGGAGTCCGTAGCAGAACCGATACTTCAGGCCTCTGTGACGTGTATCGCACGCAGCGCTACATTGCCCACGCCCCGCGGCTGCGGGGAGGTGCGGGCCGTACGGCCGGGGGAGGGGCATCGACGATGGGCTCTGGAGTCTTCGCGAAGCTGGGGAGCGCGGTCACCGTGAAAACGGCCGCGGTGGCCGCCGCGGGCGCCTTGGCGGTGTCCGGTGCGGTGGGGGCCGGCGTATGGGCGCTCGGAGGCGGCCCGCGGCTGGCGGTCGTCCAGCGCAGCGTCTCCGTATCGGTCGCGGCGGGCGGCGAGCAGTCCGCGGTCGCCGCCTGCCAGAGCCACGAGAAGGCGCTCGGAGGCGGATACGCCGTCACCGGGACGGGCTTCGCCACGAGCAGCCTCTTCGTGGGCGATGCCTGGCTGGCGGCCGCGTACAACCCGGACGCCGCGCCCGCCACTCTCACTTCGTATGCCCTGTGCGTCAACGCGAAGCCCGAGTTCCTGGGCGGCGTCGGCTGGTCCGAGCACGTGCACGCGTACCAGGACCGGGGCAACAAGATGATCAGCGCCAGCGGCGGCGGGTCGATCCACGACCTCACGACCGACGGGCCGTTCGTGGACGCGGTCAAGCACGGCTCCGCCTCGCCCTCCTGCCCCGGCGAATTCACCTCGCTGGGAACGGAGTTCAGGTCGGGCCGCACCGTGGCGGGCCGCGGGGTGGCGCCGGTCCCGCTCGACAGCCTGACCACGAAGTCGGCGTACTCCGACCCCGCCAAGGCCGGGCCCTACGTCAGGCTCAATCCGGGCAGTCGTCTGAGCGATGCCGGCTTCCCGATCCGCTCGTCCGAGTTCATCACGCACCAGACGCGGATCGAGGACCCGCAGCCGCCGGAGGCGAACTACGCCGTCACCCTCCGCCCGATCTGCGTCCGGCTGGGAAGCGTGTCCGTGGCCACCGTCAAAGTCGCGGTGACCGCGGGTGGCAGCGTGGACGCGGCGGTGTCGTGCCCCAAGGGGAAGCTGGTGGTCGGCGGCGGCTTCCAGTTCCCGGCGGCCAACGAGTCGGGCGGCTCGGAGGCCCCGGCGCGCTTCTTCGGCGACGGCTGGCTGTACGCACCGGCCGACGCGCCGGCGGCCGGTGAGCCCTCGGGCCACAAGGTGACGGCCTGGCACGTCACCGGCAGGAACGGGCAGAAGGCCGGTCTCGACTACTACAACTCGGTCTGGGACGAGCACAGCGACCGGGAGACGCGCACCGGAAACGGCTACTTCGACACGCACCGCCGCGGTCCCGACGACCAGGAGCTGCACGTCTCGCCGGTGCCGGACAGCCAGGAGCTGGTCGCCAGCGCGGTCTGCGCGAAGATCGACGCCAAGCCCACCGAGCCGGCCAAGGCCCCGGCTCCGCCGTCCGTCTCCCGGCCGGAGCTGCCGCGCGCCCTGGACCCAGCGCCGGGCGGGACGGACGGCACGGGCTCCGCGCCGCCCTCGGTCTCGCCCTCCGTCCCGACGGCCGGGGCTTCGCCGTCGACGAGCCCGTCCGCCTCGCCCGGTACGACTCCCACACCCGGCGGACCCAACAGCCCGGGGACGCCGACCAAGGGCGGCCCGACCCGGCCGGGCACCCCGTCGCAGAGCGGTTCGCCGACCCGGCAGCAGCCGCAGGCCCCGGCTGTGAACATCCAGCAGCCTTCCGGCGGCGGCCAGTTGCGGCGCGGCTGCGAGGAGTCGTTCGCCGGGACGGCCCGGACCCGCCCGGGCGACCGGCCCCTCACCGACCCGCAGTACACGAGCTGGCGGATCACCGGGCCGAACGGTCCCGTGGCGCTGGGCGCGGGCGCGTCGGGCAGGTTCCTGGTCCCCCTGCTGCCCGACGGGACGTACAAGCTGGTGTTCACCGCGACCGATCCGGCGGCCGGACTCACCGGCAGCGCGGAGATCTCCGTCAGGATCGTCGGCTGCATCCGCTGAAGGCCGATCACGCAAGACCGAGCACGCAAGACCGGGCACTGAACACCCTTCGGGGGAACGGCGGCAGGAGGGTGGCCGGGGCGCCGGACGAAGAGGATCATGAGGGAGGCGCCGGCCCGCCGGGCCCCGCCCCGCCACCGAGTCCAGGAGGTACGTGTGTCTGCCGCGTCGAACACCGCGTCGTCGAGCTATGCATCCGGGGTCTTCGAAGTACCGCTGCTGGGCGACACGATCGGCGAGAACCTGGACCGCACCGTCCGCCGGTTCTCCGACCGCGACGCCCTCGTCGACCTCGCCGCCGGGCGCCGGTGGACGTACGCGGAGCTCGCCGCCGACGTCGACGCCCTCGCGCTCGGCCTGCTGGACCTGGGCATCGGCAAGGGGGACCGGGTCGGCATCTGGGCGCCCAACCGCGCCGAGTGGACGCTGGTGCAGTACGCCACCGCCAAGATCGGGGCGATCCTCGTCACCGTCAACCCGGCGTACCGCTCGCACGAGGTGGAGTACGTCCTGCGCCAGGCCGGGATCCGGCTGCTCGTCGCGGCGGAGCGCTTCAAGTCCTCCGACTACGCCGGGATGATCGAGGAGGTCGCCCCGCGCTGCCCGGACCTGGAGTTCACCGTCCTGCTGGAGGCCCCGGAGTGGGCCTCCCTCCTGGAGCGGGGCCGCGGCGGTGATCCGGCCGACCTCGTACGGGCGGCGGCGGAGCTGAGCCCGGACGACCCGGTCAACATCCAGTACACCTCGGGGACCACCGGCTTCCCCAAGGGGGCGACCCTCTCCCACCACAACATCCTCAACAACGGTTTCTTCGTCGGGGAGTTGTGCCACTACACCGAGCAGGACCGGGTCTGCATCCCGGTCCCCTTCTACCACTGCTTCGGGATGGTGATGGGCAACCTCGCCTGCACCAGCCACGGTGCTGCCATGGTCATCCCGGCGCCGGCCTTCGACCCGGCGGCCACGCTCGCCGCGGTGGAGGCGGAGTCGTGCACCTCCCTGTACGGGGTCCCCACGATGTTCATCGCCGAACTGGCCGCGCCCGGCTTCGACTCGTACGACCTGTCCAGCCTGCGGACGGGCATCATGGCGGGCTCGCCCTGCCCTGTCGAGGTGATGAAGGAGGTCATCGACCGGATGGGCATGCGCGAGGTGTCCATCTGCTACGGGATGACGGAAACCTCGCCGGTGTCCACGCAGACCCGCGCCGGCGACTCCGTGGAGCGCCGGGTGTCCACGGTGGGCCGCGTCGGACCGCACCTGGAGGTCAAGGTGGTCGATCCGCAGTCGGGGCGGACCGTACGGCGCGGTGAGCCGGGTGAGCTCTGCACCCGCGGCTACTCGGTGATGCTCGGCTACTGGGGCGAGCCGGAGCGCACCGCCGAGGCCGTCGACACAGCGCGCTGGATGCACACCGGCGACCTCGCGGTCATGGACGAGGACGGCTACCTGAGCATCACGGGCCGCATCAAGGACATGGTGATCCGGGGCGGCGAGAACGTGTACCCGCGCGAGATCGAGGAATTCCTCCACGGCCATCCGGACGTCCTGGACGTGCAGATCATCGGAGTCCCCGACGCCAAGTACGGGGAGGAGCTGATGGCCTGGGTGCGGATGCGCGAAGGGGCGGGGCCGCTGACGGCGGCAGCCGTCCGCGCGTACTGCGACGGACGGCTGGCGCACTTCAAGATCCCCCGGTACGTGCACGTCGTGGAGGAGTTCCCGATGACCGTGACCGGCAAGGTCCGCAAGGTCGAGATGCGCGAGACGGCGGCCCGGCTGCTCGGGCTCTCCTCGTAACGGCGGCGGCGCCGGCCCGGGCGGATCAGCTACGGGGGGACAGCTCGGCCATGGCGCTCCAGCCCTGGCCGGGCACCTCGACGTGGATGATCTCCGGCGTACTGGCGATGGCGCCGGCGAGGGTCTCCATACCGGCCTTGAAGTGGTCGGACGCCACGTGCGCGGCGCCGGCCTCGGCGTCGGTGAAGGCTTCCAGGAGGGTGTACTTGGTGGGGTCGTCGACGCTGCGCGACCAGTCGTAGAAGAGGTTGCCCGGCTCGTTGCGGGTGGCCCGGGTGAAGTCGTCGACGAGCGTGAGCCAGTTGTCGCTGTGCTCCGGACGGACGTCGAACCTGACGGCGATGAAGATCATGCCGACCAGCCTGGCACCCCGCGGCGGCCCGCGCATCCCCATCGCACCGTATTTCCGGCAGGGTCGGAAAGCAGCCTCGGACGAGGGCCCGCCGGGCGGCCTCAGGCGCAGTCGGCCGCGGCCTGCGCGAGCGCCGTGCGGATCTCCAGGGGGCGCCGCCGGAACTCCTCGGTCGGCAGCGACACCGACAGGGCGTGCACCGCCTCGCCGTCGTGGTCCGGGACGCGCCGCAGGGCGACGGCCAGGCAGGTGTACGCGGGATCGGCCTCACCGATCGACACGGCGAAGCCCTGCCCGCGGACCCGGGAGAGCTCCGCCTCCAGCAGCTCGGCGCTGGTGATGGTGGCCCCGGTCAGGCGGGACATCCCGTGCTCGGCCAGGTACCGCCGGCGCAGCGGCCGGGGGAGCTCGGCGAGCAGCGCCTTGCCGTGCGCGGTGGCGTGCGCCCGGGTCTCCCGGCCGGGGGTGAACGGATTGCCCGCGTCCGTGACCGGGGCGGTGGTGTCGACGACCGTGATCAGGCCGCCCCGGTAGGCGGTGTAGTACGCCTCGGCGCCGGTGGTCCGGCGCAGCCGGGTCAGCAGATCGGCCATGCGAGGGGCGGGCTCCAGATGGCGCAGCAGGGACCGGTGCAGTCCGGGGATCCGCGGTCCCAGCACGTACCCCTGCGCGGTGCGGACGAGGTATCCGCGTGCCGTGAGCGGGGCCAGCAGGTGGTAGGCGGTGGACAGCGAACACTCCGTCCGGCGGGCCAGGGCCTTGGCGCCGACCGGTCCGGGCGCGTCGGCGACGGCGTCGAGGATCGCGAGCGCGCGGTCGACGGACTGCGGACCGGTGGGCGGCATGGTGCGGATCTCCGGAGACGGTGGGTGGGTGTGTCCCCGAGCTTATGCCGCAGTGGACGGGCGGCGTTCATCGGACGTTGACCCGACGCTGAGACGGGGCGCGCACAGTCTTCCCATGGACAGCGAACACGTCGCCCCCGCGAGGCCGTACGGCCAGGCGGCTGCCGATCTCACACGTGTCCGGGTCGCCCACCGCGCGATCCTGGCCGACATCGAGCGCCTGGCCGGGCTGCTCGCCGCTCTCGCCGCGGCCGCCGAACCGGCCGAGCCCGCGCGGGCCGAGGCCATCGCCGGGTACGTGCACCGCTACAACGACGTCGTACGCGGCCACCACCGCGAGGACGAGATCCTGTGGCCGGTCGTCCTGGACGCCGTTCCCGACGCCGCCGAGGCGGTGGCCGGCATCGTCCGCTTCGTCGCCGACCACGAGGCGCTCGACGCGCTCCGGGCCGACTGCGATGCCGTCGCGGCCCGCTTCGCCGCCGAACCCGGCCGCCACGCCGCCCGGTTGGCAGGGCTCCTCGCCGACCAGCGGGACCTGCTCGCCGCGCACCTCGAAGCCGAGGAGGAGCACGTCCTCCCGGTGATCGCCGGCCAGGTGCCGGCCGCCGCCTACGCCGCGGCGCAGGCCCGCATCCGCAGGGCCGACCGGTCCGCGGATCCGGCCTGGTCCCGCGCCTGGCTGCTCAGCCACGCCACCGAGGACGAGGCCCGCCGCCTGCTGCCCGCGGGCGCCGGGGCCCCGGCCGTCCTGGAACCGCAGCTGCGGGCGTACGCCGCCGAGGCGTCGGCGGTGTTCGCGGGCTGACCGGCCGGGTCAGGACTCCGCCCACCGCAGGGCGAGCGAGGCGAAGGCGCGGGCGGCGGCGCTCTCGTACGCGCTCTCGCGGCGCAGCAGGACCACGGTCCGGGCGGGGAGGGCGGGGTCGAGCGGGACGGGGTGCAGCGGGGTGCCGTCGCGGGTGAGGGCGTCGGGCAGCACGGTGGCCAGCCCGGTGCGCCGGACGATCTCGGTGAGGGCGCTGATGGAGTTGGCCTCGACGGCGATCCGCGGTTCGACGCGGTGCCGGCGGAAGTACGCGTCGATGTGGGCCCGCGTGGCGAAGTCGCTGCTGAGCAACGCGAGGGGGCGGTCGCGGAGTTCGGCCACGGGCAGGGGTTCGGTGCGGCCGGCGTGCGGGTGGTCGGGGCCCACGACCAGGCCGAGGGTCTCGGTGAACAGATCGGTGGAGCCGATGCCGGGCAGGTGCGGGCCCCGAAAGGCGATGGCGAGGTCGACGCCGTCGGCCAGCAGCGCCGACTCCAGCTGATCCTGCGTCATCTCCTGCACGTTCAGGGTGATTCCGGGGTGGAGGGCGTGCAGCCGGGCGGCGAGCGGGCCCAGCAGGTACGCGGTGAAGGTCGGGGTCATCGCGAGGCGCAGGCTGCCGCGGGACAGGTCCGCCACGTCCAGTACGGCCCGCTCGGCGGCGGCCAGGTCCTGGATCGCGCTGCGCGCGTACGGGACGAAGGCCGCGCCCGCGTCGGTCAGGCGCACGGCGCGCCCCGTACGGTCCAGCAGCTGGACGCCGACGGTCCGCTCCAGCTGTTTGATCTGCTGCGAGAGCGTGGGCTGCGAGATGTGCAGCTCCTCGGCGGCGCGGGTGAAGCTGCCGTGTTCGGCCACGGCCAGCAGATAGCGGAGATGGCGCAGTTCCAGGGGCATGGAAGCGAGTATAGATGGAAGCAATAGCGATCATGCTCAGCACGACTTGGACACTATAGATGCAGCTCATGCATGGTGGATCTCGTCAGCCCGACCAGGGTCGGCCCCACCGAAGGGAGTGACCGTGCAAGACCTCACCGAGGGCCTCGCGCACTTTCAGCAGGACGTCTTCCCGGCGAAGGCGGAGCTCTTCGCCCGCCTGGCGGACACCCACCGGCCGCAGACGCTCTTCATCGGCTGCTCCGACGCCCGCGTCGTCCCCGAGCTGATCACCCAGCGGGAGCCGGGCGAGCTCTTCGTGATCCGGACCGCCGGCAACCTCGTACCGGCCCACGCGGCCCACGCGGCCCTCGGGGAAGGGGTCGACGACGGCGACGGCGTCGCCGCCAGCATCGAGTACGCGGTCGCCGTCCTCGGCGTCGGCGACATCGTGGTCTGCGGGCACTCCGCCTGCGGCGCCATGACCGCACTCGCCGCCGGCCAGGACCTCGCGCAGCTGCCCGCCGTCGCCCGCTGGCTGCGCCACGCGGCCCCGGCCGCGGCGTCACGGCACGAACCGGGTGCCCTGATCCGCGCCAACGTCGCCGCGCAACTGGCGAACCTGGCCACACACCCCGCGGTGGCCCGCGCCCTGGCCGCCGGGACCGTCACCCTGCACGGCTGGGTCTACGACATCCCCACCGGCGCGGTCGAGCGGATCGCCCCGGCCGCCGGCCGGTCCGCCGTCCTCGCGGCCTGAAGCCCGTATCCACGGCTGTGCGCCATCCCACCCCGAAAGAGGAACCACCCATGATCCACGCCCAGTTCGACCCCTCCGCCCGCCAGGCCCTGGCCGTCGCCGCCGTCGACGCCAAGATCCGCAAGGACCTCTCCTGGCAGCAGATCGCCGACGCGGCCGGCCTGTCCGTCGCCTTCGTCACCGCGGCGGTGCTCGGCCAGCACCCCCTGCCGGCCGCCTCCGCCGAGGCCGTCGCCGAGCTCCTCGGCCTCGGCGCCGACGACGCACGGCTCCTGCAGACCATCCCGACCCGCGGCTCGATCCCCGGCGGCATCCCGACCGACCCGACGATCTACCGCTTCCACGAGATGCTCCAGGTGTACGGCACCACCCTCAAGGCCCTGGTCCACGAGCAGTTGGGCGACGGCATCATCAGCGCGATCAACTTCAGGCTCGACGTCAAGAAGGTCGCCGACCCGGACGGCGGGGAGCGCGCCGTCATCACCCTCGACGGCAAGTACCTCCCGACCAAGCCCTTCTAGGGTCCAAGCCCCGCTGGGGTGCAAGCCCTTGCGGGGGCCGAGCCCTTCCGGGGGTGTCCATGAGTCCTGAAGGAATCCCTTCAGGGCTCATCGGCGTTCCTCGCGCACCGCCGTCGCCCGGTCCAGCGCTGCCGTGACCGCCGCCACGAGCCTCTCGCCCGCGCGGTCGACGCTGCCGTTCTGCGCGCTGACCTGGGCGCCTTCCAGGAGGAAGGTGATCTCCGCGGAGACGTCGTCGGGCATCTGGGCGCCCACCCGCTCGCACATGGCCGTGAGGCGGCGGCGCTGATCGGCCTTGTGGTCCTCGATCAGCCGGCGGGCCGGATGGCCGGGGTCGCCCAGGCCGGCGATGGAGTTCACGAACGGGCAGCCCCTCCGGACGATGTCCGGCAGCCCGTCGGCGACGAACCGCGCCACGCCGAGCACCTGGGCCCGGCCGTCGTCCGCGTGCTCGGCCTCCACCTGGTCGAAGGCGGTCCTGTACTGCGCCGCGACGATCCCCAGCCACTCCTCGATCAGCACGTCCTTGGTGGCGAAGTGGCGGTAGAGCGCCATCTTCGTGGTCTTCGCGTGCTCGGCGATGGCCTGGACTCCGACGGCCCTGACGCCCTCACGGAGGAACAGTTCCTCGGCCGCGTCGAGGATGCGCTCGCGCGGCGGGAGGCGGGGGACCCTCGAGTCCCGCCCCGGCCTCGGGGTGCTGCCCGTCATGGTGTGCCTCGCTTCGGTCGCGCTGGCCGGCCTCTCTCGGGCCATGTTACGTTACCGACCACCCCCAAACGATACCGCTCGGTATCGCACGGGACCGATCGGAAACAGAGGTGGGACTCCGTGGAGCTGCACGAATACACCCGGTACGACGCGGTGGGACTGGCCGGGCTCGTGGCCCGGGGAGAGGTGACCCGGGCGGAGCTCACGGACGCGGCCCAGGCCGCGATCGCGGCCGTGAACCCGCGGATCAACGCCGTCGTGGAGAGCTGGCCCGCCGAGGACGCCCCGGTACCGGGCGGCACTCCGCTCGCCGGGGTGCCGTTCCTCATCAAGGACCTGGCCGTCTCCATGAAGGGCAAGCGCGTCGAGTCGGGCAGCCGCCTCGCCGCCGGCAACGTGGCAGGGGAGGACTCCTTCCTGATGCGGAGGTTCCGCCGGGCCGGTCTGGTGACGCTGGGCCGCACGGGCACGCCCGAATTCGCCTTCAGCACGACCACGGAGCCGGTCCTGTACGGAGCCGCCCGCAACCCCTGGGACCTCACCCGGACACCGGGCGGCTCCAGCGGCGGGTCGGCCGCGGCCGTCGCCGCCGGCGTGACCCCCCTCGCGCACGCCACCGATGCGGCGGGATCGATCCGGGTGCCGGCCGCCAGCACCGGGCTGTTCGGGCTCAAGCCCACCCGGGGCCGGGTCTCCCTGGGCCCGGAGGCCGACGAGGTCTTCAACGGCCTCGCGGTGCACGGCGGACTCAGCCGGACCGTGCGGGACAGCGCCGCCCTGCTCGATCTGATCCAGGGCCCGGAGACCGGCGACCCCTACTTCGCGGAGCGCCCCCGGCGCCCGTACCTCGAAGAGATCACCAGGGAACCCGGCCGCCTGCGCGTCGGCCTGGTGACCGCCCCCGGGAGCGGACGTGCCGTGGAACCGGCCGTGACCGGGGCCACCCTGGCCGCCGCCCGGCTGCTGGAATCACTCGGCCACCAGGTCGACGTCACCACCGTGGATCTCGGCGTGAGCTGGGAGGAGTTCGTCCTCGCCAACGCCCGCCTGTGGTGCGCCAACCTGGTGCAGTGGATCGACGGCTTCGCCGAGGCGTCCGGCCGACCCGTGGACGAGTCCACCGTCGAGCCCGAGATGCTCGCGAGCTACGCGTGGGGACTCACGGTGAGCGGCGCGGAGTTCGTGCGCGCCCTCGACGTGCGCAACCGGGTCGCCCGCTCGATCGGGGCCCATTTCGAGGCCCGGGACCTGCTGCTGACACCCACGCTCCCCGAGCTGCCGGTGGCCCTGAACACCTACGGCCGGGGCGCGGAGAACGCCGACGGGCTGGGCTGGGTGGAGCACCTGTTCCACCGCTCGCCGTTCACCGCCGCCTTCAACGTCGCCGGTACGCCCGCGATGTCGGTGCCGCTCGGATCCGACCCGGCCACCGGCATGCCGATCGGTGTCCAGTTCGCCGCGGGCTACGGACGCGAGGACCTGCTCTTCCGGCTCGCCGCGCAACTGGAGAAGGCCGAACCCTGGGCGGAGCGCAGGCCCGCCGTATGGGCGGGCGACGCGGACTAGGTCGTGTCGTCGAAGTCCCATCCGGCCGGCGGGGTCTGGCACGCACGCCCGCCGCGTTGTCCTCGGTCACCGACGTCCCCCGGCTACCGCCGGGAGGTGCCCCCACCGCGTCGATCCCTCCTCCGCCTTGCGATCGCACGCACCAGACCCCGCCGGCCCCGCCCTCCCGGGCGGCCGACGCCACTTCGACGACACTCCCCAGGACCTGTCCGGCGGATCAGGGTCCCGCGCCGAGCAGCGTCTCGGCGACCGCGGTGCGGGCGTACAGGACCGAGCGGCCCGCACGGTGCGCGCTGACCAGGCCCGCGTCGCGCAGAGCCGTCAGGTTCTGGGACACCCCGGCCGCCGACAGCCCCGTACGCCGGGCCAGTTCGGTGGTGGAGGCCGGGGCTTCCAGCTCCGTCAGCAGCAGGGTCCGCGAACGGCCCAGCACCGCCGTGACGGCCTCCGCCTTCGCGGTCGGCGGCCGGGAGGCCCACAGCGCGCCCACCCCGCGCGCCGGGTACGCGATCTGCGGCGGATCCGGCGGGGTCATCCGGGTCAGCAGGCCCGGCCCGAGGAAGGCCGAGGGCACCAGCAGCAGCCCCCGGCCGGCCATCTCCCGGGTCAGCGGCCGGGTGCGGCGCACCAGGCTCAGTACGTTCTCCTCCCAGCGCACCGCGCTGTGAAGCTCGTTGATGACCTGGCCCGCACCCTGCTCCGCCGCCTGCCGGGCCCGGTGGAAGACGTCGGCCTCCAGCACCGCGCGGATCCGCGCCCAGTACGGGGCGAGCGCCAGCTTCCAGTACGCCTCGATCTCCTGTGCCAGCCGCGGCAGTCGCGCCGCAGGGTCCGCGTACAGGGCCCGGGCGCGGGGGCCGAGCGAGTCCTGGTGGTAACGGAGGTGGTCGAGATTGCGGCGAACCGTTTCGGCGGGCGCCGCCACCAGCTCGGCCAGCTCCGCCGCCAGGACGGGGGCCGGTCCGGCGGGCGCGGGGTTCAGGAAATGCGGCACGTACTTCGAGGACGGGATCAGCTCGGAGAGCCAGCCCCGGTCCAGCCCGGCAGCCGCCAGCCGGGGCCGCACCTGCGCGGCCCAGGGCCGGTACACGGGCGACACGGCGCCGTCGTTCAGCAGCCGCCGGAAACTGGTCACCACCTCCCAGAGCGGCGAGACGGCAAACCGCATCTGCGCCAGGTCACCCGCCGAGAACGCCAACTCCGCCAGCAGGACCACCCCTTGGACTCACCCGGACGCATATGGATTCAGTCATGCCTGAATCAATGGCCCCGACCCTACCGCGCACGGATCATTCCGGCATGACCTCCACGACCTCCACGATTTCCGTCGCCTCCACGACCTCTCGGACCGTCACCGCGGCGGCCTCCGGCACCTGGCGGCTCGGCGACCTCGAAGTCAACCGCCTCGGCTTCGGCGCGATGCGCCTGACCCAGGACGGCCCGGCGTTCGCCCCCGGCGCCGCCCCCAGCGACCGCGGCCGGGCGATCGGCGTCCTGCGCCGCGCCGTCGAGCTCGGCGTGAACCACATCGACACCGCAGCCTTCTACTTCTCCCCGCTGCGCTCCGCGAACGAGCTGATCAACGCGGCCCTGGCCCCCTACCCGGACGACCTCGTCATCACCACCAAGGTCGGCCCCGGCCGGGCCCTGTCGGGGGAGTTCCTGCCGCACGCCACCCCCGAACAGCTGCGCGGCCAGGTCGAGGAGAACCTGCGCCAGCTCGGCCGCGACCACCTCGAAGTGGTGAACCTGCGCATCGTCGGCACCGATTCGATCGCCGAGCGCTTCGGCGCCCTGGCCGACCTGCGCCGGGCGGGTCTCATCCGCCACCTCGGCCTGTCCAACGTGCAGCCTGGGCACCTCGCCGAGGCCCAGGCCATCGCGCCGGTGGTCTGCGTACAGAACCTGTACGGGCTCGGCGCCGCTCCCGAGCAGGAGGCGTTCCTGCACACCTGCGGGGAGCAGGGGGTCGCGTACGTGCCGTTCTACTCGATCGCCGGCACGGGACGCGAAGCGGGCGCGAGCGGCGCCGAGCACCCGCAGGTGCTCGCCGTGGCCCGCGCCCACGGGGTGGGCGCCGCCGAGATCCGGCTGGCGTGGACCCTGCACCGGGGACCGCACGTCCTGGCCATCCCCGGGACCGGGAACCCGGACCACCTCACCGCCAACGTGGCCGCGGGCGCCCTTCGCCTCTCCGCCGAAGACCTCGCCGTCCTGGACTCCGCCGGCGCGACGGACTGAGGACCGGGCGTACCGTCAGCGGAGCCCGGCCGGCCCCTGCCCGAGGACGGTGTTGCCGGTGACCGCGCCGTCGGCGCCCGCCAGCGTCACCGCGTGCCGGACCCCGTCCGTACCGAGGACGACGGCCAGCCATGCGCTGCCGCCGCCCTGCTGGGCCACGGCCCGCAGCGATTCGAGCTTGCCGCCCTCGACGGCGGCCGTGGCCTTCTCCACCGCCTGGGCCGCCGCCAGCGCGGGCAGCGGCACCGGGGCGCCCTTGGCGGAGTCGCCCGCCCGGCCGCCGCCGCCCGGACCGCGGCCCATCGCTCCCTTTCCGCCGCCCGGGAAGTCACGGTCGCCGTCGACGACCTCGGGCTCACCGCCCCGGCGCGGCAGCGGGCCCGTCCAGCCCTCCGCCTGCTTTTCCCCGGGGCCGTGCGCGCGGACCTTGGCGGCGAAACCGCCCCGCATGTGGTCGCCGTGGCCGTGCTCGGCCGCCGCCACCGCGGCCAGCCCGCCACCGATCACGACGACCGCCCCGAGGGCCACCCATCTCGTACGCCCCTGACGGGCCAGCCGGACCAGCCGGCCGCGGCGGCCCGCCGCCGCACCGGCCGGGTCGGCCGCGGTCTTGGCCTCGCCCGGGTCCGCGGGCGGCTCGGCGGGCTGGGGAGTGGACTGAGTCATCGACATGCTCCTCGCGTTCTGCGGACACGCTGCCCGGCTGGGCAGATCGTGCGCGCCCGATGCTGAAGCTCTGCTGAAGCCGGCTGAAGACCTCTTCAGCAAGCGGCCGGCGCGACCTGAGAACCTGTCCCCATGCGCGTACTGGTGGTCGAGGACGAACGGCGGCTCGCCGCTGCCCTCCAGCGGGGTCTGCAGGCCGAGGGCTTCACCGTGGACGTCGCCCACGACGGGCCGCAGGGCCTGTGGCTGGCCGGCGAGCACGACTACGACGCCATCGTGCTCGACATCATGCTGCCCGGACTCAACGGCTACCGGGTCTGCGCCCGGCTGCGCGCGAGCGGCTGCGAGTCGGGGATCTTGATGCTGACCGCGAAGGACGGCGAGTACGACGAGGCCGAGGCCCTCGACACCGGCGCGGACGACTTCCTCTCCAAGCCGTTCTCCTACGTGGTCCTCGTCGCCCGGCTGCGCGCCCTCATTCGGCGCACCGGCCGCCGCAGCCCGCAGGTCATGGAGTTCGGCGACCTGGTGATCGACCCGGCCGGGCAGCGGTGCACGCGGGCCGGGACCGAGGCCCGGCTGACCTCGCGCGAGTTCGCGGTCCTCGTGTACCTGGCCCGGCGGGCCGGGGAGGTCGTTCCCAAGCGGGAGATACTGGAGCACGTCTGGGACGCGGCCTACGAGGGCGACCTCAACGTCGTCGAGGTCCATGTCAGCGCCCTGCGCCGGAAGATCGACGCACCCTTCGGCCGGGCCGCCGTGGAGACCGTCCGCGGGGCGGGCTACCGGCTGGCGGCCGACGGTGGCTGACCGGAGAGCCGGCAGCGCCGCCGCCCGCTTCCCCGCCCGCCTCCTCCTGCGCGTCCCCGGCCGGTTCCGCGACCCCGCGCGGGGCCCGCGCCCGAAATCCGTACGCGAGCTGGTGAGCCGTCTGCGTCCCGGCTCCGTCCGCGCCCGGGCCACGCTCGGTGCCTCCCTGGTGGTGGCCCTGGCCCTCGGCGCCGCGTCCTTCGCCCTGGTCGGGATCCTGGACGGCAACCTGATGCGGGACGCCCAGGCCGCCGCCGAACGCCAGGCCCTCTCCACGGCCGGGCTGGTGTCCGCGGGCCGGTTCGACACCGTGGTGACCCCCGGACGCGGCACCGACTTCGTCCAGGTCGTCGACGCACAGGGCAGGGTCCTGGCCGCGAGCCCGAACCTGGCCGGCCGCCCCGCCCTTTCCCCGGCGCGCCCGGGCAGACCCGGCACGGTCCGCGACACCTGGAAGGAGGGCCCGGCACGCGGCGACCGCCGCCACCGCGTCGTCCAGGTCACCACCGTCACCGCGGACGGGCTGGTCACCGTGTTCGCGGGGACCTCCCTGCGGGAGGCAGACACCGCCGACGACGTCATCACCGGCGTGCTCGCCGTCGTGGTTCCGCTGCTGGTGCTCACCGTGGCCCTGGTCACCTGGCGGGTGACCGGCTGGGCGCTGCGGCCCGTCGAGGCGATCCGCGCCGAGGTCGCCGCGATCAGCGACCGCGATCTGCACCGGCGGGTCCCGGTACCGCGCAGCCAGGACGAGATCGCCCGGCTCGCCGTCACCATGAACGCCACCCTGGACCGGCTGGAGGCGGCCGGGATCCGCCAGCGCCGGTTCATCGCCGACGCCTCGCACGAGCTCCGCAGCCCGATCACCGTGCTCCGCACCCAGCTGGAGGTCGCCCAGGCCCACCCCGACCCGGAGCTGTGGGGCGAGCTGGTCAGCGGGGCCCTGGAGGACACCGTACGACTGCAGGACCTCGCCGCGGACCTGCTCCTGCTGGCCCGTCTGGACACCGGGGAGCCGCCGCCGGACGCCGCGGTGGACCTGGCGGACGTGGCCCGGGAGGCGGCCCGTTCGCGCCGCCGGGACCGGATCCCCGTCGACATGGAGATCGCTGCCGAGGCCGTCGTGCGCGGCAGCACGCTGTGGCTCTCCCGGCTGGTCACCAACCTGCTGGACAACGCCCAGCGCCACGCCGAACGGAGGGTCCGGCTCGTCCTGCGGGTGGACGGGCTGCGGCGCACCGCCGTACTGGAGGTGCGCGACGACGGGCCGGGCATCGCGGCGGCGGACCGGGAGCGGGTCTTCGAGCGGTTCACCCGCCTCGACGACGCCCGCAGCCGCGACGAGGGAGGCTCGGGCCTCGGCCTGGCCATAGCCCGGGACATCGCCACCCGGCTGGGAGGATCCCTTGCCGTCGAGGACGCGCCGACCGGCGCCCGTCTGGTGGCCCGGCTACCGCTGGAACCTGACGCAAGAGGGGCGGACACCGGGTTCTGATTGTTCCCCGTTCTGCTTTTTTCGCGCCTGTCCAACTCTGTTCACTCCATGCTTGCTTCGGCTCCTGAAGGGGGGCGTGGCAACGCCATGAGCCGTATCCCGGACAGACACCGAGCAGGCGCCACAGCAGCCAGAGGACGGCGCGATGAAGAACAACCGGATGATCGTCACCGTGGTGGCGCTCTTAGCGATCTTCGCTTTCAGTGTGGTCATGGTGGTGGCGGGACAGCCCGTCGCGGCCGTCACCGCCCTGATCCCGTCGGTCGCACTGGGCGTGCAGCAGATCGTGCAGGCGGGCACCGGGGTGGCCGAGAGCCGTCGCGAGCGGGCCGCCGCACAGGTGCCCGACCGGGACGAGGAGCCGCGGGGATGAACCTCCACTCGGCACCCCAGGACCTTCCCCAGGGCCGGCGCGGCAAGCCCGGCCGGCCGCTGGGTCCCATCGCCGAAGGCACCGGACCGGCGCACCGTGCCTGGCTGGAGCCGCTGCGCGACGCCATCCACGGCAGGGGAGTGACCCTGGACGAGCTCCAGGCGCGCACCGGCCGGGACAAGGGGCACATCTCCGAACTGCTGCGGGCCGTCGGACGCTACCCCCGCTGGGTGTTCGTCCGTACGGTGCTCCTCGCGCTGGAGCGGCCCGGCCCGCGGTACGACACGATGCGGCTGCGCTGGGTGATCGCGGCCCAGGACATCGGCAAGCGCACCTCGTGGATCAAGGACTGCCTCCACGAGGGCGGCGCCCGCCACCGCACCGCGACCGCCTCGGCGCCGCTGGACTTCCGGGCCTTCCAGCAGATGCACCGGCCGCAGTACACCACCTACGCCGCGGCGTTCCTGCGCCGCAACGGGCTGGTCGAGAAGGCGGTCGACGACGTCTTCACGCTCCTGCTGATGCTGTGGCACGACGCGCTCGCCAGCGAGAACCCCGAGCGGTTCGCGTGGCCGATGCTGCGCCGGACCGTGCTCGAACGCGCCCCGAAGGAGAACGGCCGGCCCTCCCTCGTCGCGGCCGCCTTCGACACGGTCGCCCTCGATCTCGCCTCCGACCCGATCGGGCAGGTGGAGGAGTCGATGGCCCTGTTCCGGGCCGTCGGGGAGCTCGCGCCGATGCAGCGGGACGTCGTCGTCCTGCTGTACCTGTGCGGGCTCGAGGAGGCCCGGGCGGCGGACGAACTGGGCGTCTCCGCAGCCTCCGTACGGTCCACCGCACGGCATGCCAAACGCAACCTGCACGCCGCCCTGTACCCGGACACCACCACCGAGGAGGGGGTCTGCGGTGACCTCGACCATTGACCAGCTGCTGGCCCGCGCCCGCCTCCACGCGGCCTCGGACGCGCCCGCCGACATCGCGGACGCCGGCGGCGCGCCGCACCACCACCCGGGCGCCCGGTCGCCCGGCGCGGCGGCGGGCGAACCGCAGAAGGACATGCGGGGAGCCGCCCGCGACCTCCAGGCCCTGTGCGAGACGGCCGTCACGGGTACCGCCGTCGAAGCCCTCGGAGACTTCCTCACGCACAAACTGCCCCAGCCCTCCGGGGCCCGCGTCCTGGGCTGCATCCTGCTGCTCACCGACGCGGAGGACTCCGCCCGCTTCTGGTGGCAGTACGCCGCCGGCGCCGGGGACTCGATCGCCTCGTACTGCCTGTACCTCCACCACCTCGCCCTCGGTGAGAACCACGAGGCCGTCTGGTGGCGCCGCCAGACGGCGCCACCGGCGACCGCCGAGGCGGCGGTCGCACCGGACGCGGCCACGGTGGTCTTCGACGGCGCGGAGCGCGACCTCGCCGCCGACGCGAGCCTGCCCACCACCCTGCGCGTCCTGCGGGCGCTGCGCCTCGGCGGTGCCGGGGCCCGGCGCGGCACCGGCACGGTCAAGGCCGTCATGGAGTACGTCTCGGCCGCCGTCAGCTACGTCGACGACGACCTCGAACTTCCGCTGCCCGACCCGGACTTCACGGATCGCATCCGCGACCTGACGGCCGCGCCCACCCGCCCCCCGAAGCCGGGCCCCCGCACTCCGCCCCGCCTTCCGCCCCGCCTGCGGGCTACTTGATCAGGTAGGAGCAGCCCTTCGGGTTCTTGCCGCCCTCATTGTCGGCGACCTTCCTGCCGTCGACCTTGATGGTGCACGGGGCCTGCTGGAGCGAGCCGTCGGCGGAGTTCACCGAGCCGGGGACGACGTTCACCAGGTAGCCCACCTTCTGCTCCGCGGCGGTGAGTTCGACCGTCTCGGTCTTCTGCCACGGCAGGGTCTGCTGCTCGAATCCGCTGCTGTCGGCGTGGTACATGACCTGCGTCCGGCCCTGGCCCTCGACCTCCAGCGTCACCTCGTGGGTCGCCCCGCCCTTCCCGCCGGCCGAGGCGGTGGGCACGGCCGACGGACTCTGCGCGGCGGACGGCTTGCCGCCGTCGGCGCCCGGCGAGGCCTTCGCCTTCCCGTCCGCGTTCCCGCCGTCGCTTCCGCACCCCGTCAGCAGTGCCGCCGCCGCGACGAGCAGAGCCACTCCGGTAACCGTCCTGCGCATGTTTCCCGTTCCTTGCTTCCCGTGCTTCCCGTGCTCCCCGTGAGGGGGCTCCGACGTCCGCTGATCCCATCACATCGCGGTACAGGGGAACGATTTGACGGACCGTGATCCCGCGCCACATCATTCCACTAAGGCATTAGTGGAATGAGGCAGACGCATGATCGAGTTTCAGGTGGACCGGCACAGCGGTGTCGCCACGTACCTGCAGCTCGCCAACCAGGTGAAACAGGCGCTCCGGCTGGGCGTACTGGAACCGGGGGACCGGCTGCCGACTGCCAGGGCCGTGGTGGAGGCCACCGCGATCAACCCCAACACCGTGCTGAAGGCCTACCGCGAGCTGGAGCGCGAGGGACTCGTCGAACCCCGCCCGGGACAGGGCACGTTCGTCACCCGCTCGCTCTCCCGCCCCGAGGCCGCGGCCGATTCGCCGCTGCGCGCCGACCTGGTCGACTGGGTGACCCGCGCGCACGCCGCCGGGCTGGGGCGCGAGGACGTACTGGCGCTCGTCGAGGCGGCGCTGGCCGAGGCGGCGGCGCGGCCGCGGGGAGCGGCGCGGTCCACGCGGGCCGGCACGGAACGACCGTCACGAGAGGACACCACGTGAACGACCCGACCGCCGAACCGGCGCTCCGGGCAACCGCGACAGGGCAGCGGTTCCGGGGGAACCGCGCCCTGCACGACTGCGACTTCGAACTGCCGGCGGGCCGGATCGCGGCGCTCGTCGGCCCCAACGGGGCCGGAAAGAGCACGCTGTTCCACCTGATGACCGGCCTGCTGCGGCCCACCACCGGAGAGATACGGGTCTTCGGCGCCCTCCCCGGCACCCGCGCCGCCCGCGCCCGGACGGCCTTCGTCAGCCAGGACAAGCCGCTCTACCCGCAGTTCACGGTCGCCGAGATGCTGGCCGTGGGCCGCAGGCTCAGCCCGCGCCGCTGGGACCAGGCGAAGGCCGAGCGCATCGTCGGCGAGGGCGGGATCTCGCCGAAGACCCGGATCGGCACCCTGTCCGGGGGCAAGCGCACCCGCGTCGCGCTGGCCCTGGCCCTCGGCAAGCAGGCCGACCTGCTCCTGCTGGACGAGCCGCTCGCCGACCTCGATCCGCTGGTGCGCCACGAGGTGACGGGCCTGCTCATGGCAGAGGTCGCCGACCGCGGCACCACCGTCGTGATCTCCTCGCACGTCCTGCCCGAGCTGGAGAACGTCTGCGACCACGTCCTGCTCCTGCAGGGCGGCCGGATCCGGCTCGCCGGCGACACCCAGGACCTGCGGGAGGCGTACACGTGCCTCACCGGCCGCGCCGACCCCGACACTGCGGACGGCCTGCCGCCCGGCGCCGACCGCGCGGCCGTGGTCCACGCCACCACCACCGGCCGCCACCTGTCCGCGCTCGTGCGCAACGCGCCCGGTACGTCCCTCCCGGCGGGGGTCGACGAGCGCTGGATCACCAGGGAGCCCTCCCTCGAAGAGCTCCTGCTCGCCCACCTGCGCTCCGAGCCCCGGAGTGCCGCACACGCAACGGAGGCCGCGGCATGACGGGCACCCTGTGGCTCGCCTGGCGCCAGCAGCGCCTGCTCATCCTCACCGGAGCCCTGCTCGTCACCGCCCTCACGGTCTGGGTCGCCCTGGAGCGGGCGGACCTGATCGAGGCCATCAGCGGCTACGACCTCTCGCAGTGCAAGGGCTGGAACGGCGAGTGCCCGCCCGAGACCTACAGCGCCCTGACCGAGAGCAACGGGGGGATCCGCCTCCTGGGCGCCATCGGCCTGGCCCTCCCCGCGGCCATCGGCATGTTCTGGGGAGCCCCGCTCATCGGCCGCGAGCTGGAGAGCGGCACGATCAAGGTCGTCCTCACCCAGGACAGCGGCGTCCGCGGCTGGTTCGCCGCCCGCTTCGGCCTGGCCGCGCTCTGCGCCGTCACCGTCTCCACCGCCGTCGCCGCACTCATCGCCTGGTGGTGGGCGCCGATCTCCAACATGTACGACGGCGTGTACTGGCACGACCCGTACATCCTGAACGCCTCCGGCCCCTCGGCCGTCGCCGGCGCCCTGTTCGCCCTGGCCGCGGGCACCGCGATCGGCCTGCTGGTCCGCCGTACGCTCCCCGCGATGGGCGCGACCCTCGCCGTCGTCCTCGGCACGGCCGCCGTACTGACCTTCTTCCGACGGGACTTCGTCAGCCCCGTGGACCGGATCACCCCCGGAATGCAGCCCAAGCAGCTCATCGGCAGCGCCTGGTCCGCGGGATACCGCTACCTCACCCCCGACGGGGCCCAGCACCCGCTGGAGAACTGCCTCTTCTCGGGCGAGCAACTGCGCGCGTGCATGGACGAGCACGGCTTCACGGGCCGGGTGCACAAGGTGTACCCCAGCTCCGACTTCTGGACCTTCCAGGGGATCGACACCACGGTCTACCTGCTCCTCGCCCTGGCCCTCGTCACGCTGACGGCCGTCCGGCTGCGCGGCCGCCGCCTCGGCTGAGCGCGACAGCCCGGCCCACAGCCCGGCCCTTTCGACCGCTTCTTCCGGAGGAACCTCCCGTGGCAACCAAGAAGAACCTCGTCGCCAACCGCACCACCCTCACCCACAAGGTCCGCTACGCGGCACGCAACCCCGCGCGCATCGGCCCGTACGTCCGCCGGGCCGCCCGCGACAGCTGGCTGCGGCTCAAGCACCCCGACCACGTGGGCTACTACCGCGCGGTCATGGCCTCCGACACCGCCCGCAACCCCGAGGCCGCCGTCGGCAGCCAGACCCACGACCGCTGGCTGGCCCTCGGCAGGATGCAGTTCGACTACCTCGTGGAGCACGGCCTCACCCCGCACCACACGATGCTGGACATCGGCTGCGGCAACCTGCGCGCCGGATGGCGGTTCATCGAGCACCTCGACCCCGGCCACTACTACGGGATCGACATCTCGCCCGACATCCTCATATCCGCCAAGCAGACCCTGGCCCGCCAGGAGCTCCAGGGCAAGCTGCCGCACCTCACGCTCACGCAGGACCTCACCCTGGACTTCCTGCCCGACGCGTACTTCGACGTCGTGCACGCCCACAGCGTGTTCTCCCACTCGCCGATCGAGATCATCGAGGAGTGCTTCGCCCACGTCGGCCGCATCCTGGCCCCGGGCGGCTTCTTCGACTTCACCTTCGACCGCACCGAGGGCACCGAGCACCAGGTCCTGCGGGAGGACTTCTACTACCGCACGCAGACCCTCGTCGGCCTCGCGGCCCGGCACGGGCTGAAGGCCCGGTTCATGGAGGACTGGGAGCGCTTCGGCCACGGCCAGTCCAAGATCCGCGTCACGGCCTGAACGGCTCACGGCCTGAACCGCGTCACCGCCCGAACCGCCTCATCGCCCGAACCACGGCCCGTGCCGCCCGGTGGAAATCCGCCGGGCGGCGCGGGCCGCAGGGGTCAGCGAGAGCCGCGCTCCGCCAGGTCCTGCTCGGCCGGGGCGGCGGTCAGCGCCGGGAGCAGCGCGAAGCTGCGCTGGGCGGGAGCCGCCGAGGGGCCGGCCGCCGGGGTCTTCTTCCCGCAGAACGCGCCTTCGAGCGTGCCGCCCAGGGCCGTGTTCGCCGCGCCCTTGTTCGAGGTGTTCGCCACCGCGGCCAGGCTGCGCTTGCCGTCACGGGTGGCGAAGGCGTACGTGTAGAAGCCCTGCACCGTGCCGGTGTGCCCGTACACCGAGGTACCGCACGACAGGTCGTAGCGGCGCAGGCCCAGACCGTAGAAGCGGGAGTTCGCGGCGTCCGTCGGGGTCATGGTGAGCATGGCGTCCAGCGTGGCCGGCTTCAGCAGCTTGCCGCCGAGCAGCGCGGACATGAAGGTGTTCAGGTCGGCCGCGTTCGAGATCATCGCGCCGGCCGACTGCGCCCAGGACACCGTCTGCTCGGTGGAGTCGACCAGCGGCGCGCCCGCCTCGTCCGGGTGCAGGTAGCCGTGCAGGTGCGCGCCCTTGATCTCCGTCGAGGGGTGGACGTAAGAGGTGTTCTTCAGCTTCAGCGGCTTGATGATGCGGCGCTCGTACTCCTTGGCCACACCGTGGCCGGTGGCCTTCTCGATGAGCATGCCGACGACCACGAAGTTGGTGTTGGAGTACTGGTACGAGACGCCCGGCTCGGTCGTGCGCGGCTCGCGCAGCGAGAGGGCGACCAGCTCCTGGTAGGTGAAGACCTTGTTCCGGACGGCCTCGAAGCCGGGCACGGTCTTGTCGAACATGGCGTTCGTGTAGTCCGACAACCCGCTGCGGTGGGTGAGCAGATGACGGACCGTGATCCGGTCGTCGGGCAGCAGGCCGGGCAGGTACTGGTTGACGGGGGCGTCCAGGCTGATCTTGCCCTCGTCCACCAGCTGCAGCAGGACGACGCTGGAGAACGACTTGGTGACGCTGCCGATGCGGAAGCGGCCGTTCAGGTCCATGGCCGCGCCCGTGGTGCGGTCCTGGACGCCCACGGCACTGGTCAGCGGGGCACCGGAACCGGTGATGCGGACCATGGCGCCGGGCGCCCCGACCGCGGTGGTGTTCTTCAACGCCTGCGTCACGGCGTCCATGTCGGGCATCGGCGCGGGCGCGGCGGCGGTCTGCGCCGACGGGGCGGCGAACGGGTTCGCGGCCGCGTGGGCGGCGGTCGCCGGCACCGCTGCGGCCACGACGGCGAGCAGGGCGGCACTGAGAGTCAGGCGTCGGTCGAAAGGCAGGCGCACGGTGTTCCTCAACTACGGGATGACGGGAAGAGTTTCGCTTTCACAGCCGTGAACTCGCCGCCGCGGGGCGGTCAAGTCCGCGGGCTGTGATCGTACGTGCCCACCGGGGGCGCCTCGCGCACCCGCCGCCTCAGAACGTGCAGGCAGGGGCGCTTTTCAGCCACTCGGTGCCCGCGCGCACTCCGCAGATCTCCACCAGCCGCGCACCCGGATCCGGGTTCCACAGCCGTACCGTGCCGTCATTGCTGCTGCTCGCCACCGTCCGCCCGTCGGGGGAGAACACCACGCCCCACACCGCGCTCGTGTGGCCCGTCAGGGCCGCCCACAGACGTCTTCCGGCCACCTCCCACAGCCGCACCGTACGGTCGTTGCCGCTGCTGGCCAGCCACCGGCCGTCGGGGGAGAAGGCGACGGCCCGGACGGAGCCGGTGTGACCCGACAGCACCGCTGCGGTCCCGGCGCCGAACCGCCGCGCGTCCCACAGGCGTACGGTGCCGTCGTTGCCGCTGCTCGCCAGCGTCCGCCCGTCCGGGCTGAAGGCGACCGCCCGTACCGCGCCCGTGTGACCGGTCAGCGTGGCCAGCGGCCGCCGCCCGGGCACGTCCCACAGGCGTACGGTCAGATCGTCGCCGGCGCTCGCGAGGGTGCGGCCGTCCGGGCTGAACGCCACGTCGTTCGCGAAGTCCGTGTGCCCCGCGAGCGTGCCCAGAGCCGTACGGGAGGCCACGTCCCAGAGCCGGACCGTCCGGTCCGAACCGGCCGAGGCCAGCAGCCGCCCGTCGGGGGAGAAGGCCACCGCGTAGACGATCCCGCCGTGCCCGGTGAGCGTGCCGAGCGCCGTACGGGAGGCCACGTCCCAGAGCCGGACCGTCCCGTCGGAGCCCGCCGAGGCCAGCAGCCGCCCGTCGGGGGAGAAGGCCACCGAGAACACCGTCCCGGTGTGGCCCTCGAGCGTCCCGGCCACCCGCCTCCCGGCCACCTCCCACAGCCGCACCGTGTGATCGGCGTCCGCGGTCGCCAGCAGCTTCCCGTCCGGGCTGTACGCGGCATGCCAGAACTCCGTGAACGGGCGTGCGGCCAGCACCGGACCGCGCAGGTCCCAGAGCACCACCGACTGGTCGAAGGCCGCTGGCCAGCATCGCGCCGCCCGGGTCCACCGCGACCCCGAGCACGTAGTCGGTGTGCCCGGCCAGCGTCGCGACCGGCCGGCCGCCGCGCACGTCCCACAGCCGGGTGGTGCCGTCGCCGCCCGCACTGACGACCGTGGCGCCGTCCGGGGTGTAGGCGACCGCGTTGATGTCGTCGTTGTGCCCGGACAGCGCCATCGTCGTACGGCGTCCGGCCACGTCCCACAGCCGCAGGGTCCGGTCGACGCCCCCGGAGGCCACGCTCCGCCCGTCCGGCGCGAAGGCGACCCCCAGCACCTCGCCGGTGTGCCCCGCGAGCACGGCGAGCTGACGGGCCGCCACCGGATCCCACAGCCGTACGGTCTGGTCGGAACCCGCCGACACCAGCGTCCTGCCGTCCGGTGCGTACGCCAGCGCGTTGACCCTCCCGGTGTGGCCGGTCAGCTCGGTCACGGCCGACCCGCCGCCCTTGGGATCGCACAGCCGGACCGTCCCGTCGGCGCCCGCGACGGCGAGCGTGTGCCCGTCGGGAGCGAAGGCCACCGCCCGGGCGTCGGTCGTCTGCGCGGGGAGCACCGCGACGCGGTGCCCGTCCGTGTCCCAGACCCGGACCGGACCTTCCGTGGACGTCGCCGCGAGCAGCCCGCCGTCCGGCCCGAACGCGATCGCGCGCACCCGGCCCGGCATCGTCAAGGTCGCCGTCGTCCGCCGGTCCGCCATGCGCCGCAGCAGTACCCTGCCGTCGGAACCGGCGCTCGCCAGCAGCCCCTTCCCGCTCCCCGGGGCGAACGCCACCGCGTTGACCGGGCCGCCGTGCCCGCCGAGCCGGGCGAGGAACGGCTGGGACTGCGTGCTCAGCAGCGCGCCCCGCGACTCGGGGTTCGCCTCCGTGCGGTACGCCTCCTCGGCGAGCCGCATCGAGGCCTCGGGCTGACCGGCGGCGAGGGCGGTGGACCGGACGGCGAGGGCCTGCGCACGGGCGGTGCGCTCCTGGCCGAGCGCGCCCGCCCGCTGCTGGTACGCCACCGCCCCGGCGGCCAGGGCCAGGACCAGCAGGACGCCGAGCAGGGCCAGCATCCGCTGCCGGATCCGGACCTGGCGCCGGGCCTGCGCCCGCCGGGCGTCCTCCGCCGCCCGGCTCGCGTCGAGGAAGGCCGCCTCCCGGGGGCCGGGCCGGCTCCGGCCGTCGAGCTCGCCGGCCCAGGCGAGGGCGGCCCCGAGCCGGCTCCCGCGGTACAGGACGGACGGGTCGCGGTCCTCGCGCTCCCACTCCTCGGCGGCGTGGGCCAGTTGCCGGTGGACCAGCAGGCCGTCCCGGTCGGCGTGGATCCAGCCGCGCAGCCGCGGCCAGGCGTGCAGCAGGGCCTCGTGGGTGATCTCGACGGTGTCGCTGTCCAGCGTGATCAGCCGGGCCCGGACGAACGCGTCGAGGGCCTGCGCCGCGCCGTCCGCGTCGGCGAGCTGCTCCATCAGCCCGGTTCGGGCCATGCGGCGACGTGTCGCCCCCGCGCCGTCGGCGACATGGACCAGCGCCACCAGGATGCGGCGGATCGTCCGCTGCTCCCGCGGGTACAGGCGGGCGAACACGCTCTCGGCGGTGTGCGCGACGGCGCCCTGGATGCCGCCGGTGTCCTCGTACCCCGCGACGGTCAGGGTGGTCCCGGTGCGGCGCTGCCAGGTGGCCATCAGCGCGTGGGACACCAGCGGCAGCGCACCCGATGGCGTGTCACCGGGCCCGGCCGCCGGGGCGGTGGCGGCCGCCGCGGGCTCCTCGCGCAAGCCGGCGTCGCGCAGCAGCAGTTGGACCAGCCCCGGTTCGAGGGTGAGCCCGGCGAGCTCCGCAGGGCGGGTGATCGACTCGCGCAGTTCGGGGACGGACATCGGGGGGAGGACGAACAGCCCGTCGGTGCAGGCCGCGGCCAGTTCGGGCAGGTCCAGGCAGCTGCCGGTGAAGTCGGCGCGTACGCCGAGCACCACGACGGCCGGATCGGGCGTCGCAGGCTCCGGCCCCGCCGTGGCCAGGGTGCACAGGACGTGGACGAACGCGCGCCGCTCGTCCTTGTCGGAGCAGAGGGTGAAGAGTTCCTCGAACTGGTCGACGAGCAGCACCGGCCGTACGCAGGACGGCCGGTGCTCCCCGGCCGGGTCCGGGGCGTCGTCCGCCAGGCTCTGGACGGCCTCGAGCAGCCGCCGGGGCCGGTCGCGCAGCTCCCGTACGGTGATGCCGAGACCGCCGCCCAGCACCTTCGCGGTGCGGTCCAGCAGCTCCTGGAGCGGATGCGCGGTCGGGGTGAACCGTACGACCGGCCACCCGTCGGCTCCCGCCATCGGGAACCCGCCGATGCGCCGCAGGGCCGGTACGAGACCGGCGCTGAGCAGGGAGGACTTGCCGGCCCCCGACCGGCCGACGAGCACCAGCGGACCCCCGCCGATCCGGTCGAAGACCCGCTCGACCAGGGCGGCGGTCACCCGGTCGCGACCGAAGAACCAGCCCGCGTCGCGCGTGGTGAACGCGGCGAGGCCGCGGTAGGGGCACTCGCCGGCAGACCGCGGCTGCCCGGCCGGTGCGGCGGTGCGGGGCCTCGGCACCTCGGCCTCCGGGACCAGTTGGAGGAGCGCGCCCCCGGCCTCCAGCACCCGGTCGCAGCGCAGCGCGACATCGTGGGTGACGCGCTTGGCGCCGGTCTCGATCTTGCTCAGGTAGCCCTTGCTGTAGTGCGTGCGACGGGCCAGGTCGGCCAGCGACAGACCGCGCTGCACCCGCAGCCGCCGCAACTGGGCGGGAAAGGCCGCGGCGGCTCCGGCGGCCCCGAGTGGATCGGGCTCGTGATCGGTGTGGTGATCGGTGTCGCGTCCGCGGTCCGGGTCCCCCACGGCATCCCCCATGGCGCAGCACGCCCAGGTTGTGAGATGGAACGTCCCAGGCTACCGCGGGGGTCGGACGGCGGAACGCGCGTCGGGTCGGCGTGGCGGAAAACGCGGAGCACAGCGGCCTTCCGGGGCCGCCGGGGGAGCGGCGGACCCGGAAGGCCGCGAACGGGTGCCCGGTCAGGGGCGATTGAGGGTGATGGAGTTGATCGGCCCGAGGTCCGCGTAGACGCCCGTGCCCTGGGCGATGGGGGACCCGCAGTTCTTGCCGTCGTAGCCGGTGCACAGGCTCGCGGTGGCCCCGCCGTACTGGTTGTTGAGGACCCAGTGGCGTCCGTACTGGTTGCTCAGGTTGTGTGCTCCGTAGCTGGTGAAGATGTGGGTCGGCTTCACGGCCGGGTTCTGGTCCTGCGGGTAGACGCAGACCGACCCGTACGGACAGCCGGCCCAGTCGTCGGCGGGCCTGGCGTCGGCCGGGCCGCTCAGTGCCACGACGGCCGCCGCGGCGGTGGCGAGCGCGGCGGTGGCGCGGATCATCTTGCGCATCATGTCCCCCTGTTGGGTTGCCTCGGTGTTGACGCCGGGAGGTCGGGGTGTCGTGTCGTCCCGTCCCGTCGTTCCGGCGTGCTGACGCCTTCAGCCTTGCCCCGAGGTCCGCGGGGGTCGACGGGTTTCCCGTCGCCCGTCGGCGGGGCCGATCGGGAAACCCTCGCTGACCTGCACGGTCGCCGGACCGCGGGCAACCGTCACCGGAGGTCACCGGCCGGCTCTCGTCCGGCGTCGTGATGTCCTCCTCCCCGATGGCGGGCAGAATTGAAGAGGCAGCCCGTGTCCGCCGTGCGGGCGCCGGTCAGCCACGCGCGCGAGCGAGACGCGCGCAGAAGGGGGCCTGCCGATGCCATCGGACCGGCTGGGGGACGCGGACGATCCCGGCCCGATCCGGTCCGAACCGGGGTCCTTGCTGGAACACGTGGTGGTGGCCGTCTTCGGCATCGACGACGAGGACCGGGTCTGCTACTGGGGCCCCGGCGCGCGGAACCTCTTCGGCCACGAGGCCGGATCGGTGCTGACCCGGCCCGCCGCCGTCCTCTTCCCCGAGCCGGCCCCCGGCGAGGGCCCCGGCGGAGCCGCCCACCTGGCAGAGCGCGCCCGGACCCTCGGCTACTGGCGCGTACGGCTGCCCGCGCTCCACCGGGACGGCTCGGTGTTCGACTGCGGCTTCCGGGTCTTCCCGATGACCGGGGCCACCGGCGCCTCCGTGGTCATCGGGCTGGCGAGCCGGGGCGACGAACTGGACCGGGTGAAGACCAACCTGTCCTTCCTCGACGCCCTCTTCGAGACCTGCCCCATCGGCCTGGTCATGCTGGACGAGGAGCTGCGCTACGTCCACCTCAACCAGGCCCTGGCCGACATGGACGGGGTCCCGCCCGACGAGCACCTGGGCCGCCGGATGGCGGACATCATGATCACCGCGGACGGTGGGGAGTACCAACGCATGCTGCGTTCCGTGGCCGATGAGGGCCGGACCGTGATCGGCGCCCTCGTGGGCCTGCGCACACCGGGCCGCCCGGACCGCGACCAGGTGCGCTCGGTCAGCTTCTTCCCGCTGACGGGCGCGGGTGACACACGGCGCGGGGTGGGCGGACTGCTGCTGGACGTCACCGACCGCGAGCGGGCCATCCTGGAGGCGACGGCCGCCCGCCAGCGCCTTGCCCTGCTCGACCGGGCGGCGGCCGGCATCGGCACCACCCTGGACCTGAACACCACCGCGCGCGAGCTGGTCGACGCGGTCGTCCCGGAGTTCTGCGACGCCAGCGTCGTCGAACTCGTGGAGTGGATGGACGAGACCGAGGCGTTCGACCCGGCGCTGCCGGTGGCCACCCGCCGGATCGCCTCCGGCACCACCCTGCCCGAGCCGGCCGTGCAGCTCGTCAGCGGCCTGGAGGAGGTCACGTACCCGCCCGGCTCCCACACCCACCAGATGCTGAGCACGGGCCGTCCGCTCTGCTTCACGGTCGACCAGGACTTCGCGACCCGGACCGTCGTCCACCAGCAGCGCGCGCAGCTGCTGCTGGACAGCGGGCTGACCTGCATCCTCATGGCACCGCTCATCGCCCGCGGTACGGTGCAGGGCATCGCCATGTTCGGCCGCTCCGGCGCCCGCCCGGCCTTCGCCGAGGCGGACCTCGGGCTCGCCGGTGAACTGGCCTCCCGGGCCGCGCTGTGCCTGGACAACGCCCGGCTGTACGGCAAGGTCAGGGACATCGCGCTCACCCTTCAGCGGGCCCTGCTGCCCAGTGCCCCGGCGGCGGGCCCGTACGTGGACATCAGCCACCGCTACCTTCCCGGCAGCCGCGGCACCGAGGTCGGCGGCGACTGGTACGACGCGATCACCCTGCCCGACGACCGGGTGGCCCTCGTCGTCGGCGACGTGATGGGACACGGGGTCCCGGCCGCCGCGGCCATGGGGCGGCTGCGGATCACCGCGAAGACGCTCGCCCGTCACACGGCCGAGCCCGCCGCCCTGGTCGAGGAACTCGACGCCTGCGCGCAGGAGGCCGGCATCGAGTGGGCGACCTTCCTCTACCTGCTGTACGACCCCCACACCGGCCGCGCCACCATCGCCAACGCCGGTCATCCGCCGCCGCTGGTACGGCACCGGGACGGGACCGTGCACGCCGTCGACGACGTGCTCGGGGTGCCGCTCGGGGTGGGCGGCGTACCGTACCGGTCGATCGAGGTCGAGATTCCCGAGGGCGCCACCGTGGCCCTGTACACCGACGGCCTCGTCGAGGCCCGGGGCCAGGACATCGACACCGGCATCGACGCCCTGCGCGACCAGCTGCGCGCGCCCCTCGGCTCGCTGGAGGAGGGGGCCGACCGGATCCTCGCCAACCTGCTGCCCGACGCGGCGACGGACGACACGGTCCTGGTCCTCGCCCGGATCGGTGCGGTTCCCGGCCGCCCGCCGGGTGCGGGAACCGGATCACCGCCCCGGGCGTCGTCCTAGTCTGCGGCGCGGGAGGCGGAACGCGGCGCGGGACGCGGGGCGGATCGGGAGCAGGGGCGCGTGGGCGAGCAGGGGGCGGGGCGGGGGCCTTGGGGACGGCTTCGGCGAGGGCCGCAGCAGTGGGCGTGGCGCGGGCGGGGACGCGTCCTGACGGGGCTCGCGGTCCTCGTGGCCTGCCTGCTGGTCTGCCACGGAGCGGTGCCCGATGGGCTGCCCGGCCGTCCCGGCAGCCTGCTCGAAACGTTCCTGCCCTGGCTGGGCCTCGCCGTCCCGGTCCTCGCGGCCCTGGCACTGCTGCGCCGCTCGGCCGTGGCCGCACTCGCGGCGCTGCTGCCCGCCGCCGCCTGGCTCGGGCTCTTCGGCGGCCACCTGCTCCCCGGCGAGGACCGGGCCCCCGATCTCCTCGCCGTCCAGCACAACGTCAGCGACGAGAACCCCGATCCGGCGGGCACCGCACGCGCCCTGGCCGCCACTCGCGCCGATCTCCTCGCCCTGGAGGAGCTGACGCCCGCCGCAGTGCCGCGGTACGCGGCGGCGCTGGCGCCGCAGTACCCGTACCACGCGGTGGTGGGCACGGTCGGGCTCTGGTCGAAGCACCCGCTCGAGGACGTGCGGCCGGTGGACATCAGACCCGCCGGCGTCGGCGAGGACTGGAACCGCGCACTGCGGGCCACCGTCCGCACGCCGCGGGGCGAAGTCGCCGTGTACGTGGCGCACCTGCCCTCCCTGCGGCTCAGCCCGGCGCACGGGTTCGGATCCGCACGCCGCGACGAGAGCGCCGCACGGCTCGGCGCCGCGATCGCCGCCGAGCCGGCGGACCCGCTGATCCTGCTCGGGGACCTCAACGGCACCGTCGACGACCGCGGGCTGGAACCCGTCACCTCGCGCATGGACCCGCCGAGCCGCGACTTCGCGTTCAGCTGGCCCGCTTCGCTGCCGCTGGCCCGGATCGACCAGGTCCTGACCCGCTCGGCGACCGTCACGCGGATCCGGTCGCTGCCCGCGACGGGCAGCGACCACCTCCCCGTCGCCGCCCACCTCACATGGCCCGCTCCAGCACCAGGTCGGTGAACCGCTGCAGCCCGTGCTCGGCGTGGCCCATGAAGAGGTTGGGCTCCACGAGCTCCAGCTCCATCACGACCGGCGCCCCGTCGTCCGACGTCGCGATGTCCACGCGCGCGTACAGCAGCGCCCCGGACCCCGGTACGGCCGCCAGCGCGGCACCGGCCAGGGCCAGTTCGGCCGCGGACGGCCGGTACGGCACCAGATCCGGATGCGGGACGCGGCCGTTGTCGACGATCCCGACGTCGGTCAGCACCGGCCCCTTGCGAATCGCGTGGCTGAAGGCGCCGCCGAGGAAGACGAGTGCCCGTTCGCCCTCGTCGATCCGCGACAGGTATGGCTGCACCATCGCGGTCGCTCCGGCCGCGTGGAGCCCCGCGATGTGCCCGGCCGCCGCCTCGTGGTGCCGCTCCGCGTAGCGCGCGGTGTCGCGGGCGCCGGCGGAGACGGCCGGCTTGACGACGAACTGTCCGTCCCCGGGCAGGACGACGGCCTCGCCGGGGGCGATGAACCGGGTCGGCACGACGGGGACGCCGCGGCCGGCGAGCTCCCCGAGGTAGCGCTTGTCGGTGTTCCAGCGCACCAGAGCGGCCGGATTGTCGAGCCGCGTCGTACCCTGCACCGCGTCGGCCCAGGCCAGGTACTCCGGCCACCGCGCGGCGTAGTCCCAGGTGGACCTGATGACCACGGCGGCGCACCGCGACCAGTCGAAGTCCCGGGCGTCCCAGGCCGCCGCCACGGCGTCGACCCCGCGGGCGCGCAGCGCTTCGATCATCAGAGGCAGGTCGGCGTCCCAGGCCAGGCCCGGCTCCGAGGTGGCCAGGGCCACCCGCGTCGTGGCGGCCATCAGCAGTTCCCCGTCCCTTCGACGCGCTGCAGCACGCCCCGTTCGTCCCGTGCGTAGACGCGGTCACGGTTCTTGGCCAGCTTCCGCTCCACCTCGGACTCCAGGTCGACGCCGTTCATCTCGGCGAGCGCCGCGAGGTACAGGAACACGTCCGCGAGCTCCTCGCCGAAGTCGGGCAGTTTCCTGCGCCAGGCGGTGAAGGCCTCCCCGACCTCGGCCGTCAGCAGCCCGAACTCCAGGGGCACGTCCGTGGTGTTGAAGCCCTTGGCGAGCTTGTTGTCCCAGGCGAGCTGCTGGGCCGAGCGGATGTCCACCGGTTCCTCCGGGCGTGCGTACGGGCGCTGGCTGCCCCGGCAGCCTAACGACCGGCGCCTCCCCCGGCCGGGGCAGGGGCCAGGCCGTCCGCGACCAGGCCGGCGAGGACCGCCTCGCCCAGGGCGTGCACCGCGGACTGCGGCCGGACCATCACCGTGAACTCCTTGATCCGGCCGTCCTCGGCGAAGTGGACCAGGTCGATGCCGTGGATCGCCTTGCCGCCCACCGTGGCCCGGAACAGCAGGACCTCCGACGGGGCCACGGAGCCGTCGACGCTCGTCTCGGCGCTGCCGGTGTATTGGCCGACGTAGCGGAAGTCCTCGAAGGTGCGCAGCAGCACCCCGAAGAGCCCCAGCACCATCGGCCGCCCCTCGAACGGCGTGAACTTCACCGGGCTGTACAGGCGCACGTCCTCGGTGAACAGGGCCTCCAGGGCGGCGAGGTCACGGCTGTCGACGGCGGCGCGGAAGCGGTCTGCTGCGGTCACGGCATCTCCCTGAGAGTCTTCTACTCATCAATGTGATTAGTCAGTTTCTTGAGTATCATGCGGGGAGCGTCCGTGCACAGAGGCGAGAAGGAGGCGATCCGATGGCTTTGCGCCACGCCGTACTGGCGGCGCTGCTGGACGAGGAGCTGAGCGGGTACCAACTGGCGAAGGCCTTCGACCTCGGCGTCGCGAACTTCTGGCACGCCCTCCCGCAGCAGCTCTACGCCGAGCTGACCCGGCTGGAGAAGGACGGGCTGATCGCGGGCCGGGAAGTGGTCCAGGACACCCGGCCCAACAAGCGCCTGTTCACCGTCACCGACGCCGGGCTCGCCGAGCTGGACCGGTTCACCGCTGCCGCCACCAGGCCCTCCTCCATCCGCGACGACCTCATCGTGATGGTCCAGGCGGCCGACCACGTGGACACCGCGACGCTCGTCGCGCAGCTCACCGAGCGCGCCGCCTTCGCCCGGGCCAAGGTCGACCTGTTCGGCGGCCTGCTGCGCACCATGCGCGGCGACCGCTCCGAAGAGGAGTTCCTGCGCTGCGGTGAGCGCATCGGCCCGTACCTGACCTGCCTGCGCGGTCTCGCCTTCGAGCGGGGCAACCGCGACTGGTGCGAGCGTACGATCGCGGTCCTGCGGGAGCGGGAGGCGGCCCGTGCCGCGCGCTGAGCACCCGTACCTGCGGTACGTGGCCCTGGGGGACAGCCAGACCGAGGGCCTCGGGGACGGCGACGACACCACCGGCCTGCGGGGGCTGGCCGACCGCCTCGCCGAGCACCTCGCGCTCCACAGCCCCGGCCTGCGGTACGCCAACCTGGCCGTCCGCGGCCGCCTCGCCGGGCAGGTCCGCGCCGAGCAGCTCGCACCGGCCCTCGCGCTGCGCCCGGACCTCGCGACCGTGGTCGCCGGGGTCAACGACATCCTCCGGCCGCGGTTCGACGCCGACGAGGTCGCCGGCCACCTGGAGGCGATGTTCGGCGCGCTCACCGCCCAGGGCGCCCGGGTCCTCACCATGACCTTCCCGGACCTGGCGCGGATCACCCCGCTCGCCCGGCCGCTCTCCCCGCGGGTGAGCGACCTCAACGACCGGATCCGCGCGGCCGCCGCCCGGCAGGACGTGGTCGTCGTCGAGACGGGACACCACCCGGTGGTCACCGACCCCAGGCTGTGGAGCGCGGACCGGCTGCACGCCGGCCCGCTCGGCCACGAGCGGATCGCCGCCGCGCTCGCGGACGCCCTCGGCCTGCCGGGCAGCGACGACTCCTGGACGCACCCGCTCCCCCCGGACGGGGCGCCCCGGTCCACCGTCGCCGCCGAACTGCGCTGGGCCGCCGCGTTCCTGGGCCCCTGGCTCGGCAGGCGGCTGCGCGGCCGCTCCTCCGGGGACGCCCGCACGGCCAAGCGCCCGGAGCTCCTCCCGGTACTGGCGTAAGGGCTCAGGGGGTCGCCGCCGCCGCGAGGCGGTGGCGCTGCAGCTTGCGCGCGTAGAAGAGGTGCGCGATCGCCTCGGCGGCCAGGAGGAGCACCACCAGCCAGGGCGCGAGGTGGCCGGCGGCCCAGACCACGAGCAGCGGGACGCCGATGCCGGGAACGGCCCAGACGGCGACGGCGGCCGGCGGGCGGCCGTAGCGCAGCGCGATGCCCGCGTGGGCCGCGTGGTACATGGCCAGTCCGCCGGCCAGCACCCACACCGCACCGGTCGGCAGATGGGCGTGGTCGGCCTCCTCGACGGCGGTGGCCAGCCCGGCCGCCATGCACAGGACGCCGGCGGTGACGAAGAAGTGCAGGAAGCCGCCCACGTCGCGGGCGAGCAGGTAGGCCTGCCGGTCGTCGGCCCTCGCGAGCATCAGCTCGGCCGAGGTCGAACCGAAGTCGAAGTACGACCACCAGAGGGCGGCGAGGAGTACGAAACCCAGGACGCCGACGACCCCGGCCCGCGGGGTCCAGGCGTGGTCGGCCGAGGTCACCAGCGCGATCACGGACTCGCCGAGCACGATGATGACGAACAGGCCGACCCGCTCGACGATGTGCCCGGTGTCCAGCCGGGCGGGGAGCCCGCGGCCGCGCGCGCTGAGCAGCAGCGCCATCTCGGCGGCGATGAGCACCGCCCACGCGACGTACTGCCAGGGCGCGGGCACCGCGGCGGAGGCGGCCCACAGCAGGCCCGAGGCCAGGCAGTAGCTCAGCGGGCGCCAGCGCGGGACGCGCAGGGGCTCGGGGTACCGGGTGGCCGGCCACCACAGCCCGAGCAGCACCAGCCGGGTGCCGGCGTACCCGAGGGCATAGACGGAACCGCGGTCCGTGTCGGCCTCGGGCACGGCGCAGGCCATGACGGCGATGCAGAGCATGGCGGACAGCATGAGCAGCCGGCGGCGGGGCCTGTTGTCGACGAAGAGGTTCGCCGAGACCATGAGGTTGATCCACAGCCACCAGGGCGGGAAGTAGAGCCCCAGGAACACGGCGAAGTCGCGGAGGCTCGGATCGCCGTGCAGCCCGTGCGAGAGCTGGGCGGCGAGCGCGACGAAGACGAGGTCGAAGAAGAGCTCGAGCCAGTCGGCGTGCCGTCCCTCCTGCTGGTGGCCGGCGTTGTCCGGCTCCGCGTCCGCTCCCGACTGAGGTGTGCCCATGGGTCCGCCCGGGTCCGTGCCGCCGCCCTCGCGGCCTGCTTGCCCGTATGACATCACGGTGTGACTAATCAAGGGTGAGTGACGCGGCACGGGCCGGCAGGTCCCGGCGGCGTCCGGCGGCGGAGGCCAGCAGTACGCAGGTGGTGGCGAGGCACACGGCGAAGGAGGACACGGTGAGCGACAGGGACACCGCCGGAGTGCGCACCGAGAGGGCGGAGGTCGCCAGCAGGGCGGCGACCATGCCCGTGGCGTTGATCAGGTTGAGCCGGCGGCTCGCGTACGCGTGCAGGACCTCGGCGCTGCCGGAGGGATGCTGACGCCGGTTCTGGATCTGTTCCAGGAGGCTGGCCATGACCACGGCGACGGGGATCACGCCGGACCACTCGGCGTACTCCACGAAGAGCTCCAGGATCGTCGCGGCCAGGCAGACCAGCAGGCAGAGCAGGTTGACCCAGGTGACGCGGCGGACGTCCTTGCGGCGCGGCAGGTAGTACAGCCGGAGCTTGGTGATCCCGACCCGGTGGGACCCCTCCCCGGAGGGTCCCTCGCCCTCCGCGAAGTCCCCGAAGCTGACGTCGAACTGCTCCGGCAGTCCCTGGGGGGTCCCGTCGTCCCAGTCGGACGGGGCGAGGACCGGTTCGACGGCCCACCGCGGGTCGGACGTCGTGATGCCGGCCAGCTCGACCCCTTCGGGTGTGGGGACGGTCAGCTGGTTGCGGGCCTCGGTCGGCAGGCAGAGGTCCAGCTCCGCCGATACGCCGAGCAGCCCGTGGCGGCGCAGGACGCATTTTCCGTCGTAGCCGTAGTGCAGCCGCGGGGAGGTGCCGTAGGCGGTGTCCAACTCGGCGACCAGCGGCAGGTGGCGGGTGGCCGCGCGGATCCGGGCGCCCAGGTCGCCGCCCGTGACCTCGATGGCCCTCTCCAGCAGCGTCGCGACGGTCTCGTGCTGGCGGCTCTGCACGGCGGAGCCGAGGGCGAGGGAGATCTCCCGGTGCGAGGCGTGCACCTCGACGCCGCGTCCGCGTCCGGCGTCGCCGCCGGTGCGGGCAGGGCCGGTGTCGGAGGCGTCCCCGCCCTCGTCCGCGAGCCAGTACGAGACCGCGTTCGCGATGTACGACTGCACCTCGACCCGCTTCAGCGAGGGCACCACTCCGCCGTTCGCGTCCCGGATGTCGAGCTTGTCCAGCGTCTCGCCGTAGACCCACGGGAAGATGTCGATCACCGCGCGGGTGTCCTGGGTGCCGGAGGCGTACAGCGTCGAGGTGATCGAGTGGGAAGCCTTGCGCCGGCCGACCACCTCGACCACGTGGTCGCGGAGCATGACGGTGTGCGGGAAGTGCGCGAACTCCTCCGCGACGGACAGGCTCGCGGACACCTGCGGCATGCCCCGCCGCTCCGGGCGCCGCCCGGCCTCCAGGGCCAGCGCCGCCGTCAGGGTGGGGGCCGGGGCCTGGCGTTCGCTGTAGTACGTGACCAGGTCGCGGGCGAGCCTGCCGATCCGCGCGGCGGCCAGGTCGCGCGGGGGCCGGAAACCGGCCAGCAGCCCGTCCAGCCGTACGATCGCCCGGCCGTCGACCTCCGCCTGCGCGGCCAGGATCAGCGCGACGGACCGTACGACCTCCGCCAGCAGGGTCAGTTCGCGGGTGTCCGCCCCGGACCTGAGCGCTGCGGCCGCCGCCCGGCTCGCGGCTTCCGGATGGCCGGCGAGCAGGGCCGTGTGGGAGAAGGCTGCCAGCCGGCTCAGGGCCCGGTCCGGATTGGAACAGGCCAGGTGGTGGACCTGTTCGACGTACCAGCCGATCTTTTCGGTGTTGAACGGGTCGAGCGGCTGGAAGTAGTAGGCGGCGGCCAGCCGGTGCGCCCGTCTGAGTGTCGCGTCCTCCTCCTCGCCGAGCCGGTCGAGCAGGTCCTTGCGCAGCAGGGGACCCAGCCGGAACTCCTCGGTCGCGGCCATGGGGCGGGCCTCGATCACGGGCAGCCGTACGAGCGGCCCGCTGTCGGCCGGCACTCCGAGCGCATCGGCGGTGTATTCGACGATGTCCGGATCGAACCAGTCGTACACGCAGAGGTGTTCGAGCAGCGAGCGCCGGGCGGGCGGCAGCGCCGCGAACGTACCGCGGATGCGGCGCAGGACGAGGTCCGTGTCCAGGGGTCAGCCCTCCCGGGTGAAGTGGGACAGGAACTCCGAGATCGCCGAAGGCAGCCCGTCCAGTCTGCTGCACAGCTCCTCGGCGGACCCCTTGAGCTCGTCGAGGCCGGCCAGGTCGATCCACTCCTGGACGGTCGTGGCGTCGAACGGCGGCAGGATCAGGTTCCGGACGGCGCCAGCGTAGGGGTGCGAGAGGCTGGGGACGCTCCGCCCGGCGAGGAAGACGGTGATGCGGCGGGTGGCCAGCAGGTCCGGCAGGAAGCCGGTGCTGATCCAGCTCTGCAGCGGGGGCTCGCAGCGGTCGAAGCCGTCCAGGACCACGATCGGGCCGGAGCCGGGATCGGCCGCCGACTCCGCCAGACGCGCGACGAGTTCGTCACTCATGGCCGAGTTCTGCGTCTCGCGGTCGGCGTTGACGCTCAGGGCGATGTCGAGGTGCGAGCGGTTCATCGACATCCCCTGGAAGTTCACCGTCGGCACCTCGCCGTAGCGCTGCTTGAGCGCGCGGAAGGAGTCCATGCGGATGCCCTGCCCGGATGCCTGCCGGTATATGTGGTTCAGCACGTCGAACGTCGCCCACGTGGTGGCGAGGTCGACGTAGCAGACCGTGCTGTCACCGTGCCGCCGGTGGACCTCGATGAGCAGCGCGGTCTTGCCGATTCCCTCGTCGCCCTCGAAGAACAGGGCCCGGTGCGAGGCGCCGTCGCCGATCACGCGCGCGGCGTGCGCCAGTTGCTCGACGCGGTCTACGTGCACGCTGTCTTCCCCCCCGGAAGTCCCCTGAGCGCTGCCGGCCGGATCAGCTGGTGGGCTGCCCGGTGCCGGTGCCGGTGCCGGTGCCGGCACCAGGTCCGGTGCCGGGTCCCGTTGCGGGGTCGGGCTCGGGGTCGTCGTCCTTGCGCACGACGATCCAGCTGTCCTTGACCTTGGTGTCCACGATCCCGACCTTGCCGCCCTTGACCGTGCTGACCAGGGACTTCAGGATCTTGGAGCGCTTCGTGTGCACGGCCTGATCGGCCGGGTCCGCCTCGGGGGCGGCCTCGACGGCGACGCCCCACAGCCGCAGCCGGAGCTTCTTGATCCGGTGGCGCATGGACCACAGGACGAGGCCCAGTACCACCACGACGACTGCGGCCACGGCGGCCTGCTGCCAGTTCTCGACGACCACGCCTACCCCCCTCGGTTGGCTTGACAGCGCCGAATGATGGCACGGGGCGGACTGCTCGATTCCGAGCACCGATGGATTCAGGCCATGTGCGGATGCGTCGAAAGGGCGGCCTCGACCGCGGCCTCGGCATGGATGCGTGCGGTCGGGAAGACGGGTACGGGGCTGTCCCCGGCGCCGATGAGCAGCTCGATCTCGGTGCAGCCGAGGATGATCCCCTGGGCTCCGGCGGCCACGAGCCCCTCGATGACGTGCTGGTAGGCGGCGCGGGACTCCTCGCGGACGATGCCGAGGCACAGCTCCTCGTAGATCACCCGGTGTACGAGCGCCCGCCCCTCGGGGTCGGGGACGCGGACCTCCAGCCCGCTCGCCGCGAGTCGGCCACGGTAGAACTCCTGCTCCATCGTGAACGCGGTGCCCAACAGGCCGACGCGCGTCAGCCCCGCCGCCTTCACGGCATCGGCGGTGGCGTCGGCGAGGTGCAGCAGCGGCACCGAGATGCCCGCCTGGACCCGGTCGGCGACCTTGTGCATGGTGTTGGTGCAGATGAGGACGAGATCCGCCCCGGCCGCTTCCAGCCGCCGGGCTGCCGCCGCCAACACCTCGCCGGCCTCGGCCCACCGCCCTTCGGCCTGCAGCCGCTCGATCTCCGCGAAGTCCACGGAGTACAGCACGCACCGGGCCGAATGCAGCCCTCCGAGCCGGTCGCGCGTGAGCTCGTTCAACAGCCGGTAGTACTCGGCGGTCGACTCCCAGCTCATTCCTCCGAGCAGTCCGATCGTTTTCATAAGCACGGAAGGTATCAGAGGAGATTTCCATAAGTATTGCTTTGATATGTGGAAAGGGAGGACGCCCAGGCGCCCTTGGGGGTCTGGAACGTGCCGTCGGACGCTGGCGCGAAGGTGTGCATTCCATCGCTGCCGTCGCCGAAGTCGTACCAGTCGGCCATGTCGCTGCTGCCGTCCTTGGTGTAGTCGTGGCGGATGGAGCTGCCACTGGACCACGTTTCAGGAGTGAGCTGGCGCCGCCGCCGGTGGTGGTGGAGTCCCACATCATGGGGGTGGAGGCGGGGAAGACGCTCTGTCCGGCGGGGTTGACGGCGTTGATCAGGCCGGTCGTCGTTTCGGTGGAGACGTTCAGGCCGACGGTGTCGAGCTTGAACTTCAGTGTCGCGAGGTCGGGGTGCTGGGCGGCGGGAATTTTGACGACCAGGAGCTGGGAGAAGCCCTCGACTTCGGCTTTGAGTTGCAGGTCCACGTCGGGCAGGACGTGCGCGTAGGTGGCGACGTTTCCGGCGAGGGTGGGCTTGGGTAGTGCCTTGGGCCAGGTCAGGGACAGGGTCCGGCCGTCTCGGACAGGTGATTGGCCAGGGAGCCGACGGAATCGAGCGCGCGGCGGACTGCAGGGACGCCGGCCCGGGACCTGCTTCGCCGGTCGGCGGCCCCCGTGCTTCCGCCGCCGGTGCCCGGGGGTCCGGGCGTCGGCGGCGGAAGGTCGTGGTCGTGGTTCGGGGGCTGGTCACCCCCGCTGTCAGGACTCCGCGGATCCCTCCCGCATGACGTCTTGGAAGGCCGTCATACACGGCATGCAGTGGTGGTCCGTTTCTGCGTTGCCTCCCGGTTGGAGGGGGCGGCCGCACAGGGTGGCCCGGCGGTCACGGGCGACGACGTGCCATACGAGGCCAGGCCCTGTGGCCGCCTCACCGACCTGCATTTCATACATGAGAGTGCTCCATGTGGTGGACAGCTCTGTGTATCCACCAAAGCAGTGCATGGCGCCGAAAGCCTGACGGGTGAGCCGTCCGGGTGACATCCGCCCACCCGGCTCGTTCATTTGTGCGATGCGTGTGGCCTGGGCTCCGGGATGCAAAAATACCCCGGACCAATTGACGGCCGGGGTATTCGTCTGCGTATATTTGATGTTTCACGCCCTGATGAAAGCAAGGCATGAAGAAGCTTTACGGGGACATCGTATCGGGTCGGGAGTGGAATTGTCAACCATGGAATTCCGTAATGAGCAGCAATTCATCGACGAGCTCTATGCGCGCCTGGACGGCCTGCGTGACCAGGCCGAACAAGCCGTGCAGCAGGCGCTGTCGGGGGCGGGCACCGGGTTTCAGGCGCGGCTGGAGCGGGATGTGGTCGTCGCCGAGCAGTCCGGTCTGCTTTCCGCGCTGAACGCCGGCGAGAACGGTCTGTGTTTCGGCCGTCTCGAGTTCTCGGACGGTCAGGATCGCCACATCGGCCGTATCGGAATCAGGCAGGACGACGCGGACCGCACCCCCCTCGTCCTCGACTGGCGGGCCGAGGTGGCACGCCCGTTCTACCTCGCCACGGGGCATTTCCCGATGGGTCTGCGCCGGCGCCGCCACATCACCACCCGCGGCCGCGAGGTCACGGCCCTGCACGACGAGATCCTCGACCTCGCCGACACCGAGCGCACCGGCCACGAGGGGGCGGACGCCGACGCCGTGCTGCTCGCCGCGCTCGACGCCGCCCGCACCGGCCGCATGCACGACATCGTCCAGACCATCCAGGCCGAGCAGGACCGCATCATCCGCTCGCCCCACCGCGGCGTACTGGTGGTGGAGGGCGGCCCGGGAACCGGGAAGACCGCGGTCGCCCTGCACCGGGCCGCCTTCCTCCTCTACGCCCACCGCGAGCTGCTCGCCAAGCGCGGCGTGCTGATCGTCGGACCGAACCCGGCGTTCCTCGGCTACATCGGCGAGGTGCTCCCCTCCCTCGGCGAGACCGGCGTCCTGCTCTCCACCCTCGGCGAGCTGTTCCCCGGCATCCGCGCGACCGGCACCGACCGGCCCGGCGCCGCCGCCGTGAAGGGCCGCGCCGAGATGGCCGACGTGCTCGCCCTCGTCGTACGCGACCGGCAGGCGCTGCCGGAGACCGTCCCCGCCGGCTGCGGCGAGGACAGCGCCGTGCTCCCGGAGCCGGCCCTGGAGATCGACCACGACGACCACGGCACCCTGCGGCTCGACCGGACCATGGCGTACGAGGCCCGCGACCGGGCCCGTGCCACCGGGCTGCCGCACAACCTGGCCCGCCCGTACTTCGCCTTCCGGATCATCGACTCCCTCACGCAGCAGCTCGCCGACCGGCTCGGCGCCGATCCGTACGGCGGCCCCAACCTGCTCGGCGCCGACGACATCGCGCAGCTCGGCAAGGAGATCGCGACCAGCGCCGAGGTGCACGCCGCGATCGACAGCCTCTGGCCGCCCCTCACGCCCCGGCAGCTCATCGCCGACTTCCTCGCCGAACCCACCCATCTCCCGCCCGGCGAAGCCGAGTTGATCCGTCGCACGACGGACGACTGGACGCCCGCCGACATCCCCTTGCTCGACGAGGCCGCCGAGCTCCTCGGCTTCGACGACAGCGCGGAGCGCGCCGCCGAGGAGCGTGAACGACAAGAGCGCATCGCGTACGCGCAAGGCGTCCTGGACCTGTCGCAGGGCTCGGAGAGTTACGAATTCGAGGACATGGAGAACGAGTTCCTCGCCGCGCACGACATCATCGACGCCGAACGGATGGCGGAGCGGCAGGAGGAGGCCGACCACCGCAGCGCGGCCGAGCGGGCCGCCGCCGACCGTACCTGGGCCTTCGGACACGTCATCGTGGACGAGGCCCAGGAACTGTCCGAGATGGCCTGGCGGTTGCTGATGCGGCGCTGTCCCACCCGGTCCATGACGCTGGTGGGCGACCCGGCCCAGACCGGCGACGAGGCAGGCTGCGGATCGTGGAAGCGGATCCTGGACCCGTACGTCGGCGACCGCTTCGAGCTGGTCCGCCTCGGCGTCAACTACCGCACGCCCGCCGAGATCATGGACCTGGCGGCCGCCGTGCTCCGGGCCCGCCACCCCGGATTCGAGCCGCCGAGCTCGGTGCGGTCCACGGGGCAGCGGCCCTGGGTGCGGGAGGCGGACGACCTCCCCGGCGCGGTCGCGGACGCGGTGCGCGAGGGTGCTCCGGCCGAGGCGCGGGGCGGCCGGCTGGCGGTGATCGCGCCGCGCCCGCTGCACGGGGCTCTGGCGGCCGCGCTGCCCGGCGTACGGGCGGGGGAGGAGCCGGACCTCACCCGGCCGGTCGTCCTGCTGGACCCGCGCCAGGCCAAGGGGCTGGAATTCGACTCGGTGATCGTCGTGGAGCCCGCGGACCACGAGCCGAGCGACCTGTACGTCGCCCTGACCCGGGCCACGCAGACCCTCGGGGTGCTGCACACGGGCCGGCTGCCGGAGGGGCTGGCCGAACAGCCCTAGGGAGTGGGGAGGGCGGGGTGTGTCAGACCGTGGCCGGCGCGAGGAGTTCCAGCGGCTCCGGCGGCGCCAGGGGCTCCGGCCGCCGGCGGCGGTCCATGAGCTCCAGCCCCGCCAGCCGCTCCAGGCCCGCCCGGCTCGCCTCGTCCACCGGCACCATCGTCACGAGGCGCGCGCCCGCCGCCGGCCCGAGCCACAGGTTGGTGTGCTCCAGGTGCAGCAGACCGACGTGCGCGTTGCGGACGTACTTGGTCTTGGCGCCCAGGCCGAGCACCTCGTGCCGTGCCCACAGCTCCCGGAACTCCGGCGACTGCGCCTCCAGCCGCGCCAGCAGGGCCTTCCAGGCCGGCTCGGCGAGGTGTTCCGCCATCGCCGCCCGGAACTTGGCCACGATCGTGCGGTTGACCTCGGCGACGTCGGCCATCGACGCCCGCCAGTCCGCGTTCGTGAACGCCAGCCACAGGCAGTTGCGGTCCTCGGGCGGCAGCGCGTCCAGGTCGCACAGCAGCCGTCCGTAGGCGGAGTTGTAGGCGAGGATGTCGTACCGGCTGTTCTGGATGCAGGCCGGGATCGGTCCGAGCTGGTCGAGCATCGCCCGCAGCGCCGGGGTCACGCTGGGACACGGCGCGTGCGGGGCCGGATCGAGGCTGCCGGCCAGCGCGAACAGGTGCGTACGCTCGCTGGCGTCCAGCAGCAGCGCGCGCGCCAGGGCGTCCAGGACCTGTGGGGACACCTGGATCTCGCGGGCCTGCTCCAGCCAGGTGTACCAGGTGACACCGACAGCGGAGAGCTGGGCGACCTCCTCGCGGCGCAGCCCCGGGGTGCGCCGGCGGCGGCCGCGCGGCAGCCCCATCTGCTCCGGGGTGATCCGCTCCCGGCGGCTGCGCAGGAATTCGGCGAGCTCGTGCCGGCGTACGTCGCTGTCGGAGGCAACAGTGGTCATGGAACCAGGGTGCCGCACCGCTCATCCCGTTGCCAGGTATTCCTTGTACCAGGATAAGAAGACTCTGGTACCAGGCTGAGCGTGGGGCGATCGTTTCCGTTGTGAGCGAAGCAACCGTACGCACCACCCGTCCCTCCCCGTCCGCCCCGGCGGGCCGCCCGGCCTCCGGGCCAGCCCCGGCCCCGGCCGCGCCTCCCGGGCCCCCGGCGGCGATCGGCCCGCTCGGGCTGTTCACCGTGCTGCTCGGCGCGGCCCTGCCCCTGATCGACTTCTTCATCGTCAACGTGGCGCTGCCCGCCATCGACAGCGACCTCGCGGCCGGACCCGCCACGCTGGAGCTGATCGTCGGCGGCTACGGCGTCGCGTACGCCGTGCTCCTCGTCCTCGGCGGCCGTCTCGGCGACATGGCCGGACGGCGCCGGCTCTTCCTGATCGGCATGGCCGCCTTCGGTGTCACCTCGCTGCTCTGCGGGCTGGCGCCCACCGCCTGGACCCTGGTCGGGGCGAGGGTGGCGCAGGGCGCCGCGGCCGCGCTGATGCTGCCGCAGGTGCTCGCCACCATCCAGGCGACCACCCAGGGCCCGCGCCGGGCCCGGGCGATGAGCCTGTACGGGGCCACCGCCGGGCTGTCGATGGTCGCCGGGCAGATCCTGGGCGGCGTCCTGGTCGCCGCCGACATCGCCGGCTTCGGCTGGCGCTCGGTGTTCCTGGTCAACGTGCCGGTGGTGGTGCTCGGGCTGGTGCTCGCCACCCGTGCCGTGCCGGAGACCCGCTCGGACCGGCCGGCCTCGGTCGACGTACCGGGGACGCTGCTGCTCGCCCTGTCCCTCGTATCCCTGCTGCTGCCGCTGACCGAGGGCCGGGCGGCCGGCTGGCCGCTGTGGACCTGGGTCTCGCTCGCCGTCTTCCCGTTCGCCGCCACGGCCTTCTACCGGACCGAGCGCCGCGCCGACCGGCTCGGCCGTACCCCGCTGGTGCCGCCGAGCCTGCTGCGACTGCAGTCGCTGCGGCGAGGCCTGGTCCTGATGGTGCCGTTCTCGATCGGCTTCAGCGGTTTCATGTTCGTCATCGCGGTGGTCCTGCAGCAGGGGCTGCGGATGGGCCCGGTCGAGGCGGGGCTCGCACTCGTGCCGATGGCCGTGGCCTTCTTCGCGGCCTCGCTCGCCGGACCGCGGCTGGTCGGCCGGTTCGGCAGCCGCGTCGTCACCGCGGGCGGCGTCCTCCAGGCCGTCGGCGTCATCCTGCTCACCCTTGAGGTCCTGCGCGGCTGGCCGGACCTCGGGCTGGCCTCCCTCGCCCCGGGCGTCGCCGTCGCCGGCCTCGGCCAGGGACTCCAACTGCCCGTCCTGATGCGGCTGATGCTGTCCGACGTGCCGGCCGACCGGGCGGGCGTGGGCGGCGGGGTCATGATCACCACGCAGCAGTCGGCGCTGGCCCTCGGCGTCGCCACCCTCGGCAGCCTGTTCCTCGCCCTGGTCCCGTCGGCGGGCATGCGGGACGCACTCGCCGTCACCCTGCTGGTGCAGCTGGGCATGATCGTCCTGACGGCGCTCCTGAGCCTGCGCCTGCCGCGGGTGGTGCGGTGACCCGCGACCCGTGACCCGGCCTTCCGGGACCCCGCCCTCCAGCGAGGGCGGGGTGTCACGATATGCGTGGGCTCCCGTACAGTCCGTGATGCCCGCGCTCCGTCAGGGGCCGGGAACAGCGGCCGAACAGGAGATGATCCGTGGCGACCGAAGCCGGCTTCGACCCCCGTCCGCCCGCCGCCCGCACGGGCCGGCCGGTCCCCGAGCTGGATCCCGCCCTCGTGGAGCGGTGGCGCTGCGACGGCGGCGAACTGGTGGAACTGCTGGCCTTGGTGCGCGAACGGCACGGCGGGGTCGCGGCGTTCCGTCTCGGGCCGAGCCCCACGGTCCTGGTCACGGACCCCGGGGCGGTCCGGCACGTGCTGGCCCTGCGCCCCGACCGCTACGTCAAGCGCTCCCACCGAGCCCGCCTGTTGATCGGCGACGGCGTACTCGCCGCCACCGGCGAGGCCTGGAAGAGCCAACGGCGGCTGCTGCAGTCCCAGTTCACCGGCACCGGCATGCGCCGCCACGAGCGGCGGATCGCGGAGGCCGCACGGGTCACCGCCGAGCGCTGGGCCGCGTACGCCCGCACCGGTCAGCCGCTCGACATCGGCCTGGAGATGCGCCGCTTCGCCCTGGACACGATCTGGCGCTCCCTCACCGGACATCCCCTCGACGACGACACCGACCGCGAACTGGGCGCCGTCGCCGCCGTGGTGGCCGCGATGCCGACCCTGCCGGCCGACACCGCCGACGCCCGGGACGCCGTCGCCACCGACCTCGCCAGGATCGACGCCGTCGCGCACCGTGCCATCGCGGCCGCCCGCGCCGGCGAGGCCGGGCCCGACGGTCCGGGCCTCCTGCACCTCCTGATCGGCGCGGCCGGCGAACGCCCCGAGTACACCGACCGGCTGATCCGCGACGAGCTGATCACGCTGCTCGTCGCCGGCCACGAGACCACCGCCACCACCCTGACCTGGCTCTACCTGCTGCTCGACCGGCACCCCGGGGCCCGCGACGAGGCCCTCGCCGCGGGCGCCCCCGGCTCGGCGGAACGCCGCCGAGCCGTCCAGGCCCTGGTGCACGAGACGCTCCGGCTCTACCCGTCTGCGTGGATCCTGCCCCGGTACGCCGCCGAGGCCGACGTCATGGCCGGCTATGCCGTGGAAGCGGGCTCCGACGTGGTGGTCTGCCCGTACCTCACGCACCGAGACCCCGAACTGTGGCCGGATCCCGAGGGGTTCGACCCCCGCCGCTTCACCACCCCGGACGGCCGCCCCACCCACCCCGGCGCCTACCTCCCCTTCGGCATCGGCCCCCGTGCCTGCCTCGGCCTGCAGTTCGCCCTCCGCGAGTCGACCGTCCTGCTCGAACAGCTGCTGCCCGCCCACGTCCCGGCCTTCCGGTCCGTCCCCGCCAAGGCCGCGTACAGCATCACCGTCCGCCCCGACGGCCCCACCCCGGCGACCCTCACCTAGGTCGTGTCGTCGAAGTCCCGGCTGGCCGGCGGGGTCACTTTGACGACACTCCCCAGGGGGTGCCCTCCCGGCACGGTCGGACCAGTCCGGATCTGGTGTGAAGCAGTGAATCGGTGCTTCAATCCTTCCATGCCCTACCGTCGCCCGCCTTCCGTACAGGCCCGTCTCGACGCCCGGCGGGACCGGGTGCTCGAAGCCGCCGTCCACCTGCTCGCCCGGGAGGGGTACGGCGGCTGCTCGGTCGCCGCCATCGCCGCCGAGGCCGGGATCTCCACCGGCAGCGTGTACCAGTCGTTCTCCGGGAAGTCCGAGCTGGCCGCCGCGCTCTTCCGCACGCTCGTGGCCCGGGAGCTGGAGGCCGTGGCCGCCGCGACGGAGCGCCCGGGCGGGGCCGCGCAGCGGGTGGCCGCCGCCGTCGAGACCTTCGCCTACCGGGCGCTGCAGGCGCCGCGCCGGGCCTTCGCCCTGCTGGCGGAGCCGGCCGACCCCGCCGTCGACGCCGAACGCCTCCTCTTCCGGAGGGCGTTCCGCGACGTCTACGCCGGACAGATTGCGGCGGGCGTGGCCTCCGGAGAACTGCCGCCACAATCACCCGAGTTGACTGCCGCCGCGCTCGTCGGCGCGATCGCCGAAGCGCTCGTCGGGCCGCTGGCCGACGGGGACGCGGCCCCGGGGGGACGTCATCCCCGGCCTGATCACCTTCACCCTGCGTGCCCTTGGAGGACACGATGCCGCAGACGCATGAGGTCACCAACCAGGTTCCCCCGCACCACGGTTACGACGCGGCCGCCGACCCGGCCCTGCTGGAGGCGGTCGCCCGGGAGGGCGCCGCGTGGGCGATACCCGCGCTCCACCGGCTCGGCGCCCTCGCCGGCTCCGAACAGGCCGCGGAATGGGGCCGCGTGGCCAACGAGAACCCGCCGGTGCTGCGCACCCACGACCGCTACGGCCACCGGATCGACGAGGTGGAGTTCCACCCGTACTGGCACGAGCTGATGGGCACCGCCGTCTCCCACGGGCTGCACGCCGCGCCCTGGGCCGACGACCGGGCCGGGGCGCACGTCGCGCGGGCCGCGAAGTTCCTCGTCTGGGGCCAGGTCGAGGCGGGTCACTCCTGCCCCGTGTCCATGACGTACGCCGCCGTACCCGCGCTGCGGGCGACCCCGGAGCTCGCCGCATGGCTGGAGCCGCTGCTCGCCTCCCGTACGTACGACTACGGGCTGCGCCGGCCGGACACCAAGCAGGGCCTGATCGCAGGCATGTCGATGACCGAGAAGCAGGGCGGTTCCGACGTACGCGCCAACACCACCACCGCCGTCCGGGCCCCGGACGGCACCTATCGGCTGACCGGGCACAAGTGGTTCACCTCCGCTCCCATGTCGGACGTGTTCCTGACGCTGGCTCAGGCGCCGGGCGGGCTTTCCTGTTTCCTGCTGCCGCGGGTCCTGCCCGACGGCAGCAGGAACCGGCTTTTGCTCCAGCGCCTCAAGGACAAGCTGGGCAACCGGTCCAACGCCTCCGCCGAGATCGAGTACGACGAGGCCTTCGGCTGGCTGGTGGGGGAGGAGGGGCGCGGCGTCGCGACCATCATCGAGATGGTCAACATGACCCGGCTCGACTGCGTGCTCGGCGGGGCGTCCGGCATGCGGCTCGGCACCATCCGCGCCGTCCACCACGCCACGCACCGGCGGGCGTTCGGCAAGGCGCTCATCGACCAGCCCCTGATGCGCAACGTCCTCGCCGACCTCGCGCTCGAATCCGAGGCGGCGACCGCCGTCGCCCTGCGCCTCGCGGGCGCCACGGACCGGGTGTCCCGGGGCGGCCAGGACGAGGCGCTGCTGCGCCGGCTGGGGCTGGCGGTCACCAAGTACTGGGTCTGCAAGCGCGCCCCCGGGCATGCGGCCGAAGCCCTCGAATGCCTGGGCGGCAACGGCTACATCGAGGACTCCGGCATGCCGCGCCTCTACCGGGAGGCCCCGCTGTCGTCGATCTGGGAGGGCTCCGGCAACGTCGCGGCCCTGGACTCGCTGCGGGCGATGGCCCGGCAGCCGGAGACCGTCGAGGCCTTCTTCGAGGAGGTCGGGCGGGCTTCGGGCGCCGACCGGCACCTGGACGCGGCGGTGGCCGGGCTGCACAAGCAGCTGGCCGATCCGGCCGAGGCCGAGTACCGGGCCCGGCAGCTGACCGAGACGATGGCCCTGGCCTTCCAGGCGTCGCTGCTGCTGCGCCACGCCCCGGGCGCCGTGGCGGAGGCCTTCTGCGCCTCCCGTCTGGGCGGCGAGCACGGCGGCGCGTACGGGACGCTCCCGACGGGCGTGGACACGGAGACCATCCTGGCCCGGGCGCGGACGGCGGACGCCCCGACCGCCTGACGCAGCTGCGCCGACGGGCGCCGCCGCGCGGTCCGCGGGCGTGGCCTGCCGGACGGGCAGGCCACGCCGACACCCGGCCTGCGGCCCCTCGCCGGCGGTCGGTCCGCGGGCCCGCCGGAGCGGGTCCGCGGCCTCGCGGCGGCCTCGCGGCCTTCCGGCTCCCGGACCGGGGCGCCTGGTCCGGGGTGCCTGTCGGGGATCGTTCGCGGTCCGCCCCGCAGTTGCTTCGCCGCCTCGTGGCTGCCGGTCGGACCGGCCGTGGGCGCAGCCGCGGACGGACTCCGGCCCCGTACGCGTCCCGGCGCAGCGGCTCCGCATGCCGGGCGCGGCCCTGCCGCGGCGGGGCCGCCGCCCGGGCCGGCGGTCCTTCGCGGCCGCGCCGCCCGCCGGTCAGGCGCGGCGGCGCCGGGTGCGCAGGGCCACGTACCCGGTGAGCCCGCCCAGCGCGACGCACAGCGGCGAGTAGAGCCGCAGGTCCCAGTGGCGGAACTCGGCCGGCTTGGACCACAGTCCGAGCCCGGAGCCCGCCAGTCCGCCGAGTCCGCGTGCCGCCATTGCTCCGGACACCGCCCACAGCCCGGCCCGTACCGGCCGGGACCGCCCGAACCGGCTCGCCGGCCGCGCCCCGGTCGCCACCAGCCCGGCGGCGGCGCCCAGCGCGCCCGCCACCGCGAGCGTCAGCGGCCCGGACGGCAGCCGCTCCTCCTCCACCCCGACCACCACGGCAGCGAACTCGGCCCGCGAGTCCAGTGGCCAGGGGGAGAACACCCACACCACGTGCAGGGCGCCCGCGGCGAGCAGTCCTCCGGCCGCAGCCGCCGCCGCACCCCGTACCCCGGCTCCCGTGTGTTCCGTACCGACCCGCCTGGTCATGGCGCTCATGACAGCACCCCTCTCCCCAGTTCCGTACACCTCTGTATGGATGTTCCGTACAGTACTGTACGGAACATGGCCAAGGGGAGAGTGACCAAGGAGGAATGGACGGCAGCGGCGCTCCGCGCGCTGGCCCGGGGTGGTCTCGCGGCGGTGGCGGTGGACGTGCTCGCCCGCGAACTCGCGGTCTCCCGCGGCAGTTTCTACTGGCACTTCGAGAACCGGGAGGCCCTGCTCGTGGCCGCCCTGGAGACCTGGGAGCGGCGCGCCACCGCGGAGGTCGTCACCGCCGTCCGGGAGGAGGGCGATCCGTGGACGCGGGCGCGGATGCTGTTCGCCGTCGCGCTGGGCTCCGAGGAGATCGCCGGACTGGAACCGGCCCTCGTCGCGCACACCGCCCACCCCGCGGTCGCCGAGGTCGTCGCCCGGGTCACCCGGACCCGGCTGGACTTCCTCGCGGAGATCTTCGGCGGGCTGGGCTTCGGGCCGCAGGAGGCCCGCCATCGCGCCCTGGCCGGGTACGCCGCCTACCTGGGCTGGCTGGAACTGCGCAGGACGGCCCCCGACACGGCCCCGGAGGTGCTGCCGGAGGACCCGGACGCGCAGCCGGCGCTGGACCACCTCATCGGCATGATCCTGACGGCCCCGTCCCCGTCGTCCCCGCCGGCCTCGTAGGGGGCCAGGCCCCGTCCCGGTGGGCGGGGGCAGGCGGGGAGTCGCGGTGGACCGGCGCACCGGCGGGCCCACCGGCCGATGCCGGTCGTGCCCAAGGCGGCCGGTGCGGATCCGGTGCCGACACCGCGGCGACGGCCGGGGCCGCCCCTGGGGCGTTTCGTCGAAGTCCCGTCCGGCCGGCGGGGTCTGGCACGCACGCTCGCCGCGTCGTCGGTCACCGATGTCCCCCAGCTACCGCTGGGAGGTGCCCCCACCGCGTCGATTCCCTCCTCCGCCTTGCGATCGCACGCACCAGGCCCCGCCGGCCCCGCCCTCCCCGGGCGGCCGACGCCACTTTGACAGCACTCCCTAGAAGGTGTCCTTCGGCGGCGCAGTGATGCGGCGTACGGCCTCGACCACCGCCGCGCGGTGCCGGGCCAGCCGTTCGGGCGTCCAGCCGGTGCCCGCGCCGCCCGCGGCCGGCCCGCCCACGGCGCCGAACCAGGCCTGGGACAGGCCCAGTACGAGCGTGAGGATGTCGGCGGGGTCCAGCGCGGCGTCGATGCGCCCCGCCCGCTGGGCCTCCTCCACCACCGCGATCTTGCCGCGGTAGGACTCCGCCTCCGTGTCCGTGGCGCCGGGCCGCTCCAGCTGCTTCCACACCACGAGCCGCATCAGGGCCGGCTGCGCGACGAGGTGGTCGAAGACGGCGCCCGCGTACCCCGGCAGGTCGTCGGCGTCGAACGGGACGGACTCCGAACCGGTCTCCAGGGCCCGCCGGAGCACGGCGTCGAAAAGCTGCTCCTTGTTGCCGTAGTAGACGTAGATGAGCCGTTTGTTCGCCTGCGCGGCCTCGGCGATGCGATCGACCCGCGCACCGGCGATGCCGTACGCGGCGAATTCGGAGAAGGCCGCGTCGAGCAGGCGTGCCTTGGTCGCGCTGGAGTCCCGTGCCATGGGCGCAGCCTAGCAAGTAACTATCTGGTTATTGACATGTGGCGCGAGCCGGGTGCATAGTCGAACTATCCAGTTAGTTACTTACGGAGGAGTACGGCACCATGGAGATTCGCGCACTGGGCGGTCAGGGACTCGAGGTCGGAGCCGAAGGCCTCGGCCTGATGGGCATGAGCGCCCACTACGGAGCCACCGACGAGACCGAGGCCCTGGCCACCATCGACCGCGCGCTGGAGCTGGGCGTCACGCTGCTCGACACCGCCGAGGGGTACGGCCCCTTCCTGAACGAACAGCTCCTCGGCAAGGCGCTGGCCGGCCGCCGCGACGCCGCCGTCGTCGCCACCAAGACGGGCGTGGAGTTCACCGACGAGGGCGACCTCCGCGGCCACAACGGGACCCCCGAGTACATCCGCCGCTCGGCCGACCGCTCCCTGCGCCACCTCGGCACGGACCACATCGATCTGTACTACCTGCACCGCGTCGACCCGAACGTCCCGATCGAGGAGAGCATCGGGGCCATGGCCGAACTGGTCGCCGCGGGCAAGGTCCGCCACATCGGCCTGTGCGAGGCCGCGCCCGCCACCATCGCCCGCGCCCACGCCGTGCACCCGCTGGCCGCCGTGCAGACCGAGTACAGCCTCTTCGAACGCGGCATCGAGTACGACGGCGTCCTCGACACCCTGCACGATCTCGGCATCGGGCTCGTCGCGTACTCGCCGCTCGGCCGGGGCTTCCTGTCGGGCGCGATCACCACCCCGGACGATTTCGCGGCGGACGACTTCCGCCGCACGGACCCCCGCTTCCTGGGCGAGAACTTCGATCGCAACCTGGCCGTGGTCGACCAGGTCCGCCGGCTCGCCGCGGAAAAGGGAGTCACCCCCTCCCAGCTGGCCCTGGCCTGGACCCTGCGCCGGGGCGCGGTGCCGATCCCGGGCACGAAGCGCCGCCGCTACCTGGAGGAGAACATCGCCGCCACCGCGGTGGCGATCACGGACGCGGACCTGGCCGCCATCGAGGCGGTGGCCCCGCACGGGGTCGTCTCGGGCGACCGCTACGCCCCGGAGCTGATGCAGTCCCTCAACGGCTGACGCGCGGCGCCACCGCCGCGGGCCGCCGGACCGGCCGGCTCGTGTGACGGACGGGCCGGCAGGCGCACCGGCGGCACCCGGCGGGGGCCTTCACCCGCGGGGGTCCAGCGGGGTGAGGGCGTCGAGGCGGCTCTCGATCGCCTCGGCGGCGTCCAGGCACAGATCCTCCCGGAACGCACGCCCGACGATCTGGACCCCGTACGGAAGGCCGTCGGCCAGACCCGTCGGCACGGCCACGGCCACGGCCACGGCCGGGTCGCCCGCGAAGCCGGTCACGGTGCACAGGCGCATAGGTTCAGGCACGGATTTCGTGAAATGGATCGTGCTGCCGTACGCCGGTGACGCTTCGTCATCTCGGGCGTCATCCTTCGGCTGTGTGAGACCTTGCCGGAGATGGTGTTCCCGCACTTGGTGACGGTGCCGTCTGTCCAGGGTGCGGGGAGTCGTCGACGCGCGTGCACAGCCGCTACGGGCTCAGGATCGCCGATGCGCCCGTCGGCGCCCGGCCGGTGCGCATCGAGTCGTCGGTATGTCGGCTGTTCTGCGACAACAGCGGCTGCGCGCGGGTGATCGGCGCACTCGGTGTCGTCCTGGCCGCTCGCGCCGTGGCTCGGCTGGAGCTGCTGATGGGCATCGTGGTCAGCCGGATGACGGTGCTGCGCGTGGTGATGGCGGTACCGGAGCCGGCCTGGATGGTGCCGCGGGTGCGGGGGGGTGGACGAGTTCGCCACCGGGAAGGGCCGCCGGTACGGCACCATCCTGATCGACTGCGAGACCCGCCAGCCCTTGGACCTGCTGCCCGACCGCGAGGCCGAGACCCCTCGATATGCCCATCAGGCAAGTATCCCGCCTGGTGCTGACGGTTCACGGAAACGGCTCATCGCCGAGGCCGTCTGCCGGCCGGCCGACGAGCGCGGACTCGAAGGCGTGACCCTGCGCGACATCGCCGCCCGCGCGCGGGTCTCGATGGGCGCCGTGCAGCGCTGCTTCCGCGCCAAGGAGGAGATGCTCGTCTTCGCCTCGGGTACGTGGGCGAGCGTCGGGGAGCGGGTACGGCCCGGCTGGCCGGGAGCCCAGCCCGGTCGGCCGGCACTGCCCTGGGGTACGCGGCCACCGAGGTCGCGCTGCTGCGGGAGGAGCACCGGCCCGAGGCCAGGGTCTGGCCGGCCGTCGTCGCGCAGGCGGCGGTCAGCGAGTCGCTCGCCGGCATGCTGCGGGCGAACCGTGCCGCCCTGCACGAGTCGTTCACGCAGCTCATCACCGAGGCGGCGGAGGGCGACGGCCGCACGGGGCCCGTCGACACGCACTGTGAGGCCCGCAGTCTTCTTGCCCTCGCGGACGGGCTCACCGCGCACGTCCTCATCGGCCACCTCGCCCCGTCCGAGGCGCGAGAGGTCCTCCACGCGCACCTGGACGGTCTCCGGACGCACTCCGGGTGACGGTCGTCGCGGATGCGGGAAACAATCCGGCGCGCCGTGGCCGTGGTGCACCCTTCGCGCTCTAATGTCGCCGCATGGCTGACACGTTCGATCACAATCCGCAGGTGTGGACCGCTGGCCGGCTCCGCGAGGTGCTGGCAGCGCTGCCCGACGAGACCCCGATCCACATCGGCGTCGCCGACGGCCCCGGGGACTTCGAGGGCTACGGGGAGTACGTCCTCGTGGACGCCGAGCCCGTCGAGGTGGACGTCGACGGCGACGGCGACCACGACGGCGAGCCGGGTCATCGCGTCCAGTTCACGCTGTTCGCCGACGCCGCCGCCGGGGCCTACCACCTCGACCTGGACTGACCTTCCCGGTCGCCGTCGCCGTCGCCGCCGTCGCCCCGGTCGTCCGGTTCGGCCCTGAGGAACTCGCAGACCAGGCGGTTCGTCTCCGCGGGCGCCGCCGTGGGCAGCGCGTAGTGGGTGAGCCGCGGGAGCCTCTCGATCCGGGCGTGCGGCACGGCCCCGCGGACGCGGGCCGCGACCCTCTCCGGATCGTGGGCGCCGCTGCGGCCCGCGAGCAGGACCAGCAGCGGGGCCTTCAGCGCCCCGGCGTCCGGGCGGCGGCCGACGATCAGCTTCCGGTGCGCGAAGTCCGAGGCCGCCAACGCGTACAGCCGCTTCCAGTCCGGGTCGGTGTCCGTGCCCGCCGTCTCGCGGTCGACGTAGGCAAGTGCGCGGGCCGTCCTCGGGCGCGCCAGCACGGGCAGTGAGCGCAGCAGGAATCCGGGGCGGAACCCCGCGAAGCACCGGGTCGGGTCGAGGAGCACCAGCCGGTCGACCCGCTCGGGTGCCCGCAGGGCGTACGTCAGGGCGATCCAGGCACCGTACGAATGCCCCAGCAGGTGGGCGCGGCGGATGCCGAGCCCGTCGAGGAGCGCGTCCAGCCACGCCATCAGGTCGGCGGTGGCGCGCAGCGGGCGGCCGGTACGGACACTGCGGCCGGCGTCGCCGAGGATGTCGACGGCGAGTACCCGGTGGTGGGCACCGAGCGCCGCGGCGTTGGCGAACCAGACGGCGCCGGTGGAGCCGCCGCCGTGCAGGAGCAGTACCGCGGGGGCCCCGGCCGGCCCGTACGCGTGGACGCGCGTCGTTCCGTACGGGGTCGGGACGTCGATCTCGGCGGTGCCGGCGGGCCAGCGCGCGAGCAGCGCCTCGTAGGCGGCGAAGAACTCTTGCGATGCGTCTGCGGATGCGGATGCGGATGCGCTCACGGTCACGGCAGGCCCCCGGATATCGTCTCGTTGACCGATCATCTCGTTCAGCGAGAGAATAGTCGAGTGAGCGATGACGACACCCCGGCCATGCGGCTGGTCCACCTCCTGCGCGCGGTCACGGTGGAACTCCACCTGCGCGGCGCCGAGTTCGCGGCGCGCAACGGGCTGCATCCGACCGATCTGCGGGCCCTGATCCGGCTGCTGGACGCCGACCGGGCGGGGGAGGCGGTCACCCCGGGGCGGCTCGGTGAGGCCCTGCGGCTCAACTCGGCGGGCACCACCGCGCTCCTCGACCGGCTGGAACGGCTGGGCCTGGTCCGCCGCAGCCGCGACGAGCAGGACCGGCGCCGGATCCTGCTCGTGGTGGAGCCGAAGGCCGTCGAGCTGGGCTGGTCCTTCTTCGGCCCGCTGATCGGCGGTCTGGTCGACGCGGCCGGGGAGTTCACGCCCGGTGAACTGGACGTCGTACGCCGCTACTTGACTGCGGCCCTGGACGCCGCCGGCCCCGCCGGCAGGGGTGCGTAGGGTCGGCTTGCCGCAATCCGACGGCCTGGCGCGGACCTGCGGTGCGAGACTCGCGCCGTGGAAACGATCATCCAAGACACGGCGGAGCGCCTGACCCGGGTACCCGGTGTGGTGGGCGTGATGCTCGGCGGCAGCCGGGCGCGCGGGGAACACCGGCCCGGATCGGACTGGGACCTCGGCGTCTACTACCGCGGCGCCCTCGACCTCGACGCGCTGCGCGCGCTGGCCGGGCCCGGAGCGGACGTGGCCGCGCCCGGCGGCTGGGGCCCCTGGGTCAACGGCGGCGCGTGGCTGCGGGTCGAGGGGGCCGCCGTGGACTGGATCCTGCGGGATCTGGACCGGGTCGGGCAGGTGTGGGAGCAGTGCCGCGAGGGCCGTTACGAGATCGGCGTGCAGGCCGGGCATCCGCTCGGCTTCTGGTCGCCGTGCTACGCGGGCGAGGTGGCGCTCGGGCAGGTGCTCGCCGACCCGACGGGCGAGCTGACGGAGCTTCGGCGGCGGACCGCCGACTACCCCGAACCGCTGCGCGAGGCGCTGACGGCGGCGGCCTGGGAGGCGGAGTTCCTGGCCGAGGGCGCGGCGAAGGGTGCGGCCCGGGGGGACGCCCTGTACGTGGCGCTGTGCCTGTCCCGGGCCGTGGGCGTGCTGGTGCAGGCGATGTTCGCCTCGGACCGCCGCTGGTGCCTCAACGAGAAGGGCGCGCTGGCCGTCGCCGAGACCCTGCCCGGCGCACCCGCCGACTTCGGGCGCCGCGTCCGCGGTCTGCTGGGTGCGCCCGGCACCACGGTCGAGGAGCTGACGGCCACCGTCGTGCAGGCGCGCGCCCTGATCGCGCAAGCCCGAGAAGGCCTCTGACCGCCTCGCGGCAGGCGGACCGAGGCGGACCGAGGCGGACCGAGGGGGACCGAGGCGGACCGAGACGGCACGGGGCGGCAGAGGGCGAACCGCTCGTCGCGCTGCGCCACGCGCCCGGTGGGGCCGCCTTCGGCAGGTCGCGGCCCGCCGGGAAACCCGTTTGCCCGGGGCCGGGGCCGCTGACAGGGTCTGCGGCATGCCTACCTTCGCCGCTCCCGACGGAACCACACTCGCCTATCGCGTCTCCGGCGCGGACGGGCCCCCGCTCGTCTGCCTGCCCGGCGGGCCGATGCGGGACTCCGCCTACCTCGGCGAGCTCGGCGGGCTCTCCGCGCACCGGCAGCTGATCATGCTCGATCTCCGGGGCACGGGCCGCTCGGAGCTGCCCGCCGACACCGGCTCCTACCGCTGCGACCGGCAGGTCGAGGACGTCGAGGCACTGCGCGAGCACCTCGGCCTCGACCGGATCGACCTGCTCGGGCACTCGGCCGGCGCCAACCTGGCCGTCCTGTACGCCGGCCGCCACCCGGAGCGCGTCGGCAAGCTCGTCCTGCTCACCCCGAGCGTCATGGCCGTCGGCATCACGATCACCGGCGAGGCCCGGCTCGAGACCGCCCGCCTGCGCCGGGGCGAGCCCTGGTACCCGGACGCGTACGCCGCCCTGGAGGCCCTCGCCGCCGGCCGGGGCACCGCCGACAGCCGGCAGGCGATCGCCCCCTTCCTCCACGGCCGCTGGGACGACGCGGCCCGCGCCTACGACGCCGCCGACGAGGCCCAGAAGAACGCCGAGGCCACGGCCGCCTACGCCGGCGAAGGCGCCTTCGACCCCGACGCCACCCGTAAGGCACTCGCGGGGCTCGGCGCGCCCGTGCTCGTCCTCGCGGGCGGGTCCGACGTGTCACTGCCCCAGTGCGCCGCAGCCGAGTACGCCACCCTGTTCCCGCACGCCCGGCTCATCGCCCAGCCCGGAGCCGGCCACGCCCCGTGGCTCGACGACCCCGAGCGGTTCACCGCGGCGACCACGGAATTCCTGGCCGCCGCGCAGGCCGGGAACCCGGCGTAGCCTGGTCTGACCGTCGTGTCCGCCCGTGACCAGGGAGGCGGCGTATGACCGACCCGTACGGGTTCCTCCGGACCCCCCGGAACCCCGTGCCGTCGCGCCCCGCGGACCAGCGGCTGGGCGACTGGCGCGAGGTGCACGCCGGGCAGACGCTGCTGCCCCTGGTGTCCGAGCAGGCGAACCGCTGCATGGACTGCGGAGTCGCCTTCTGCCACGGCGGCTGTCCGCTCGGCAACCTCATCCCCGAGTGGAACGCCTACGCCGCGCACGGCGACTGGCGGGCCGCGTCCGAGCGGCTGCACGCCACCAACAACTTCCCCGAGTTCACCGGCCGGCTCTGCCCGGCCCCCTGCGAGGACTCCTGCGTACTGGCGATCAACGCCGATCCGGTGACCATCAAGAACGTCGAGCAGACCATCGCCGACCAGGCCTGGGCGCTCGGGTACGCCCCGCCGGCACCGCCCGGCCGGCTCAGCGGGCAGACCGTGGCCGTCATCGGCTCCGGCCCGGCCGGGCTCGCCACGGCCCAGCAGCTGACCCGGGCCGGGCACACCGTCGTCGTCTACGAGCGGGCCGACCGCATCGGCGGCCTGCTCCGCTACGGCATCCCCGCCTTCAAGATGGAGAAGACCCACCTGGACCGGCGGATCGCCCAGATGCGGGCCGAGGGCACGGTCTTCCGTACGGACGCCGACATCGGAGGCCGCGTGGACGCGGGCGAACTGCGCCGCCGCCATGACGCGGTCGTCGTCGCGGTCGGGGCCGAGGAGCGCCGGGAACTGGCCGCGCCGGGCCGTGAACTGCACGGCATCCACCAGGCCATGGACTACCTGACCTGCGCCAACCGGGTCGGCGAGGGCGACTGCGCGGAGCCCGCGCTCACCGCCGAGGGCCGGCACGTGGTGATCGTCGGCGGCGGGGACACGGGCTCGGACTGTCTGGGCACCGCCCTGCGGCAGGGCGCGCTCTCCGTGGTCCAGCTCGACATCCGACCGGAGCCCGGCCCCGACCGGTCCGAGGGAGAGCCGTGGCCGCTGGTGCACCCGCAGGTGTACCGGATATCCCACGCCCACGAGGAGGCACGCGGGCGGCACGGCACCGACCCGCGCCTGTTCTCCAGCGCGACCATGCACTTCGAGGGCGATGCGGACGGCCGGGTACGGGCCCTGCACCTGACGGCGGTGGAGGCCGTGGGGCGCAGGCCCATGCCGGGCACCGAGCGGGTCATCGAGGCCGGGCTGGTCCTGCTGGCGCTCGGCTTCTCCGGCCCCGAGCGGGCCTGCCGGCTCGGCGAACAGCTCGGGCTCACCCGGGACGACCGGGGCAACTTCGCCCGGGACGCGGACTACGCGGCCCTCGGCGCGTCCGGCGCGTCCGGCGCGTCCGGCGCGTCCGGCACGTCCGCGCCACCGGCGGGCCGTGCCGCGAAGGCCGAGGCGCCGTCCTGGGCCGAGGCTCCGACGGCGGGTGCGCCTCCGGCCTGGGGCCGGCCCAGGGAGCAGCGGCCCTCCCGTCGCCGCCCCGACGGGGTCTTCGTGGCGGGCGACGCCGGGCGCGGCCAGTCCCTGGTGGTGTGGGCCATCGCGGAAGGCCGGGCGACGGCCGCCGCGGTGGACCGCTACCTCACCGGTTCCACGGCCCTGCCCGCCCCCGTGGGTGCCCACGACCGGCCGCTGTCGGCCTGACCGGCCCCGCCGGTACCCGGACGACCCGGAGCCCCCGCTCCGGGCGATGCGGCTCCGGGCCGCCCGGCGGGGCTGCACAATCGTGGGGTGACTGCTGAAGATCCTTTCCTGTGGCTGGAAGACGTCGAGGGCGAGCGCGCCCTGGCCTGGGTGGCGGAGCGGAACACGGAGACCGCCGCCGCGCTCACCGCCGACCCGCGCTTCGAGGCGCTGCGCGACGAACTGCGCGAGGTCCTCGACGACGCCGACCGCATCCCGTACACCGCCCGCCGCGGTGCGCACCTCTACAACTTCTGGCAGGACGCGGAGCGCCCGAAGGGCGTGTGGCGGCGTACGACGCTGGAGCAGTACCGCAAGGACGACCCCGACTGGGAGGTGCTCCTCGACATCGACGCCCTCGCCGCGCGGGAGGGCGAGGAGTGGGTGTGGGCGGGCGCCCGGGTGCGGTACCCGGATCACCGCCGCGCCTTGGTCCAGCTCTCCCGGGACGGCTCCGACGCCGTCGTGGTCCGCGAGTTCGACCTCGACGAGCGCGCGTTCGTACGGGGCGAGGAGGGCGGCTTCCGGGTCGAGGAGGCGAAGACCCGGATCGGCTGGATCGACGAGGACACCGTCTTCCTCGGCACCGACCTCGGACCGGGCTCGCTGACCGCCTCCGGCTACCCCCGTACGGTGCGGCGCTGGCGCCGGGGCACCCCCGTGACGGACGCCGCGGTCGTCTTCGAGGCCGAGCCCGGGGACGTGTCCGCCGCCGGCTGGCACGACCCGACCCCCGGCCACGAGCGCGACTTCGTCTCCCGCCACACCGACTTCTTCCACGACGAGCTGCACCTGCTCGCCGACGGCGACCGGCTCGTGAAGATCGATGTCCCTGACGACGCCGGGAAGTACGCGCACCGCCAGTGGCTGATCGTCACCCCGAAGACCCCCTGGCTCGGCCACCCGGCCGGCTCGCTCCTCGCCTTCGGCTTCGACGCCTTCCTCGCCGGGGACCGCACCGCGCACGTGCTGTTCGCGCCCGACGAGCGCACCGCGCTGGCCGGGCACAGCTGGACCCGCCACCACCTGATCCTGGAGACCCTCGCCGACGTCGCGACCCGCATCGAGGTCCTCACCCCGGGCCCGGACGGCTGGAGCCGCCGGCCGCTCGCGGACGTGCCGGCGCTGTCGTCGGCGACCGTCACCGACACCGACGCGGACGTCAGCGACGAGTACTTCCTCAACATCGACGGCTTCCTGCAGCCCTCCACGCTCGCCTACGGGCACATCGGCGCCGACTCCGAGCCGCTCAAGCAGGCTCCCGTCCGCTTCGACGCCCGCGGGCTGTCGGTCCGGCAGTTCTTCGCGACCTCCGCGGACGGTACACGCGTCCCGTACTTCGTCGTCGGCCCCGCCGGCCAGGACGGTCCCGGCCCCGCGCTCCTCTACGGCTACGGCGGCTTCCGGGACCAGCAGACCCCGGGCTACAGCCCGCTCACCGGCCGGGCCTGGCTCGCCCGCGGCGGTACGTACGCGGTCGCCAACATCCGCGGCGGCTCCGAGTACGGCCCCGCCTGGCACCAGGCCGCCCTCGGCGCGAACCGGGTCCGGGCCTTCGAGGACTTCGCCGCCGTCGCCGCCGACCTCACCGCCCGCGGCATCACCACCCCCGAACGGCTCGGCATCACCGGAGCCAGCAACGGCGGCCTGCTCATGGGCGCCATGCTGGTGCGCCACCCGGAGCTGTTCGGCGCGGTCGTCGCGAAGGTGCCGCTCCTGGACATGCTCCGCTACCACCGCCTGCTCGCCGGGGCCTCCTGGGTCGCCGAGTACGGGGACCCCGACAGCGAGGCGGACCGCCCCCACCTCGAAGCCCTCTCCCCGTACCGCAACCTCTCCGCGGACCGGCCGTACCCGCCGATGCTGCTGATGACCTCCACCCGCGACGACCGCGTCCACCCCGGCCACGCCCGCAAGACGGCCGCCCGGCTGCGGGAGCTGGGACACCGGGTGCTCTTCCACGAGAACACCGGCGGCGGCCACGGCGGAGCCAGCGACAACGAACAGGCAGCCGTCAACCAGGCGCTCGCGTACACGTTCCTGTGGCAACACCTGGGCGGCGAGGAGGCCTGAGCGGCCCGGCCGCGCGCGCCCGGGTGCGAAAAATGCGTTGCCCGGGCGCGGGCGGTTCCCTCACGATGACCCGTTGTGAGTACCACCCGTTTGTCCAGTTTGCTTCCGGATCTGTCCCCGTGGCGGTCCAGCCGCGACTTCCGGCTGCTCTTCTTCCAGGGCGCCGTCACGTTCTTCACGTCCTTCATGGCGATGATCGCCCTCCCGCTCCAGATCAAGCACCTGACGGACTCGCCGCTCGCGGTCGGTGCGATGGGCGCGGTGGAAATCGTCCCGCTCGTCGTCTTCGGCCTCTACGGCGGGGCCCTGGCCGACGCGATCGACCGGCGGCGGATGATCATGCTGAGCGAGGCCGGACTCGGGGTGCTGGCCCTGATCCTGCTCGTCAACTCCCTGCTGCCGAACCCGCTGCTGTGGCCCCTGTACGTGGTCGCGGCCGGCGTCTCGGCACTGGCCGGGCTGCAGCGCCCGGCCCTGGACTCGATGATGGCGCGGATCGTGCCCCACGAGCAGATGACCGCGGCCGCCGCCCTGAACGCGCTGCGCTACCAGATCGGCGCGATCGCCGGACCGGCGCTCGCCGGCCTGGTCGTCGCCTACGCCGGCTACCCGGCCGCCTACGGCATCACCCTCGCCGGCTTCGTCCTGTCCGTGATCCTGTGCACGCGGCTGGCCCCGGCACCGCCCTCGCCCGACGCGGAACGGCCCTCACTGCGCGGGATCGCCGAAGGCGCGCGCTACGCGTGGAGCCGGCCGGTGCTGCTGGGCACCTATGCGGTGGACCTGGCGGCGATGTTCTTCGCCTTTCCGAACACGATCTTCCCCTTCCTCGCGGACGAGCTCGATGCGGTGTGGGCGCTGGGCCTCATGTACTCGGCGGGCGCCGTGGGCTCCCTGGTCCTCGGGATGACCAGCGGCTGGACCTCCCGGGTACGGCGGCACGGCCTGTTCGTGGTGTGCGGGGCGGCAGTCTGGGGCGTGGCGATCGCGGCGACCGGCTGGTTCACCGACATCTGGGTGGTGCTGGCGTGCCTGGCGGTCGCGGGCGCCGGCGACATGCTGAGCGGCCTGGGGCGGGCGACGATCTGGAACCAGACCATCCCCGAGGAGCTGCGCGGGCGGCTGGCGGGCATCGAGGTGCTCTCGTACAGCGTGGGGCCGCAGCTGGGCCAGGTCCGCGCGGGCACGGTCGCGGGCTGGACGGGCACGCGGTCGGCGTTCTGGAGCGGTGGTCTGATGTGCGTGGCGGCGGTGGCGGCCCTCACCGTGGCGCTGCCCAAACTGGTGACGTACGACGCGGACACGGACGAGGACGCGCTGCGGCGCCGCGCCGAGAAGGACCGCGCCGAGAAGGACCGCCCCGAGAAGGAGGCGGAGCCGCTCCCCACGCCCACCTCGTGACGAAACGGTCATATTCCCGTCATTGTCCGCGCAAACCAGCGGCGCAGGGTGTGAGGAGACCGGGAACGCACGTGGCAGGTGAGGAGAACGAGATGAAGAGGGGTGCGCTGCGAGCGGCCGTCACCGTGGCGGTGGCCCTGGCCGCCGGGGCCCTGTCCGCGTGGATCGCCGTCGCGGGCGACGGCGACGGGCTGAACGTGACCGCGGCGAGCCGCTTCGCCTCCGGCTACGTGCCGTACGCGGCCGTCGTGCTGCTGGTCTCGGCCACGGCGCCGACGGCGGTGCACGCCGTCCTGCGCGCCGTGCTCTCCCAGCTGCTCATGATCTGGGGCTACTACAGCTACGGCCCGATGATCACCTTCGAGCGGACGCCCACCCAGGCCGTGCACTATGCGCAGGAGTGGGCCACGGTAGCCGTCACGGCCGTCCCGGTGGCGGCGCTGGGCGCGTACGGCCTGGTCCGCGGAGCCCGCAGGCTCGCCGCTCCGCGTCCCCGGCGGGCCTCCGCCTAGGCCACGCCCTGGTCCGGCGACCCCGGTCCGGTCGCCGGGTCCGGAGCACGGCGGGGCAGGCGGTCGCCGGGTCCCGGCCGGGGCCGCGGGCGGACGACGTACTGGTTCTCCACGAGGTGCTCGTACACCTCGAAGTCGACGGACTGCCATCGCCCCATGTCGCCGTGGACGGCCCGGAACTGGGCCGGAGTCGGAGTCGGAGTCGCCACTTTGCTCACCTCCACGTCCTCACCTCCGTGCGGGCACTCATACGACGCTAGAACACTTCGGGATCGCGTGCACTACGTGGTGACGGGCTCCCCGGCGAGACCGGCCGGCTCCAGCGCGCGGTGCATGGCGGGCAGGTCCCAGTCCTCGTCCCGGCCGTCGTTCCCGGCGACCGCGACCAGGGAATCCAGCGCCCGGGGCGCCAGCCGGTACTCCTCGGCGGCCTCCAGGAGCTCCTTCGCGGCCGGGCCGTGGCCGGCCAGCAGGCCGAGGACTTCCCGCCGGTCCGCGAAGCGGTTCATGCCGCAGTCCAGACCGTCGTCCCCGAGGTCCTCCGGGTAGGGGGCGCGGGCCCAGGCGCCGTTCTCGTACCAGTAGACGCAGCCCAGCTCCCAGCCCTCCAGCAGGTCGCGCAGCTTCTCGTACGGGAGCCAGTCCGGTCCCTGCGCCAGCATGTCGACGGCGGGCTCGTGCCATTTGACGCCGCTCGACTCGTCCTCGCCGTAGAGCACGAAGCGGCCCCGGCCCATCCGCCGCAGGGCCCACCACGTGCAGCCGCTGTCGTCGAGACGGAGCGCGGAGCCGTCGATCCAGTGGCCGGTGCGGTGGACGCCGCGGCTCTCCGCCTCGGTCGTCGCCTCCAGTACGGCGACCAACGCCCACCGGGCCCAGAGCAGTTCCGCCGGGGGCAGGTCTCCGGGCCGGCCCGGCCGGTGAATCGTCATGCTGTCCCTGCTCCTCGTGCCGGTGGCGTACGCGTACCGGCACGAGGGTATCCGTCGGAGTCCGGCCGCTGCCGTCACACCGTCAGTGCTTCGCCGTCCGGGAGACGTCGGTGCACAGGGCCCAGATGACGAACACGCCGAGGCCGATCGCGATGATCGACCAGAGTGGCTGGTACGGCAGCCACATGAAGTGCAGGATCACGTACAAGCTGGTCAGAGCGATACCTGCATACCGGCCGGCCTCCCAGCCCTTGAGGATCGCCGCGCCGGCGGCGACGACGAGGATGCCGACGACGAGATGGATCCAGCCCCAGGAGGTGAGGTCGAACTTGAAGGTGTAGGCGCCGATGCGCTGGTACACCTCGTCGTTGGCGATCGCGACGATGCCTTCGATGATGCCGAAGATGCCGGTGACGATCATCACGACGCCGGCGAACATCGTGCCGCCCGCGGCCCAGCCGCTGCTGGTACTGCTCGGCGTGGTACTCGGCGTGCTGCTCATCGCGCCGCCTCTCTCTCGGATGCGGGACCCCGTTCCGAATGCCACATCGGTCCCGTCCCCATCGTGCGCACCACTGCCGCACCCCGCACGTCGGGGCGTGACCGCCCCGCTCGCGGAGCGTGAGCGGGGCGGGCGGCCGGGCGCGGGATACCGGCCAAAGAGACGGGCCCGGGCTTGTCCCGCGGAGGGGCTGGGCAGGGGTCCGGGCATGTTGAGGCCCCAGCGTGAGCTGCCCCGTCAGATCTCCGACGCGCATGTCGACGCCCTCGTCGGGCTCGACCCGATCACCGGCACGTACCTCGGCACCTCCGTCGGCGCCGGCAGACTGCCGGACTTCTCGCCCGACGGGGCCGCCGCCGAGGCCGCGCTCGCGCGCGAGACCCTCGTACGGCTCGCCGGGGGGCACGGGGACTCCGACGTCGAGCGGCGGTGCGCGCGGCTGCTGCGGGAGCGGCTCGACGCGGAACTGGCCCAGTACGAGGCGGGCGAGCACCTGCGCGCGGTGAACAACATCTCCTCGCCGCTGCACCGGGTCCGCAAGGTCTTCGCGGTGATGCCGACCCGTACGCCGCAGGACTGGGCGGCGATCGCGCAGCGGCTGCGGGCCGTACCCGACTGCCTGAGCGGCTACCGGGCCTCGCTGGCCGAGGGCGTGGGGCGCGGACTGGCGGCGGCGCCGCGCCAGGTACGGGCCAACGTGGCGCAGCTGGAGGAGTGGCTGGGCTCCGGGGGCTCCGCCGGCTCCGGGAGCGGTGGCTTCGGCCCGCTGGCCGCCGGTGCTCCGCCGCACCAGCGCGCCGAGGTCGATGCCGCGGCGCGCGCGGCGACCGGCGCCTTCGCGGAGCTGGGGGAGTGGTTCCGGCGCGAGTACGAGGCCCAGGCCACCGGCGCCGGAGCCGAGGACGCCGTTGGGCGCGAGCGCTACGGTCGCTTCGCCCGCTACTGCACCGGCGCGGATCTCGACCTCGACGAGGCGTACGCGTACGGCTGGGAGGAGTTCCACCGACTGCTGCCCGAGATGCGGGCCGAGGCGCAGCGCATCCTGCCCGGCGGGCAGGACCCCTGGGTCGTGCTGGCCTGGCTGGGCGACCACGGCAGGAGCGTCCACGGCGTGGAGGAGACCAGGATCTGGCTCCAGGCCCTGATGGACGAGGCCGCGGCGGCGCTGGACGGGCGGTACTTCGACATCGCCGGGCCGGTCAGGAAGGTCGAGTCCCGCATCGCGCCGGCCGGCGGCGCCGCGGCCCCGTACTACTCACAGCCGTCCCTGGACTTCGCGCGTCCGGGCCGGACCTGGCTGCCCACGCTGGGCCGGACCCGCTTCCCCACGCACAACCTCGTCTCCACCTGGTACCACGAGGGCTTCCCCGGGCACCACCTCCAGCTGGGCCACTGGACGTTCGTCGCGTCCGGTCTCTCCCGCTACCAGACGAACGTGGCCAAGGTCAGCGCGACCACGGAGGGTTGGGCCCTGTACGCCGAACGCCTCATGGACGAGCTGGGTTTCCTCACGGACCCCGCGGACCGGCTGGGCCACCTCGACGCCCAGATGATGCGGTCCGTCCGTGTGGTGATCGACATCGGCATGCACCTGCGGCTGCCCATCCCCGCGCACTCGCCGTTCCGGCCGGGGGAGCGGTGGACTCCCGCGCTGGCGCGGGAGTTCCTCGGCCGCTACTCCGGCCGGCCCGCCGCCTACCTCGACAGCGAGGTCGTCCGCTACCTTGGCCGACCCGCCCAGGCGATCTCGTACAAGCTCGGTGAACGGGCCTGGCTGGAGGGCCGGGAGCGGGCCCGGGCCAAGCAGGGCCCGGACTTCGACCTCAAGCGCTGGCACATGGCCGCGCTCTCGCTCGGCTCGCTCGGCCTGACGGATCTGAGCGACGAACTCGGCTCCCTGTAGGCGGGATTCAGGGGCGGGTGGCGGTGTGCTCCAGGACGGCGCGGACCTCCGCGGTGATCGCGGTCTCGTTGCGCTCGAACTCGGGTCCCGTCAGCAGGCCCGGGTCCGCCGGGAGGCCGGTGAGGACCGGGGTGTGCAGGTGGCCGCCGGGCAGCCCGGGGGCGAGTTCGCCGCGCATGCGGTTGGAGCGGTAGGCCACCTCGTTGGAGAGGTAGCCGCCCCCGCCGCCCTCCACCGCGCGCGAACCCGGCGTCGGGCCGTCCTCGCGGTCCACCGGTCCGGTGGCGCCCGCCGGGATCTCGGTGACGGCCGTGTTGAGCAGCACCGGGTACGGGCTCCGCACGGAGCCGGTCGCGGCCTCGGTCGGGAGCGTGGTCCGGATGAACTCCGCGCCCGGACCGAGACCGGGGGCGGTCACCGGGTGCTCGCGGGTGCCGCCGGAGAGGGAGCCGGTGTTGTCGGGGTACGGATCCGCCGACCGGGACCGGCCCGCCCAGGCCTCAAAGGTGAAGATGCCCGGGTAGCCCTGGCTGATCGTGGTGATGACGTCCGCCGCGCCGGTACCGCCCGTCAGGCGCGGGGCGAAGGCCCGCTCGACGATGCCGCCGTCGAAGTCGGCGTACCGCACCGGCAGGACGACGGCCCGTATCTCGGCGCGGCTTCCGTCGGCGAGGGTGATGCGGCGTCCGTTGAGCTGGAGGGCCGCGGAGCCGGAGGGATTGGCGCGGCGCAGCTCGGTGTCGAGCCCGAAGGGGTCGAAGCCGCTGATGAAGACGTGCCGAACGCCCGCGGGCGTCTGGAAGGCGTTGTCGGAGAGGCCGCGGGAGGCGTCCTCGAAGCGGGTGCGCAGCGCGGCGCGGTCCACGGCGAATCCCGGCTCCCAGCGGGCGAGCGCGGTGGTCATGGCCAGCCGGGTCCAGTACAGCGGGCGGTCGTCCCCGGCCGGGAGGTCGCCGCCAGGCCGCTGCCCCTGGGCGCGGCGCACGGCGGACTGCCAGAGCGCCTCGCCCCAGCCGTCGAGCAGCCGCCCGGCTTCGGCGGGGCCGCGGACCGAGCACAGTGCGGCGGGGAAGCGCCGTACGAAGTCGCCGAACCCGGCGCGTTCGGCGAGCGCGGCGGTCCGCGGGTCCGCGAGCCGCGCCTGCTCGGTGTCGAGGGGGGCGGAGGGCGCCGTACGGCAGGAGGAGGTGTCGTCCGCGTGGGCCGGCGCCGAGACGGCCGCGGGGAGGACGGTGGCAAGGAGGACAGCGAGCGCGGCGGTACGCCGTAAGAGCATCATGCAATGTGACATTACATAGCTGGTGTCGCGCCCCACCAGGCTCTTCTGCCGGTCTGGCCGGTTCCCGTCACCCCGGCCCGGCGGTGTCGCGGCGCCGCCGGCGCAGTGTCGCGTCGAGGGCGGCGGACAGCTCGGGAACCGTCGGCCTGTCCGCCGGATCGGGCCGCAGGCAGCCGTCGACGGCCGCCGCCAGGGCCGCGGGCAGGCGTCGGTGCGCGCAGACCGGCGGGGCCGGCTCCTCGAGCTGGGGGTACCAGTCCGCCGGCCCGCCGTCCGTGGTGCCGCCGAGGGTCCCGTCCACGGTGTCGCCGATGTCGAAAGGGACCTGCCCGGTGGCGAGTTCGTACAGGGTGATGCCGATGCCCCAGACGTCGGCCGCCGCCGACAGGGCTCCGCCGCGGGCCTGTTCGGGGGACATGTAGCCGAACGTGCCCACACCCGGCGGGGCGATGCCGGGTGCGTGGGCGGTGCTGAGGTCGAGCACCTTCGCGTGACCGCACTCCACCACGACGTTCGCCGGCTTCAGGTCCAGGTGCAGCAGGCCCTGACGGTGCAGGTAGTGCAGCGCGGAGCACAGCTGCACGCCCAGGACGGCCACGTCCTCGGCGGCCGCCCGCCGCGGCAGCCGGCCGATGAGGTGCGACAGCGTCTCGCCCGTCAGCGTCTCGAGTACGACGATCGGCTCGGGGGACGCGAAGGTCTCGTACGCGCGGACCAGGTGCGGATGCGTGAAGTGCCGGAGCCAGCGGCCCTCGCGGACCAGCCGTTCGGCGAGCCGCGCCTCGCCGCGGCGGTCGGGGCGCAGCACCTTCACGACGCACCGGCAGTCCCGCTCCTCGCTCCAGGCGTCGTACAGATCGAGCCAGCCGGTGCGGTCCAGGTGGGCCAGCACCTCGTACCCGGGCGCGGGCCTCGTGCCGGGCGCGAGGGGCGGGCCGGGAGACAGGGACGGGCCGGCGGGCCGGGCGGTGGTCGCGAGACTCATGACAGGACCTTCAGCGGGGAGGCGGAGTGGGAGCCGGAGCCGGGCGCGGCGCCGTTCATCCGGTGCAGACGGGCGTAGACCCCGCCCCGTACGAGCAGTTCCTCGTGCGTACCGCGCTCGGCGACCCGGCCCCGGTCCAGCACGACCGTGCAGGTGGCGTCGCGGACGGTCAGCAGGTTGTGGGAGATCACGACCGTGGTCCGCCCGGCCATCAGCCGGCGCAGCGGCTCCATGATCCGGCGGGCCGACTCGGCGTCCAGGCCGGTGGTCGGTTCGTCCAGGAGCAGTACGGGTGCGTCCCTGGCCATGGCGCGGGCGATCGCCAGGCGCTGGGCCTGCCCGCCGGACAGGGTCCGGCCCCGCTGGCCGACGACGGTGTCGTAGCCCTCGGGCAGGAGCCGGATGAACCCGTCGGCGTCGGCCGCGCGGGCCGCCGCGACGATGTCCGCCTCCGTCGCGCCGGGGCGCCCGTACGCGATGTTCTCCCTTACCGTGCCGTGGAAGACGAGTGTCTCCTGCAGCACCACCGCGACGTTCTCGCGCAGTTCGGACAGCCGCAGCTCCCGCAGGTCGGTGCCGTCGAGGAGGACCGCCCCCTCGTCGGGGTCGTAGAAGCGCAACTGCAGCTTGCCCACCGTGGACTTGCCGGCGCCGCTGGCCCCGACCAGCGCCACCGTCGTACCGGGCCGCACGCTGAACGACACCTCGTGCAGGGCCCATCGCGCCGTGCCCGGATACCGGAACGAGACGCCGCGGAACTCGACATTGCCCCGGGCGCGTCCGATCCTCCGGGCACGGGCGGCTTCGACCTCGGCGACCTGCGGGTGCTGGTCGAGCAGCTCGATGATCCGCTCGGCCGACGCGGACGCCGCGTAGAAGGTGTTCGTGAGCTGCGACAGGTCGCGGATCGGGCTGTAGAGGCGGCCCAGCAGGGCGACGAAGACGAGCAGCCCGCCCAGGGTGAGCTGGCCCTGTGCCAGCTTCCACGTACCCAGGCCCATCACGGCCAGCGCTCCGGTCAGTTCGATGACCTCGACGATCGGGCCGTACACGGAGCGGATGCGGGCCGAGACCATCGCCGCGCGGAAGCGGCCCACGCTCTCGCGCTCGAACCGGCTCTCCTCCGTCCCCTGCCGGTTGTACGCCTGCACCAGCGCGATGTTGCCGAGGGACTCCTCGGCTATCGCGCTGATCGAGCCGCTGCGCCGCCTGCGTTCGCGCGAGGCGGCCTTGATCAGCCGGGAGAAGCGCCGCGCCGCGCCCCAGAAGAGCGGCACGATGACGAGCGCGAGGAGGGTCAGGTCCCAGCTCAGGTAGAAGAGCAGCCCGAGGAAGACGCCCAACTGGATCACGTAGTAAAGGGCGTTGGTCACGCCCGAGAGGAGGAACGTCTCGATCGCGTCGACGTCCCCGGTGATGCGTGACAGTACGTCACCCAGCCGTCGCCGTTCGAAGAACCCGAGGGAGAGCCCCTGAACGTGCCGGTAGACATCCGACCGCAGGGCCAGCAGAAAGCGCTCGCCGACCCACGTGGACAGCACGTCGTCGGCGAACGCGAGAACACCCGAGGCGAGGACCAGCCCCAGGTACGCCAGGGCGATCCAGAGGAACGGGCTCAGATCGCGAGGAACGAGGACCTCGTCCACCACGATCTTGAAGAGCCAGATTTCGGCCGCGTCGAGCAGCGGGCCGATCATGCTGAACAGCAGGATCGGGACGAGCCAGCGCCGGCCGCCCCGGGTATAGGGCCAGAACCGGCGGAACGCTTCGCGCGGTGTGACGGGGGGCGCGGCCGCGACGACCGCGTCGGGGTCTTCCGCCACCGACAGCAGCCGCCGCAGGGCATGCCGCGCGACCCGTCCCATGGTGCTTACCAGTTGTTGCCGTGGTGGCCGTTGTCACCGTTGTTGTTGGTGCAGTGACGGCGACGGTGACGGCGCCTCCCGGTGGTGTCGTCACGTCCCGAGGTCATGTCCCTCTTGCCGCGACGCCGGTGCTTTGCGGGAATCAGGTGAGTGAAGATGGCCATGAGTTTTCCTCCATGAGCTGTCTCACTGGAGAGGCTTCCACAGGGGCATACGCTCCAGAGGGCTCGGGAGATTGCCCTTTCCGGAAAAATTCACCTTCCGGAACCGCGGACGGGGCCCACGACCGGGTGAATCGGCCGGGTTCGGGCCGGACTGGTATGGGATGGCCCACGCACATCACTCATTGCGATGGGAGACCCACATGAAGATCCGTACCCTGGTCGCCGGAGCCGCTCTGGTCGTCGGTGCGACGCTGGGCGGCATCGGCAGCGCCTCCGCCGACGCCGGGGCCGAGGGCTACGCCATCGGCTCGCCGGGCATCCTCTCGGGCAACGTGGTCCAGATCCCGATCCACCTCCAGCTCAACGCCTGCGGCAACAGCATCAACCTCATCGGCCTGCTGAACCCGACCGTCGGCAACGTCTGCGTCAACTCCTGATCCACCGTGCCCGCGGTGTCACCGGTCCGTCCGGCGGCACCGCGGGCACGCTTGGTCCCACGGCGCGCCCCGCCGCTCCTTCCAGGGCTTACGGGACCCCGCGGATGCGGCGGACCAGTACCGATCCCGCCAGCGCCAGGGCGCCCGCCAGCGCGTACAGGGCGGTGTACCCGCCGAAGTGCGTGACCACCGGCGCGGCGATCACCGGAGCCAGCACCTGGGGCAGCGCGTTGGCGATGTTGATGACGCCGAGGTCCCGGCCCCGGTCCTGCGCCGTCGGCAGCACGTCCGTCAGCAGGGCGAAGTCCACCGACGTGTAGACGCCGAAGCCGACCCCGAGGACCAGCGAGGCGACGACCGCCCCGGTCCAGGTCTGCCAGACGGCGAGCAGCAGCGTGGCCACCGTGATGACCAGCCCCGACCCGATGACGTAGACCTTCCGGCGGCCGGTGCGGTCCGACCGGACACCGCCGATCACCACCGTGGCCAGCAGGGTGAGCGCGTTGAGCGCCGTCAGGATCAGGACGCCGGTGTCCGCGTCGCCCCCGTAGTGCACCGCGTCGGTCAGGTAGTACAGCAGGTACATCGTGCTGACGGAGTACGACAGGTTCATCAGGAACCGCGTCAACCAGGCCCAGCCGAAGTCGGGATGGCGGCGCGGGTCGATCCAGAAGCCGGTGAGGAAGGTCCGCCACCGGAACACGGGCCGGGCTTCGGGCCGCAGCCGGGTATCGCGACGCATCACCACGTACGGGACGGCCGCGAGCACCGAGAAGGCCGCGCACGCGAGGTACCCGGCGGCGATGCCGCCCGCGACCGTGGCCAGCGCCGTGCCGACCAGGATGCCGCCGACCTGCGAGACCCCGAGCCAGCCGCCGACCAGCCCGCGCCGGCGCGGCGGGACCTGGTCGGGCACGGCGGCGGTGAGCGCGGCGAAGGCCGCGTTGAGGGCCAGTTGGACCAGGCACCAGCCCGCGATGACCACGGCGACGCTCGGAGCCCGGGCGAGGACGAGCAGCCCGGCCGCCCCGCCCAGGGCCCCCGCCACCACCCAGGGGATCCGCCGGCCCACCGAGGCCGTCGTACGGTCCGACAAGGCACCGAAGACCGGGTTCGCGACCATCGAGACGGCCGCCCCCACCCCTGTGACCAGGGCGAGGGTGGCCGCTTTGTGGTCCGGGGTGAGCTGCTCCGCCTGGCGGGCCAGGAGCAGTTGGAGCGGGCCGAACCAGCCGACCCAGACCCCGAGGTTGGCGAGGGACAGCGCGCCCACCCACCGCCCGCCGACCGGGCCCGCGGGATCGGCGGGGCCGACGGCCTTCGCGGCCGTCCCCCCGACGGTCATCTGCCGCCCTTGATCACGTCGCGGTACCAGGCGTACGACTCCTTCGGGGTCCGCTCCAGGGTCTCGTAGTCCACGTGGACCAGCCCGAACCGCTGCCGGTACCCCTCCGCCCACTCGAAGTTGTCGAGGATCGACCAGATGAAGTAACCGCGGACGTCCACCCCCTGCGCCATCGCCCGGTGCAGGGCGGCCAGATGGCCCGCGTGGTAGTCGATCCGGCGGGCGTCGGCGATGCGTCCCGTCACGGGGTCGGGCGTGTCCGCGTACGAACAGCCGTTCTCGGTGATGTACAGCGGCGGCAGCCGGTCGCCGTGACGCTCGCGCAGGGAGACGAGCAGTTCGCGCAGCCCGTCCGGGACCACCGGCCAGCCGAAGTCGGTGTGTTCGCACCCCTCGATCGGCCGGAACGTGAAGGGGAGGTCCGCGGGCATCTCGATGCCGCCGAACTCGCTCGCGGCGGCTGGTTGAGGGGCGCCGACGAGCATCGGGTTGTAGTAGTTGATTCCGTACCAGTCCAGCGGGGCCGAGATCGTCTTCAGGTCCTCGCCCACCGGCCCGGGCAGCAGGGATGCCAGGCCCTCGTCCGGATACGCGCCGGTCAGGACGGGGTCGGCGAAGAGCCGGTTCGTGAGCAGGTCGTACAGCTCGGCCGCGCCGCGGTCCTCCGCGCTGTCGCTCGCCGGCCACACCGGGCTGTGCGAGGCGGCGATGCCGATCTGCCGGGCGCCCGCGGCCCGCAGGGCCTGCACGCCCAGGCCGTGGGCCAGGAGCTGGTGGTGCGCGGCCGGCAGGGCGTCGAAGACGAGGCCCTTGCCGGGGGCGTGCTCCCCGATGCCGTACCCCAGGAGGGTGACCTCGGCGGGCTCGTTGATGGTGATCCACATCGGGACGCGGTCCGCGAGCCGCTCCGCGACCACCGATGCGTACTGCGCGAACCGCTCGGCGGTGTCGCGGTTCAGCCAGCCGCCCTTCTCCTCCAGCGCGAGCGGGGTGTCCCAGTGGAACAGGGTCGGCACCGGGGCGATGCCGGCCGTGCAGAGCGCGTCGACCAGCCGGTCGTAGAAGTCCAGGCCCTTGCGGTTGACCTGCCCGTGGCCGTCCGGCAGGACCCGGGACCAGGACACCGAGAACCGGTAGGCGCCCACGCCGAGTCCGGCCATCAGGGCCACGTCCTCGCGGTAGCGGCGGTAGTGGTCGGTGGCCACGTCCGCGTGCGAGCCGTCCTTGATGCGTCCGGGCTCCTTGGTGAACGCGTCCCAGGAGGAGGGACCCCGGCCGTCGGCGGTGGGCGAACCCTCGATCTGGAACGCCGAGGCGGAGACGCCCCAGAGGAAATCGGCGGGGAACGCGGGTACGGACGCAGTCATACGGGCTCACTTCGGTCGAGGCGTGCGAGGGCGCTGACGGCACACTGTTGGCCCGCGGCGCCCGCCCTGTCAATGGAAAGTGAACAATCCTCAACTTCTGTTTCGAGGGCACTGCCCGCGCCGGTCCCGGTGCGCCGCGCCGGGCCCCGGCGCAAGAGGCACCCTGGAGGCATGGCCAGGGCCAACGAGAAGGTCGAGGCACTGCTGCAGGAGTACGCCGACCTGATCTCGATCAGCGGCGGCGACGCCTTCAAGGCGCGCGCGTACGAGAAGGCCGCCCGCGCCATCGGCGGCCATCCGGCCGATGTCGCCGAGCTGGACGTCAAGGGCCTGCGGGAGATCCCGAACGTGGGCAGGTCGATCGCCGAGAAGGTCGTCGAGTACCTGAGCACCGGGCACGTTCCGGACATCGAGGCGCGCAGGGCCGCCGTCCCGGCCGGGGTGCGGGCCCTGACCGCGATCCCCGGGCTCGGCCCCCGCAAGGCCCACCTCCTGTACGAGGAGCTGGGCGTCTCCTCCGTCGAACAGCTGGAGGAGGCCGTCCGCGAGGAGCGGCTGCGCGACCTGAAGGGCTTCGGCGAGCAGAGCGAGCGGAACATCCTCCACGGCATCTGCGTACTCCGCAACGCCGACGGCCGGATCCTGCTCGGCGCCGCGACGGACATCGCCGAGCAGATCGTCGCCGAGATGGAGCGGATCCCGGGCTGCGTGCGGTGCACGTACGCGGGCTCGCTGCGCCGCATGCGCGAAACCATCGGCGACGTCGACATCCTGGTCGCGGCCGGGAAGTCCGCACCCTTCATGACGGCCCTCACCGAGCTCCCGCTGGTGGCCGACGTCATCGCACACGGAGCGAAGAAGACCTCCGTCCGCACCGCGGCCGGCCTCCAGGTCGACCTGCGCGTCCTGCCGCCCGCCTCCTGGGGAGCGGGACTGCAGTACTTCACCGGGTCCAAGGCGCACAACATCCGCACCCGCGCCCTCGCGGTGCGCCAGGGGCTCAAGCTCTCCGAGTACGGGCTCTTCGACGCGGAGAGCGGCAAGAGCCTCGCCTCGGAGACGGAGGAAGAGGTGTACGCCCGGCTGGGCCTGCCCTGGATCCCGCCGACACTGCGCGAGGACCGCGGAGAGGTCGCGGCCGGGCTGCGGGGCGAACTGCCCGCCCTCGTGGCGCAGGACGACATCCGGGGCGACCTGCACACCCACACCGACCTCACCGACGGACTCGCCTCCCTGGAGGACATGGTGGCCGCCGCCGCGGCGCGCGGCTACGCGTACTACGCGGTCACCGACCACGCGCCGGACCTCGCCATGCAGCGCATGACCGAGGAGAAGATCCTGGCCCAGCGCGAGCAGGTGCGGGCGCTCGACCGCACCGTGCGCGGGATGCGGCTGCTGCACGGCACCGAACTCAACATCGGCCCGGACGGCGGCCTGGACTGGCCCGACGCGTTCCTCGCCGGTTTCGACCTGTGCGTGGCCTCCGTGCACTCCCACTTCGGCCAGAGCCGGGCGGCCATGACCCGGCGCTTCATCCGGGCCTGCGAGAACCCGTACGTCTCGGTCATCGGCCACCCCACCACCCGGCGGATCGGCAGGCGTCCGGGCGTGGACGCCGATTTCGAGGCCGTCTTCGAGGCCTGCGCGCGGACGGGCACCGCCCTGGAGATCAACGCGCATCCGGAGCGGCTCGACCTGGGCGACGAGGACATCCTGCGCGCGAAGCGCCACGGGGTGAAGTTCGCCGTGAACTCGGACGCGCACGCCACCACGCACCTGCCGTACCTGCGCTACGGGGTGGGAACGGCGCAGCGCGGCTGGCTGACGAAGGACGACGTCGTCAACACCTGGCCGTGGACCCGCCTGCAGCGGTTCCTGAAGGGCGAGCGGGCCTGACCCCTCCTGACCTCCTTCAGGGCTGGGCCGTGTCTGGTGCTGCGACCGGAAAGGTTCACCGGGTCACGGCGCCCGGCACGGCCCCTCGCCGCGTTGTCGGACCACGCCAGTACGTCCAGTACGAGCCGTGGCCCTCCGCCTTGCGATGCACCGCACCGAACACCGCGACCCGGCAAACCTTTCCGGCCACAGCACTAGCCGGCCCAGGCGGTGAGCGCCCCGTACCGCTCGGTGCGGCGGGCCGCGGCGGCGGTGGTACGGGTGGCCCAGGCGATGTGCCCGTCGGGACGGACGAGGACCTCGGTCACTCCGTCGAGGCGGGCGTGGCCAGCGGTGGACGAGGTGACCGCCGTGACCCGGTCGGCCCGTCCCTCCCCGGCGTCGAAGCCCTGCCGCTCAGCCAGGTTCAGCAGGACGAAGCGGCCCTCGTGGAGCAGCTCGTACACCCGCGAAGCGGCGGAGCCGGCGATGCTCAGCGGGATGTCCGGCATCCGCGTGCCCACCAGCGGATCGGCGCCGGGGTCGGCGGCCGGGTAGCCGACGCCGAGCGCGGAAACCCGTCCGGCGAGCCGGCGGTTGACCTCCTCGATGCCGAGCAGCTCGTCGAACAGTTTGCGCAGGGCGGTGGCCGGCCGCCGGTACGAGGGGACGAGCGCCAGCTCCGCCAGCAGGGTCTGCACCTCGGTGTTCTCGGTGACCGCCGCGCCCACCGGGTGCCGCTCCTCGTGGTAGGTGTCGAGGAGCCCGGGCGGCGCCCACCCGCGGATCTCGGCGGCCAGCTTCCAGCCCAGGTTCATCGCGTCCTGGAGCCCGGTGTTGAGCCCTTGGCCGGCCGCGGGGAAGTGGATGTGCGCCGCGTCCCCGGCCAGCAGCACGCGGCCGGACCGGTAGCGCTCGGCGAGCCGGGTGGCGTTGCCGAACCTCGACAGCCAGCGGGGCCGGTCCACCCCGCAGTCGCTCCCGCAGATCCGGATCAGGGACTCGCGGAACTCCTTGAGCGTGACGGGCTCGCCGACAGGTGTCCGCATCCGCTCCGGGTCGATGAGGACGAACCGGGTCAGGCCGCCCTCCAGCGGAACGGCCAGCGCGCCTTCGGCCCGGATCCGCCCGAGGCTCTCGGGGTCGGCCACCGCGAAGTCGCCGAGGACGCCGGTCAGCGTCCCGTCCGTGCCCGGGAAACCGATGCCCGCCTCCTGCCGCACGATGCTGCGACCGCCGTCGCACCCGACCGCGTACGAGGCGCGTACGGTCTCGGACCCGTCGGGACCGCGTACCCCGACCTCCACGCCGTCCGGGTCCTGGCGCAGCCCGGTGGTCTCGCGCCCCCGGTGGATCTCCACGCCGAGCTCGCGCGCCCGTTCCTCCAGCAGGGCCTCCGTACGGGCCTGGGCCAGGAACAGGGTGTACCCGTGGCGGCTGTCCAGGGCGCCGAAGTCCAGCCGGGTGTCGAGGCCGGCGAAGTGCCAGCCGGGAACGGTCCGGCCGAGGGCGAGGAAGCGGTCGGCCAGCCCGCGCTGGTCCATGAGCTCGACGCTGCGCGGGTGCAGGGTCAGCGCCCGTGAATCGGGCTGCGGAGTGTCCCGCCGCTCCACGATCCGGGTCCGTACGCCGGCCAGCGCGAGCTCGCAGGCGAGCATCAGGCCGGTCGGCCCGGCGCCCACGACGATCACATCGGTGTCCATCGGCTGCCTCTTCTCGATCTTCCCTATTTAGTGAACAGCGTTCACGTGAACGCTGTTCACTATAGTGGGGTCCATGAGCGCACCGTCAACCCCGCCCGCCGCCGCCGACACCCGCCCGCCGGCCCGGGGCAGGCCGCCGCGGCTGGACCAGACCCGTACCGTCGAGGCCGCCCTGGTGCTGCTGGACGCATCCGGACTGGACGCGCTCACCATGAGGCGGCTGGCCGACGCGGTGGGAGTCCAGGCCGGGGCGCTCTACCGGCACTTCGCCACCAAGCAGGACCTGCTCACCGCAATGGCCGAGCGGATGCTGGAGGGCTGCTCCGCCCCACCCTCGGACCCCGACTGGAGCGGACGCCTGACCGCCCTGGCCCGTCGTATGCGCACGGCGCTCCTCGCCCATCGCGACGGGGCGCGGGTCTACGCCGGAACCCACTCGACCGGCGCGAACACCCTCGGCTTCGCCGAGACCTTCATCGGGGTCCTGAGCGAGGCGGGCTTCGGCCCCCAGGAGGCGGCGCGCACCGCGCTGACCGTCGTCCACTACACCGTCGGCCACACCCTGGAGGAGCAGGCCGCCCTCCAGCCCGGAGATCAGGGCCCCGCGGACCCCGGGCAACTCCGGGAGGCGGTGACTGCGGGGGGCTTCCCGCACCTCACCGCGGCCCTGCCGGTGCTGACCGGCGCCGATTTCACGGCCCAGTTCGAGTTCGGCCTGGGGTTGCTGCTCCAGGGGCTGCGCGCCCTGCACCGGGCCGGGTCCGGGCCCGCCGCCTGAAAACGGATCCGGCCCGCCCCCGTGGCGGGGGCGGGCCGGGCGTGCGCGGGTGGGTCGGCGCGGGGTGGGTCAGTTGTTCTGCGTGGCGTCGGTGTCCGCCCGGGCGGCCGCGCTCTCGGCGTCGTCCAGCTTCTGCTGCATGTCCTTGACCGTGGCGTCGTCGGCCGTGCCGGCCGGCTTGGCGGTCGCGCCCGGCGTGCAGCCGGTGAGCAGCAGTGCCGTCGCCGCGGCCAGGGTCGCGAGGGCCGCGGCGGCGCGGCGGGGCACGGCCATCCGGGTCACTTGGACTCCTGCGCGGAGCACCAGGTGCTGACGGCCTTCAGGTCGTCCTGCCGCTTCTGGAGGGTGGGCAGCAGGCTCTTGCGGAAGGTCAGGCGGTCGTTGAGGTAGGTGTGCACCTCGGTGTGGCCGGCGGTCTGGGCGTTCGCGACGCGCTGCTCCAGCCGTGCGACGGAGCCGAGGACGGTGGCGTCGCCCTTGAGCCGGTCGATGGCCGTGCTGACGCGGGTCTCCGTCTTGGGCAGGCGCTTGCAGATCGCCTTGGCGCCGTCGCCCTTCGGTGCGGACTTGGCGGTCTTCGGCGAGGCGGGGGCGGGACTGGCGGACTCGGCCTGCGCGGGAGCGGCGGAGATCAGGGCGCCGGCCAGCGCGAGGGCGCCGATCGCGGCGGCGGCGGTCCTACGGTTCGGGAGCATGGCTGTATCCCCTTCGGTGTGAACGGGCCGGCTCACAGGCGGCCGACCGGTCAGGACGGTAGGGGGTGTCTTTGTGGAATCTTTGTGAGTCCACGAGGGCCTCCGGCCGCAGCCCTCAGTCGCCCCGGGAGATCCAGTCGCGCCGCATCGGCAGCCGCAGGGTCGGGGCGTCCGCCGCCGACAGGGGCAGGCGCACCTCGAAGCGGGTGCCCGTGCCGCCGGGCGGCGTCCCGATCACGACGGAGCCCCGGTGCAGCGCGGCCTGCTGGGCGACCAGGGTCAGCCCGAGCCCGGAGCCGGGGCTGCCGGGGCGGTGGTGGAAGCGCCGGAAGACGGCCTCCCGGTCACCGGGCGGGATGCCCGGCCCCGCGTCGTCCACGGTGAGCACCGCGTACCCGCCCTCGGCGTGCAGCCGTACCGCGATCCTGGGCGGCTCGTCGGGCGCTCGTCCGTGCACCACCGCGTTGCCCAGCAGGTTGGCGAGCAGGATGGTCAGCCCGGCATCCCAGCCGAACACCCGCAGTTCCGGCGGGAGTTCCACATCCATGCGCGCCTCGGGATGGCGGCGGGCGGTCTCTCCGGCCACGGTGTCCACCAGCTCGGACAGGTCGAGCGGGGCGAAGGCGGACACCTCCACCAGATCGCCCCGGGCGAGCATCCGCAGGGCCGTGAGCAGGTCCAGCAGCCGGGCGTGGTCGCGCTGCAAGTCCCGTACGATCTCGGCCCGTTCGGTGGGGGAGAGGTCGGGGTGGGCGGCCAGGACGTCCAGGTCGGTCCGCATGCTCATCAGCGGGGTGCGCAGCTCGTGCGAGGCGGCGGAGGAGAACGAGCGTGCGGTGTCCAGCGCCTGCGCCGTGCGGGCTGCCTGCTCCTCGTACCTGGCCAGCAACTGGCCTATGGCGCAGGACAGTTCGTCCACCTCGGCGATGTTCACGGGCGCGCTGGCGAAGGCGGCCGCGCCCGCGCCCGGGTCGAGTGCGGCGGCCCGGCGGCTCAGCCTTCGTACGGAGGCGGTGGCGCGGCCGGCCAGCCCGTACGCGAGCAGCCCGGAGACCGGCGCAGCCAGCAGGGCCACCAGCAGGACCCGGCGGCGCACGGCGACGACCTGCGGGTCGGCGGCCGAGGCCGGGGTGAACAGCCAGAGCGTGCCCGGGGCGGGACCTGCCACCGGGACGGTCAGCACCCGCCAGGCGCGGCCCTTGGCCCGGACGGTGACCGGCCCGTCCGGGGTCCGATCCGGCAGCCGCACCGGGTCGGCGGGCTGCGGGCCGCCCTCCAGGACGACGGATCCGTCCGCCGTACGGACGCGGATGCCGGCGTCGAGGACGTCGCCGAGCACCTTGCGGTGCTGGTTCTGCTCCACCTTCGGCTTCCCGTTGCGGTCCGCCGTGAGCAGGGTCTTGACGTCCGGGAGGACGGCGGAGGCCCGGTCCTGGAGCCGGGTGTCCTGCTGCTGGTGCAGATCGCGGCTGACCAGCCCCAGCACCAGCAGCCCCGCGGCGAGCACCAGCAGGGGCACCACGACCGTCACCGAGAGGGCGATGCGGGCGGCGAGTTTCACGATCCGCCCTCCCGGGCCCCGGGGACGCGCAGCACGAAGCCGACGCCGCGCACGGTGTGGATCAGGCGCGGGCGGCCGCCCTCCTCCAGCTTGCGGCGCAGATAGCTGACGAAGGTGTCGACGGCGTCGCTGCGGACCTCGAAGTCGTAACCCCACACCCGGTCCAGCAGCCGGTCCCGGGTGAGGACGATCCCGGCGTTGCGCACCAGCTGGAGGAGGAGCTCGAACTCACGCCGGGTGAGGTGGAGTTCGGCCTCCCCGTGATGCACCTGGCGGCGGGCCTCGTCGATCACGAGCGGACCGGCGCGCAGGACGTCGGATGCGGGCTCGGGGGCCGGGCGGCGCCGCAGGAGGGCGTGCAGGCGCAGGACCAGCTCCTCCAGGGCGAAGGGCTTGACCAGGTAGTCGTCGGCGCCGACCTGCAGCCCGGCGATCCGGTCCGCGACCTCGTCCAGGGCCGACAGCATCAGGACGGGAGTCTCGTCGCCGCGGGCGCGCAGGCCGCGGCAGACCTCGGTGCCGGTCAGGCCGGGCATCGAGACGTCCAGTACGAGGACGTCCGGGGTCCGGTCGGCGACCAGCGCGAGTGCGGCGGGCCCGTCCTCGGCGAGCAGTACGGTGAAGCCGCTGAGCCGCAGCCCGCGTTCCAGGGAGCGGCGGATGGCGGCATCGTCGTCCGCCACCAGTACCCGTCCGGTGGGTGTACCGCCTGACGTACTGCCGGACGCACTGCCGATGCCGGTCACAATGCCCTCCTCGCGCACGGCCCCGTCACGGAGGCCGGGGCGACCATCTCACGGCCGCCGGACCGCCCGGAAGGCGGGGTGCGGGGGACGGGTCCGGCCGGTCTCCTTCCGGAGGGCCGCCGCGAGGTGCCCGCTCGTGTCGCGCAGCGCGCGGGGTACGCGGGGGCCGTGCCCGATGGTGCGGGTGGTGCGCGCCAGGGCGTTCAGGGCGCGGACGGAGCCGATGTCCGGGACGGAGTCGGCCAGGCCGGACAGCCGGGCCTCCGTCTCGCGCCAGGCGCCGGCCCGGGCGAGCACGGAGGCCAGCTCGGTGGAGAACAGCGACCGGTAGGCGGGTGCGTCGCCCGCCGCCGTCGCCTCGTGGAGCAGCTCCGCGGCCCCGTCCGCGTCCCCCAGGTCGGCGAGGACGAGCCCGTGGTGGCCGTCGAGTTCCGACCGGTCGAACCACCAGGTCCAGGACGGATCGCGCTCGCCGGGCCCGTCCGCGAGGAGGTCCCGGGCCGCGGCGAGGGAGCGCAGCGCCCGCCGGCCCTGCCGGAGCCGGGCGCGGGCGCGTGCCTCCCGTACGTGGAAGACGGCGGCCACCCTCGCCGGGAGGTCCCGGCCGGCCAGCACGGACGACGAGATGCGCAGCGACTCGGCGGGGCGCCCGAGGTGCTCCTCCTGCAGGCACAGCACGGACAGGACGAGCAGCTCGACGGAGGCGGCCCCCTCGGGGAGGGCGGGGGCCAGGGCCAGTGCGCGGAGGCTGAGCCGCCGTGAGATCCCGTGCCGCTCGGCGTCGAAGAGGATCCAGGCGGCGACCTGTAAGAGCTCCATCAGCGCGGACCGCCCGGCTGCGCCGTGCCCGACGACCGCGCGGGCTTCGACGGATGCGACGGATGCGACGGCTCGCAGGGCCGCCGGTGCGGCCCGGCGGGCCCCCGCCGTACGATCCGTCTCGAGGAGCTCCGCGGTCAGTGCGGTGACGTGTTCCATGGTCCAAGCCTGCGGCCTTTCCGGACGCGGCGGACGGTGGCGTCTGCGCACCCGGCATGATGGTGGCCGAGAAGCCGCCGATGCGGCGCCACCCGCCACCCCAGGAGGAGCGGCATGTCCGCCCGGCCCACGCCGTATCCCGAACGCCCCGCGCAGGCCCCGGTCATCGGGGGCGGCCTCGCGGAGCTCCTGCGCAGGGTCCGCTACGAGGTCCTGCCGGCGAAGGCCACCGAGGACAAGGTCCTGGCGCACGTCCCGGCCGACGTGCCGGTCACCGTCACCGCCTCCCCGGCCAAGGGCATCGGCCCGACCCTGGACCTCGCCACCCGCCTGGCCGGGCACGGCTACCGGGTCGTCCCGCACCTCCCGGCCCGGCAGATCACCGACGCCGGCCACCTCGCGGACGTGGTGGAACGGCTGGTCGCCGCCGGCATCGAGGACGTCTTCGTACCGGCGGGCGACGCCGACCCGCCGGCCGGGGAGTACGACGCGGCCCTGCCCGTACTGCGCCGGCTCGGCGAGCTGGGCAGCCCGTTCGCACACGTCGGCATCACCGGGTACCCGGAGAGCCATCCCCTCATCTCCGACGAGGTCACCGTGCGGGCGATGGCCGACAAACAGCCGCACGCGACGTACATCGTCAGCAACCTGTGCTTCGACCCGGCGACCCTGCGGCAGTGGCTCGTACGGGTACGGAGCCGGCAGATCGTGCTGCCCGTGCACGTCGGTGTCGCCGGTCCCGTCGAGCGGGCGAAGCTGCTGTCGATGGCGACGAAGATCGGCGTGGGGGAGTCGGCCAAGTTCCTGACCCGGCACCCCTCGTGGTTCCTGCGCTTCGCGGCGCCCGGCGGCTACTCGCCGGAGCGGCTGCTGCGGCGCAGCGCCCCCGCGTTCGGTGCGCCCGGGTCCGCGGTGGCCGGCCTGCACCTGTTCACGTTCAACCAGATCGCCGAGACGGAGCGCTGGCGCCGCGCGATGCTGGACCGTATCGGCGGCTGAGCGGGATGGCCGTACATCTGGAATTCGCCTGACTCGACCCGGACTCGAACGCTGCCCGGCTAGCGTTCGCCCCGGTGCCCGGATCCACATGTACAGGTCAGGAGATGATGTGCGCAGCCTGCTGTCACCGACGAGGACGATGAACGAAGCGGCCGCTGCCCGGGGCTCCCGCCCCCGGCGGCGACGGGCCGGACTCCGCCGGGCCGCGACGACCGCGGGACTCGGGGCCGCGGCAATCGTGATGGCCCTTCCCGCCGTCGCCGTCGCGGACGTGATACCGGCCCTGCCGCAGAACGCGGACGGCCTCGAACAGACCTTCTCGCCCGCCTTCGACTACGACGGGGACGGCTGCTACGCCACCGCCGCGATCAGCGCCGGCGGGGTGCTCAACCCCGGTCTCAAGCCGGGCGGAGCGGTGAACGGCCACTGCCGGGACCTCGTTCAGCTGCAGAACTCCAACACGTACTCCCGCGCGAAGTGCAACAACGGCTGGTGCGCCGTCATGTACGCGGGCTACTTCGAGAAGGACCAGGCCACGCTCGGCCCCGCGGCCATCGGGCACCGGCACGACTTCGAGCACGTGGTGGTCTGGATCAAGGACAACGAGGTCCAGTACGTGTCGACTTCGCAGCACAGCGGGTGGAAGTGGTACCCGCGCTCGCAGGTCCGGTTCGACGGGACCCACGCCAAGGTCGTCTACCACAAGGACGGCGTCTCGACGCACTTCTACCGCCTGGCCAACGGCAACGACGAGCCCGCCGAGAACCACACCGGCAACTGGTTCCACCCGCGCCTCGTCGGCTGGAACGGCTACCCGGCGGGCCTGCGCGACAAGCTCATGAACGCCGACTTCGGCTCGGCCACGATCAAGATCTCCGACAGCCGCTTCAACGACGCCCTGAACGCCTCGAAGCCCCCGATCCCCTTCAACCCCTACGCGTGACGGAACGTGACGGAGCCCGGGAGCATATCCAGCTCCCGGGCTCCAGCTTGCCACCCAATTGCGCACACCGGCGGCGTTTAAGAGTCGCGGATCATTCTGAGATCGACGTGTTCTGCCTTTGAACTACCGCGCCACGAGAGAGGCGCAGAGGGGACTTGAACCCCCATCCGTCGATGATCGTCCGCGCTCGGTCGATCCGGTGTTCGGCGGCGAATGCTGAGACTGGAGCGAGAATCTGAGTTTCACGGGGCCGCCTCTTCCGGATTGGGCCACCCCGGCACGTGTGCCGGGGGAGGGATTCGAACCCCCAACTGACACCCCTTGGTCAGCTTCAACATCAGTTTCAGCTTTGCGCTTCGCGCGCACCCCCTCGCTCGCACAAGGGGCGATCTTGAGGCTACCGGAACAGGTAGCCGAACACCGCGTCCCCGACCCGCTGGTCGGTGACCTCGGTGCCGTTGGCCTCCTCGCGGGCGAACTTGACCGCCTGCTGGAGCCTTTCGACCCGGTCGAGGAGCTCGTTGACCCGGCGGGCCGGCAGTGCGCCGGAGAACTTCACCGTCGTCCAGTAGCCGACCGGGACGTCCTCGTAGTACACCTCGACCTGGGCCGGGTGCTTCTCCGTGGCCTCGGCCTTCACGTGGTTGCGGGGCACCTTCTTGGTGCGGATCGTGCGGATCGTGCGGACCGGGTCGGTCTTCCACGAGTCCGTGGACGGGGCGAGGTTCCAGGCCTCCGACGCGTCCAGCACCGGCAGCTTGCGTACGAACGTGTGCAGGTCGGTGAGCTGCTTCTCAAGGAACAGCAGGTACGGGACCGGCACTTGGGGCAGCAGGACCGTTCCGTCGACGACGACGTCCGCGGCCGCCGTGCGGTTCGCCCAGTCCTTCGTCGCCGTCACGTCGAACAGCCGCGTCAGCGTCCCCGCCATCGCGCGCAGTACGTCCTCCGCCTTGATCTGCACCCGCGTGGACTCGGGCGGCAGCTGCTCGCCCTCCTCGTCCTTGGGCTGGTACGTCCGGGAGATGCCGGCGAGCAACGCGGGCTTCTGGACGTCCTGATGGGCTTGGGTGAGTTCCTGGAGAGACTTGGACTTGACGCCCTTCTCCACTGCGATGATCTGATTCAGCTTCGGCACACGAGGAACGTAACAGCACAACAGTCCACCGCACACCTGGGTTTCGGCGCCGCGCGCTCGCCCCGCGCCCGCCCCGCCCACGCGCACGCGCACGGCCCGCCCCGCCGCCGGAGTGGGCGGTGGAACGGGCCGTGAGCGGAACCGGGGTGCGACGAGATCAGACCGCCGGGGACGGGTACGTCGGGTACTCGACGCCGGAGACGTGCTGGACGACCCGGATGACCTGGCACGAGTAGCCGAACTCGTTGTCGTACCAGAGGTAGAGGATCGCGTTGTCGCCGTCGACCTTGGTGGCGCCGGCGTCGACGATCGAGGAGTGGCGCGAGCCCACGAAGTCCATCGACACGGCGTCGGGCGCGGTGGTGAAGTCGATCTGGCGCTTCAGCGGGGAGTTCAGCGAGACGTCGCGGAGGTAGTCGAGGACTTCCTCGCGGGTCGTCTCACGGCCGAGGCGCAGGCTCAGGATCGCGATCGAGACGTCCGGGACGGGGACGCGGATCGAGCTGCCGGTGATCGGAGCCTTGAGGTCCGGCAGCGCCTTGGCGACGGCCGAGGCGGCACCGGTCTCGGTGATGACCATGTTCAGCGGCGCGGAGCGGCCGCGGCGGTCGGCCTTGTGGTAGTTGTCCAGAAGGTTCTGGTCGTTGGTGAACGAGTGGACGGTCTCCACGTGGCCGCGCAGCACGCCGTACTCGTCGTCCATGGCCTTCAGCGGCGGGACGATCGCGTTGGTGGTGCAGGAGGCGCAGGACAGGATCTGCTCGTCCGGCTTGATCGTGTCGTGGTTGACGCCGTGGACGATGTTCGGGACGTCGCCCTTGCCCGGAGCGGTCAGGACGACCTTGTCGATACCGGGGCGCAGGTGGTTGGAGAGGCCCTCGCGGTCGCGCCACTTGCCGGTGTTGTCGATGAGGATGGCGTCCTTGATGCCGTACGCCGTGTAGTCGACCTCGCTCGGGTCGTTGGCGTAGATCACCTTGATCGCGTTGCCGTTGGCGATGATCGTGCTGCTCGCCTCGTCGACCGTGATCGTGCCCTGGAACTGGCCGTGGATGGAGTCCCGGCGCAGCAGCGAGGCGCGCTTGACCAGGTCGGCCTCGCCGCCCCCGCGGACGACGACGGCGCGCAGGCGCAGCCCGTTGCCGGAGCCGGCCTTCTCGATCAGCAGGCGGGCGACGAGGCGGCCGATGCGGCCGAAGCCGTACAGGACGACGTCGCGGCCCTCGCCGCGCTCGATCTTGTTGGCGCCGGTGGCCCCGGCGACGGCCTCGGCGGTGAAGCGCTCCACGGACAGGCCGCGGTCGTCGGCCTTGTAGGTGGCGGCGAGCATGCCGATGTCGATCTGGGAGGGGCCCAGGTCCAGCGTGGTGAGCGCCTGCAGGAACGGCAGGGTCTCCGTGACGGAGAGCTCCTCGCCGGCTATCTGACGGGCGAATCGGTGGGTCTTCAGGATGCTGACCACCGACTTGTTCACCAAGGAGCGGCTGTGCAGCAGGATCGTCACGTCCTGCTCGCGGTGCAGCTTCCCGATGATCGGGATCATCGACTCCGCGATCTCCTCGCGGTTTTTCCAGTTGGTGAACGAGTCGTCATTGACAGTCACAGGTTTATCTTTCGAGCTAGGCGGCGCTCACATGCTAACCCCACGCCACTTTGGACACTCAAGGGGTACCGTCGGAGCATCCTTTTGTGGCTATCTGTCGGATTTGCGCTTGGGTGATCCTCCGAGTGCCCCGCGCGCTCGCGAAAGAGGGCGGAAGGGGAGGGCGGGGGAGGAGCGAGAGGGCGGCATCCCGTCGCGGAGGCCGACGGGCCGTCCGGGGGGCGCAGGGGTGAAGACGTACCAATCATGACAGGTCAGAGGCCGTTTTCGTAGGACCGAGGGCACAGCCGATTGCCCTTGTTCGGGCCCCTGTGCGGCTTTGAGAATCAGCGTCATGAATCACTCGGCGAACATCAATCACGACTCAGTCCTCCGAGCCCGGGTCGCCCTCCTCGGATCGGGGAAGCCGTCCGTCCGCGAGCGGGTCGCGGCCTACCGCGTCCTGGTCCAGGTCAGCCCCCTGGCCTACCTGCCCCTGCTGTCCGCCGCACTGTGGAAGTACAGCCGTTACGAGTTCGCCCACCAGCCGGAGATCGCGCTGGCCCTGCGCGCCGAGTCCGTCGCCGCCGCGCGGCGCATGTGCACGCTGGAACCCGGCTGGAGCGATCTCCTCGTCACCGCACTGACCAACCACCGGGAGCTGTTGATCCTCATGGACCGGAGGGAAGAGCTGCGCGCGGTGGAGGAAGAGCTCGTGCGCGTGGCGTCCGGCGAGCGGTAGCCGGCCGCTGCGGTGCCCGGCCGGCCGGCCGGCCGGCCGCCCGTCCGGCCGGGCACGCGCGTACGCTGGCGCCGCCCGGCCGGGACCGTACGGCGTCAGCCGGCGATCGGGTACATGCTTCCCCGGCGCCCCTCCGCCGAGGTCAGCCACTCCAGCTTCTCCGCCGTGTCGGTGGCCGGCAGCGGGGTGTGCAGCACGATCGAGAGGTCGGGGCGGGCCGGTACGCGCAGCTGCGTCGACTCGACGAACAGCGTCCCCACGACCGGGTGCTCGATCTCCTTCCGGAGCTGGCCGCCGGGCTGGACGTCCCGCTGGTCCCACAGCGCGGCGAACTCGGGGCTGAGCTCCCGGGCCTCCTCGATGACCGCGCGGAACCCCTCGTCCTCGGGCCATTCCGAGCTCGCGGCCCGGTACTGGGCGACCACGTTGCAGGCGATGTCCGCCCAGTGCGGCGAACGGGCCTTGTAGATCGGGTCGGTGAAGAACGCGATGAGACAGTTCTGCACGATCTCCGGTCGCATGCCGAGCACGAGTGCGGCCGCGTCGTTGTAGAGCACGGTGTTCCAGTACACGTCCATGATGTGCGCGGGGAACGGCATCCATGCGTCGATCAGCCGCTTCAGCCCCTGGCACATGTCCCGGTCGGCAGGGGCGACTTCGAGCGCGGGCGGGTTGAGCCCCGCCAGTACGTACAGGTGCCGGCGCTCGGCGCTGGACATCTTGAGGACCCGCCCCACCGAGTCGAGGACCTGAGGGGACACCGTGATGTCGCGGCCCTGTTCCAGCCACTGGTACCAGGACACCCCGACCCCCGCGAGCACGGCGACCTCCTCCCGGCGCAGCCCCGGGGTGCGGCGGCGGGCCCCGCCGTCGGGCAGGCCCGCCTCGACGGGGGTGACCCGCGCCCGTCTGCTCATCAGGAACTCGCGCAGCTCGGAACGGCGGTGCTTGTCGATCGGTGTAGCCACTCACTCCCCCTGTCGGCTGCCTGGTGGTGCCACCAACAGGATAAGTTCCCACTCTCCACGGGCATTCCCGGGCCGCGATGGTGTGTCCATGGCGATCGATTCTCAGACAGCGACGACACCGACACCCACAACGACCGACCCCACCACCGGCCTCCGGGCCGGGGCCGCCGGGAGCGAGCGGCTCACCGGCCGGGCCAAGCTGGTCCTCTTCGTGCTCTGCGCCGCCCAGTTCATGGTGGCGCTCGACTTCTCCGTACTGAACGTGGCCCTGCCGGTGCTCGGCAAGGACCTGGGCCTGAGCCGGTCGGCCCTCCAGTGGGCGGTCACCGCCTTCGCGCTCCCCTCCGGCGGCTTCCTCCTCCTCTTCGGCCGGATCGCCGATCTGTACGGGAGGAAGAAGCTGTTCCTGCTCGGCCTCGCCCTCTTCGGCGCCGCCTCTCTGCTGGCCACCCTGGCCTGGAACCCGGCGTCCTTCCTGGCCGGACGCGCCCTGCAGGGCCTCGGGGCGGCCGTCATCGTGCCGACCGGCATGTCCCTGCTGACCACGACGTTCCCCGAGGGCCCGCTGCGCGATAAGGCCGTCGGCATCTCCGGCACCCTGCTCTCCCTCGGCTTCACCATCGGCATGGTGCTGGGCGGCGTCATGACCGACACCCTCGGCTGGCGCTCCACGATGGGGCTGCTCTCCGTCACCGCCGTGATCGTGCTCGCCCTCGCCCTCGCCCCCGGCCTGCTGCCGGAGTCGCGCACTCCCGACCGGCCGCGTCTGGACGTACCCGGTGCCGTCACCGTGACCGGCGGTCTGCTCGCACTGATCTACTCCCTCTCCTCGGCGGCCCAGCGCGGTTTCGGGGGCGTGGACGTGTGGGGCACACTGCTCGCCGGCCTGGCGCTGCTCGTCGCCTTCGCCGTGGTGGAGTCGAAGGCCCCGGCCCCGCTGGTCTCGCTGCCGATGCTGAAGCGGCGCACGATCGCCTGGGGCAACTTCGCCGGCCTCGTGACCTTCTCGATGATGTCGACGGTCGTCTTCGTCCTGACCCTGTACCTGCAGGAGGCGCTGGGGCTGTCCTCGTTCCGGACCGGTCTGGTCTTCGGAGTCCAGGGCATCGCCTCCGCCTTCGCCGGCTCGTTCGCACCGAAGGTCATCGGCCGGTTCGGCGCCCGCCGCACCCTGACCGGCTCGCTGCTCGGCCAGGGGCTGTTCACCGCGGCGCTGCTCGCCGTGGGCGCCGACTCGGGCGCGCTGGTGGCGACCGTCGCCGTGTCGGTGGCCAGCATGTTCCACCTCGGCGCGATCATCTCGTACGGGCTGACCGTGACGAGCGGCGTACTCGACGCGGAGCAGGGGCTGGCGACCGGCCTGGTCACCACGACGCAGCAGGTCGGCCTGACGATCGGGATCCCGCTGCTCGGCGTCCTCGCCACCACGCAGACCTCGTTGTTCGGCGGGGTCCGCACGGTCCTGCTGGCCGACGCGGCGCTCGTGGTCGCGGCGGCGGTCCTGGTGGGCGTCGGCCTCGGCGCCGGACTCGGCGCCGGCCGTACGAGGAAGGCCTGACCGGGACCGGTCCGTGCGGCGATCCCGCGGCCCGGGCCGCTCGTACCGGATGATCACGGAGCACACGCAATGCAAGGGAGCGGAGAGTGCCGATGCGACAGAGGGTTCCGCTCCTGGGCGCCGCCCTGGTCGCGACGGCACTGGCCGCGCTGCCCGGGTGCAGCGGCCCCTCGTCCCCGCGCGGCGCCCCGGCGGCGTCCGCCCCCGGGCAGAGCCGGGCCCCGCAGGACTTCTCCCGCCAGGTCGACGTGGGCGGTGGCCGCAGGCTCTGGCTGAGCTGCAGGGGGAGCGGGAGCCCCACGGTCGTCCTGGAGTCGGGGCTGCACGATTCCTCCGACACCTGGAACCTCACCGACACCCGCCCGCCCGTCCCCCCATCGCCTGCGGTGTTCCCGGGCGTCGCGGCCTTCGCCCGGGTGTGCACGTACGACCGGCCCGGGACCGTCCGCTACGCGAACCCGCCGGCGCTCACCACCCGCAGTACGCCGCAGACCGGCACGCGCTCCCTCGCCGCCATGGCCGCCGACCTCGACCGGGTGCTGACGGCGGGGCGGGTGCCCGGTCCGTACCTGCTCGTCGGCCACTCCTTCGGCGGGATGATCACCCGGCTGTACGCCCAGCGGCATCCGCAGAAGACGGCCGGCCTCGTCTTCGTCGACGCGTTCGGGACGGACATGCAGCCGTACTTCGGCGCCCGCCTGGCCCGCGTACGTGAAACTGCTCAACGATCCCGGTACGCCCTTCGACGCCGACCCGGGATTCGAGAAGGCCGACATCGACGGCGCGGTCGGCGCGGTGCGGGCGGCCGGACCGCTGCCGAGGGTACCGATGGCCGTACTCAGCAAGACGGAGCCCTTCGCGGCGCCGGCCGGGAGCCCGAGGGACCTCCTCGCACCGCTGGAGCGCGCCTGGCCCGCGGTCCAGCAGGCCCTGGTGGAGCTGGGGGAGCAGACCCCGCACCTGCTGGCCACCGGAAGCGACCACTACGTGCAGGTGCACGACCCGGACCTGACGATCGGCGCCATCCGCCTGGTCGCGGGGCGGATCCGCGCCGGTCGGTGAGCGCCCGCCCGCCGCTCGGGGCTCAAACCCGCTGCCACCGGGGCGGGTTCGCCGGGGAGGCGGGGACCGGCACGGGCTCCGGGCCGCGCAGGTGCAGGTCGCGGACGGTGGCCGCGGTCTCCCGTTCGAAGTGCTCCCAGGAGATCAGCCGCCGCCAGGCCGGATCCGGCCGCCCCGGCACGGTGGCCCCCCGCGCCGCCCACTCCCGGGCGAGCTGCTCGAACAGCGGGGCGGACGCGGCCGCGTGGGCCGGCTGCCGTGGGGTGGGGACGTACAGGGTGCGGCCGCCGTCATCCGCGGCCGCCCGGTGTCGCGCCGTGGTGGTGAGCGTGGAGCGCGTCGTCGTCATGCCCAGGCAAACGATTCGCTGGGCGGCGGGGACACGCATGGCCCTGCGCCGGGGCGGAATGCCTGACCGGGCCGCCTACTCCTCCTGGTAGGAGTGGCGCTGCTCCGTCCAGGGGTCGGCGATGTTGTGGTACCCGCGCTCCTCCCAGAAGCCGCGCCGGTCGGCCGTCATGTACTCGATCGCGCGCAGCCACTTCGGCCCCTTGTAGCCGTAGAGGTGCGGCACGACCAGGCGCAGCGGGAAGCCGTGCTCGACGGTGAGGGGCTCGCCGTCGTGGTGGGTGGCCAGAACGGTCCGCCCGGAGGCGAAGTCGCCAAGGCGCAGGTTGGCGCTGTACCCGTACTCCGCCCAGGCCATGACGTGCGTGACCTGCGGGTCCGGGGGAGCGAGCTCCAGAATGGTCCGGGCGGCGACTCCGAAGAACTCGTGGTCCGTGGAGGTCGTACCCGAGGCGCAGTGCAGGTCGGTCTCGATGGTGGTGCAGGGCAGCGCCGAGAACTCGTCGAACGACCAGGCGTACTTGTCGCCCGTGGCGGTGGCGCCGAAGACCTGGAGGGACCACCGCTCGGGACGGAACTTCGGGACCGGGCCGTAGTGGGAGACGGGCCAGCCCTTGGCGAGGCGCTGGCCCGGAGGCAGGGGTGGGGTTCCCACGAGGTCGTCGTCCTGTTCGGTAGCCGGCGGAAAGGTCACGGCGGCAAGGACACCGCCCACGGGAGAATCCTGCCAGCCCCGCCACCGTTTCCGGTTCGGCGGCCCGGCCCGGAACGGCGCGGGCGGCCGTCGGTTCTCCACGGAATCGGCTCTTTCGCAATGGCGCCGAATCCCCGCGAATGGAGACCCGGGGCGGCGGCTGTGCGGTTTCGGCCCCCGGGGCCGGAAGTCCATGGTTCCGCCATCGATCGATTTGGCGGTGCGTTCCTCTTGTCTCATCATGTGAACAGACATCAGGTTGACGCGACGCTCGTCAACTGTGCGCAACGTACGCATTGTTGACTGATCAACGGATGAGAGTGGTGTGAGTTCCACCACTCCCCGACGCGCGCGCCGCCTGTCTTCCGCCTATTCCAACTTTCATCTTTCATCTTTCGAGGTAAAGGCAGCATGCCCGTCCAGCAGTTTTCAGACCTCGTGCGTTTCGCCCGCGACCGTTCCCCTTTCTATGCCGAGCTCTACGCGGACCTGCCACCCCACGTGAGCCGGGTCACGGACGTGCCCGTCGTGGACCAGGACGCGTTCTGGGCCGCCAACACCCTGAACGACAACCGCGTCCTGACCGCCCCCCTCGGGGAAGCGGTCGTGTTCAAGACGGGCGGCACCACGGGCACGCCGCGGTTCTCCTGCTACACCCGTGAGGAATGGCGGGAGTTCGTCACCACCTTCGGTTCCGGCATGGTCGACGCGGGCCTGCGGCCCGGGCACCGCGTCGCCGACCTCTTCTACGCCGGTGAGCTCTACGCCAGCTTCCTCTTCATCCTGGACTCGCTCGCTCACGCCCCCGTCGCCAACGTCCGCCTGCCCATAGGCGGCGGCGCGCCGCTCGACTCGACGCTCGCCACGATCGAGGACTTCGCCGCAGACGTCCTCGCCGGCACGCCGACCACGCTGTGCCGCCTCGCCGATCACCTGATCTCCGCCGGCCGCCGACTGGACGGCGTGGAGTTCCTGTTCTTCGGCGGCGAAGCCCTCTTCGAGGACCAGCGCCGCCTCCTCGCGGCCGCCTTCCCCCGGGCCACGCCCCGCTCGCTCGGCTATGCCAGCGTCGACGGCGGTCTCCTCGGGAGGCCGGTGGCCGGAGCGGGCGAAGACACCCGCACGCACCGCCCGTTCGCCCCGCACACCCTCGTCGAGATCCTCGACGAGACGACCGGAGAACCGGTCCGCGAGCCGGGCCGCCCCGGACGGGTCGTCGTCACGCAGCTCTACCGCCGCCTCATGCCCGTCATCCGCTACCCCGCCGGCGACCGCGCGGAGTGGACCGACACCGAAGGCGGAGCCTTCCGCATCCTCGGCCGCGCCGAGGAAGGCGTACGCGTCGGCCCCGTATCGCTGTACTGGCAGGACGTCACGAACGCCGTCGCCGAGGCCGACACCGCCTGCCGTGTCATCGGCACGCAGCTCGTCGTACGCCGCGGAGAGGGCCGCGACGGTCTCGTACTGCGCCTGGCCACCGCCCCCGGCCAGGACCCGGCCGGCCTGGAGGTCCTCGCCGAGGAGGTCGTCACCGGGCTGAACGCCGCCCGGCCGCTCTACCCCGACAGCGTCGCCGCCGGATTCGTGCACCCGCTCCGCGTCGAGTGGGCCCGCCACCGCGACCTGGTGGTCAACTCCCGCACCGGCAAGCTCATCCGCGTCCTCGACGAGAGGCCGACGGCATGACGACCCCGACCGTGCCCGCCCGCCGGCTGCCCCTCGTCCTGCGCAACCGCGCCTTCGGCACCGTATGGCTCGGCCAAGTCCTCACCCAGGCCGGTGTGCGGATGTTCCAGGTGGGCATCTCCTGGTGGCTCATCAGCGAAGCCGTGTCCGGCGACGGCGGTTTCGCGGCCGGACTGTTCATGGCCGTCAGCACGCTGCCCGCCGTCGTCCTGGCCCCGCTCGTCGCCCGTGCCATCGCACGCTTCGCCCACCGCTCGCTGCTGCGCACCGCCGCCGCGGGAGCGGGAGCGGCCGCCGCGGCGCTGGCCGTCTGGGCCGGCGCGAGCGACCTCCCCGTCGCCGCGGCCTACGGCGCCGCCCTCGCCCTGGCGACCTGCCAGGCCTTCTTCGACCCCTGCCTGACCACCTCCGTGCCCGAGCTCGTCGACGACGCGGACATCGAGGCCGCGACGGGCTTCGAACTGTCCACCCAGTCGCTGGCGAGCCTCGGCGGAGCCCTGCTCGGCGCCGTCGTCGTGGACGCCGCCGGGGTGGCCGGTCTCGCCACGGGCTGCGCCGCCGCCTACGCCACGGCCGCCCTGCTCATCGCGACCGTACGGTTCCGCACCACCGCACCGCCCGACGGCGATGCCCCTTCCGGCGCGGCCGGAGCCGCCAGTGAGCAGGGCGCGCCGCGCCGGACCCTGCGCCGGCTGCTGGGCTCCATGCCGTACGTCCGCGGCATCCTGCTCTGCTTCACCGCGGCCAACCTCTTCACCACGGCCGTCTTCGTCGTCATGCCGCTGTACACCGCCTCCGTGCTGCACGGCGGCGGCGGCACCGTGGCCCTCCTGGAGGCCTCGCTCGGCGTGGGCACGCTCATCGGCTCCTTCACCGGAGCCCGGATGCCCGGCCGGCCCGCCGTGGTCGGCACCGCCTGCCTCGGCGCGATGGCCGCCGCCCTCGCCGTCCCCGGCCTCATCGCCGCGCGGCCGGTCATCGCCGGGTCACTGCTGCTGACCGGCTGGTGCGTCGGGGTGATCGGGGTCCGCTTCGTGGCCCTGTTCCAGCGGCTGGTCCCGGCGGCCGACAAGCCCGCGTTCTTCGCCGTCATGCAGGCCGTCCTCGGCGCGACCTTCCCGGTCGCCTCGCTGCTCTTCGGCTTCCTCGGCGACCACCTCTCCGCCCGGACGCTGTGCCTGATCCAGGCCGCCGGGCTCGTCCCCGCCGCCCTCGCCCTGGCCCTGCTGCCCGGCCACGCCCGTCCGGCGGGCGCACCCGACGCGGCTCCCGCCCCGGAGCCCACCCCCGCAGGAGGCGTGCGATGACCGCCGCGATCGAGCAGGCCACCCCGGCCGACATCGCCGATCTCCGCCAGCTCTACTACGCCGTCTACGGCCCGCACTACCCGACCGCCCTCGGCACCGACCCCGCCGAGATGTCCCGGCTGATCCAGGACCCGCACACGCTCTGGCTCGTCGCGCGCTGCCCCCGTACCGGCGCCCTCGCCGGATCGGCCGCGGTCCACGGCGAACCCGGCAGCCGGATCGGCCGCCTCGAAGGGCTCGCCGTCCACCCGGACCAGCGCGGATCAGGGCTCGCCGGGCAGCTGACCGAGGCCGTGTGCGCAGGCACCCTTGACGCCGGGAAGCTCGACTCGGTGTACGCCACCGTCCGTACGGTCAGCGCCGGACCTCAGCGCGTCGTGGCCCGCAACGGCTTCCGCCCGCTCGGCATCCTGCCCAACGCCGTGGATCTCAGCAGCCGCGAGAGCCTCGCACTCTACGCGCGTCACTCGCCCGGGGTGCTGGACCGCCGGGTCCCCGTCACCGAGGTCCCCGCCTCCCTGCTGCCGCTGCTGCGCACCGCCGAGGCAAGCCTCGGCATCAGCTACGCGGACGCCCGGCCGACCCCGCCGCTGCCGGTGCCCGCAGGGCCCGCCCCCCGCCGGCTGGAGATGATCGAGGCGCCGGCCTTCGTCCGCCGCCGCTTCCAGGAGCACTTCCCCGACACCGGCCGCTGGTTCTACCCGCTGCACACCCCCAACATCCTGCTCACCCCCGACGACGGCGGGTTCGAGGTGTACGCCTACCTCAACCGCACCGGCGGCTACTGCGCCCTGGTCACGGCCCACCCCGACCCGGCGGCCGCCGCCGGCTGGCTGGAGCCGGTCACCCGGACCCTGACCCGCGCCGGAGCGGGCTACGTGGAGGCGCTCGTACCGCTGGAACACCACGCCGCGCTCTCCGCCTTCGCCGCCCAGGGCTTCATCGCCGGCGCCCTGTATCCGGCCATGCGCCGGGACGGGGACGGCTTCCACGACTACGTGGTGATGTCCCGGACCGCCGAGCACATCGATTTCCGCGGGCTGGTCGTCGACCCGCCTCTGCGGCCCTTCCTCGATTCCTATGTGTCGGCCTGGACGTCGACACATCTGCCCGTACGTGAGGTTGCTTCATGACCCCTTCCACGGCCCCTTCCGTGACCCCGTCCACGACCCCCTCGAAACCGCATCTCGCCCCCGTCGACGTCCCCGACGCCGCGGCCCTCGCACGGGTGCAGCAGCTCTGCGACCTGACCGGGCCCTACACGTCCGGCCCCGCCGAGGAAGAGCTGTTCACCGCCGCCATGGCGGAGATCAACGCCTGGCACCGCGACCGCTCCCCGTTCTTCCGCAGCCTCTACGAAGACGGCGCGCGGCCGGACACCCCGTACCGGGCGCCCCTGGTGCACGCGAACTTCTTCAAGCGCCACGAGGTCCTGTCCGTACCCGAGGACCAGGTCCACCTCCACCTGACCTCTTCCGGCACCACCGGACAGAAGTCGCAGATGTTCTTCGACGAGTGGACCATCCGCTCCGCCCAGCGCATGGTCGCCCGCATCTTCGACCACAACGGCTGGATCACCCCCGACCAACCGGTCAACTACCTGCTCTACAGCTACGAGCCCGCCCGCGACCTCAACCTGGGCACCTCGTTCACCGACAACTACCTGTGCGACTTCGCTCCGGCCCGCCAGGTCGAGTACGCCCTGCGCAACACCGGCAACGGGCACGAGTTCGACCCCTTCGGCTGCGTCGCCGCGCTGCGCCGCTTCGCCGGGGAAGACGTACCGGTCCGCATCCTCGGCTTCCCGGCCTTCCTCTGGTTCACGCTGGAGCGGATGCGGGCCATGGGCCTCCCGCCGCTGGAGCTGCCCGAAGGCTCGCTGATCATCCTCGGCGGCGGCTGGAAGGGCCACACCGACCGGCAGATCGGCAAGCACGAGCTGTACGCCCGCGTCACCGAGCAGCTGGGCGTCCCCTCGGAGCGGATCCGGGACACCTTCGGCTCGGTCGAGCACTGCATCCCGTACATCGAGTGCGCGCACCACAACCTCCACGCACCCGTCTGGTCCCGCGTCTTCATCCGCTCGACCCGCACCCTCGAACCGCTGCCGTACGGCGAGCGCGGCTACCTGCACCTGGTGTCCCCGTACATCACCTCCGTACCGGCGCAGAGCGTCGTCATGGGCGACCTCGCCTCGCTCCACCCGGGCGAGGAGTGCGGCTGCGAGCTGACCACCCCGTGGTTCACGATCCACGGCCGCGCCGGGGTCAGCCGCAACCGCAGCTGTGCCGTGGCCGCCGCCGAACTGATGAAGGGAATGTCGTGACCGACACCATCAACCTCAACCACCACTACTGGCAGGGCACCTTCATCGGGGACGAGGAGGCCGCCCGCCGGCTGGCCAGCCTGCCCGCGGCCGTCGAGTCCGCGCTCGCCGCACCGCTGGACACCGAGACGGTCCTGGCCGCCGCCGACGCGCTGTCGCGCGCCCTGCGCACCCCCGGCCACCGTCTGCGTGAGCGGCTGGCCCCGCACCTGCCCGAGGGCGGCGACGCGGAGCAGGAGGAACTCCTGGCCGAACTGGCCGAGTTCCTCGGCCGCGCTTCCCTCACCCGCAAGCTCCGCCGCGAGCTGGGCGGCACCGCCCCGCAGCGGCTGAACCGCCCCGACGCCAAGGAGACGGTCTACGAGGCCTGGGCGCCCGTCGGACTGGTCGCCCACATAGCCCCCGGCAACGCCGCCACCGTCGCCCCGCTCAGCCTCATCGAGGGACTCCTCGCAGGGAACGTCAACGTCCTCAAGACCAGCAGCGCCGACACCTTCCTCGCCCAGCACCTCCTCGCCGAACTCGCCGCGCAGGACCCGACCGGCGCCCTCGCCGAGCGAATCATCGTGCTCCGCTTCCCCTCCTCCCGCCAGGAGTGGCTGCGCCTGATGTGCGCACCCGCCGACGCGGTCGCGGTATGGGGCGGCGAGAGCGCCGTCGAGGGTGTCGCCGCCCATGTCCCGGCCGGCTGCCGCCTGGTGGAGTGGGGACACAAGATCTCCTTCGCGTACGTCACCGAGGACGCCTGGGTGGACGAGGCGACGGCGACCGCCCTGGCCGGGGACGTCTGCCTCTTCGAGCAGCAGGCCTGTTCCAGCCCCCAGGTCGTCTACCTCGACACCGACGCCGGGAACACCGAGGTCCTGCACGCGTTCGCCGAGCGCCTCGCCGCGGCCCTGGCCGCGCAGCCGGGGCCCGCCGCGGCGGACCGCGAGCTCGACCCGGCCGAGTACGCCGAACTGACCACCACCGAGCACCTCGCCCGTCTGGAGGAGCACCTCGGCCTCACCCGCGTCCTGGCCGCCCCCGACGGCACCTGGCGTGTCATGGCCGACACCCGCCCGGCGCTCACGGCCTCGCCGCTGCACCGCAGCGTCTGGGTCAAGCCGCTGCCCCGCAAGGACCTCATCGCCACGCTGCGCCCCATGCGCCGCTACCTCCAGACGGCCGCCATCGCGGGCAGCCGCACCGACATCGCCGAGCTCTCCGCGCTGGTGCTGGCCGCCGGCGCCACCCGTGTCACCCCCGTCGGGGCCATGACCGCGGGCTACGCCGGCGAACCGCACGACGGGGTCTACGCCCTCCAGCGCTACAGCCGCCGCGTCGCGGTCCAGGCCGACGCGCGCTTCGCCGCCACCGCCTGCCTCGACGACCTCGCCCGCCCGGCGGCCTTCCCGCAGCCGAGGGGGCCGCTGCTGGACAAGGCCGCCGTACAGGACCTCAACCGAGGGGTCGAGCGGAGCGACGCCGAGCTGTACTTCCGCAGCGGCGGAAGCACCGGTACGCCCGCCCTGTCGCTGTTCACGTACGAGGACTACGACACGCAGATGCACGCCGCCGCCCGCGGCCTGCTCGCCGCCGGGTACGACCCGGCCCGCGACCGTACGGCCAACCTCTTCTACTGCGGCGGCATGTACGGCGGGTTCATCAGCTTCTTCTCCATCCTGGAGCGGCTCGGCGGCGTCCAGATGCCGATGGCGGCCGGCGCCGACCACCGGGCCACCGCGGAGATGATCGCCGCGTACGAGGTGGACACGCTCTTCGGCATGCCCTCGTACCTCTGGCAGCTCCTGCACGAGGAAGCCGACCTGCTGCGCTCGTACGGGGGTCTGCGCAAGATCTACTACGGCGGCGAGCACTTCACCGAGGAGCAGCGCAGGACGCTCACCGAGACGTTCGGCATCGAGGTCGTCCACTCCATCACCTACGGCAGCACGGACCTCGGCCCGCTCGGCTACCAGTGCACGCACAGCGGCGGCAGCGTCCACCACCTCCACGCCGACCTGCACACGCTGGAGATCGTCGACGTCGACGAGGACCGGCCCGTGGCACCGGGGGAGACCGGCCGGCTCGTCTTCACCACCCGTGCCCGGCGCGGACAGCACCTCGACCGGTACGTGATCGGCGACCTCGGGCGCGCGCTGCCCGGCCGCTGCCCCTGCGGCAGCCACGCCCCGCGCTTCGAACTGCTGGGCCGGCTGGGCGAGGTGATGAGGGTGGCGACGTACTTCCTCAACTACCGCCGCTTCGTGGCCATCGCGGGGGAGCGGCTGGGGTACGGCGGCGAGCTCCAGGCCGTCCTGACCGCCGGGGCGGCCCGAGAGGGCCTCACCGTACGGCTGGAGAGCGCCCACGCCCCGGACCCGGACCGGGCCCGGGAGGCCTTCCTGGCCGCGTACCCGGAGGTGCGGTCGGCGGTGGCGGAAAAGCTGCTGGACTTCGCGGTCGAGGTGGTGGACGGAGCCGATCTGTCCCGTACGGCGACCAGCGGGAAGCTGCTGGTGGTGGTGGACCGCAGGCGGTAGCCCCCGTCGGCGCGATCACGCGCGTGCCGGGCGGATCTTAGACGAGGGATGGGAGGTTTTCCGTCAAATCTCCCATTCTCCTCCCGTCCTCACGCACGCTCAGTAGCGTCGGTCTCACGAGAGGTCAGGCGTACCGCGGAAGCAAGCGGGCGCCGGCCGCGAACGGAGCGATGAGGAGCGGACGCCAATGGCAAATGTGGAAGTCTCGTTGAAGGAGACCATGACCTCGATCGAGGGCACCCTGGGAGTCGCGCTCGTCGACTACACCAGTGGAATGGCGCTGGGCGCCCTCGGCGGCGGCAAGGATCTCGACCTGGCGGTCGCCGCGGCGGGAAACACGGACGTGATCCGGTCCAAGGTGCGCACCATGGAAATGCTGGGCCTGAAAGACGAGATCGAGGACCTGCTGATCACCCTGGGGAGTCAATACCACCTGATCCGGCTGCTCAGGGGGCGCGGGAACGACGGACTGTTCCTGTACGTCGTACTGAACAAGGCGAATTCGAATCTGGCGATGGCCCGGCACCAGCTGAAGCGCATCGAATCCGCACTAGAGGTCTAGGGAGTGTCCGCTCCCTCGGGCCCACGCATGCCCATGAATTGAAGAAGTCTTCAATCCGGCACATCCGAAATTGGTCAACCAGGGGCATGCGTGGGCCCATCGGGCGGAATGATGGAGCCGCAAGCAAGGTCCAACTGAAGGCGGGAGCGTGCGTGGGCATGCAGGTACCCCTGTACCAGGCGAAAGCCGAGTTCTTCCGCATGCTCGGACACCCCGTCAGGATCCGTGTCCTGGAGCTCCTGCAGAACGGTCCGAGACCCGTACGCGAGCTGCTCGCCGAGATCGACGTCGAGCCGTCCAACCTGTCCCAGCAACTGGCGGTCCTGCGTCGCTCCGGCATCGTCGTATCCACGCGCGACGGCGGGACCGTCACCTACGCCCTCGCCGGGGGCGACGTGGCCGAGCTCCTGCGCGCGGCCCGTCGCATCCTGACCGAACTCCTGGCGGGTCAGAGCGAACTCCTGGCCGAACTGCGCCAGGTGGACCCCCGGCGCTAGGGGGATGTTTTCCGGGTCGTGGTCCGGCGGCGGGGGCGGGGCCGCGGGACGCGGACGGGCCACGAGGTCGGGATACCGGCCCGGCGGCCGGTCGGTGGCTAGCCTGGGGCGCATGGAATCCTCCCCCGCGTCCCACCCCGCCAGCTACACCGTCGTCCTGCGTCCGGCGCTCGCCGAGCCCGGTGATTCCGCCCGGCGGGGGGTGCTGCGCACCGCCCTGGTCGAGGCCACCGGTGAATTCGGGGCCTCCGGCTATCCGCGGTACGCGGGCGAGGGAGTACAGGCCGACATCGACCCCCGGACGCGCACCGTCGAGGCGGTGACGCTCGACGGCGCGGAGCTTCCGTACGGCTGGGTGGCACAGCTCGCCGACGGATAGGGCGGCCCGCGGCCGGAGCGGCCCAAGCAGCCCGCGACCAGGGCGTTGTCAGTGCTCGCACCTATGTTCAGCAGTGTCCCGCCGAACGGCGCGGAACTCGCCTTGCTGCATGGGAGATGGGTGCGTTGTCAGATTGGGAGAGGTCGAGCACGGCCCGGGTGGTACCACCCGCACGGCCGCGCAAACTCGCCAAGGTTCCCTTCGTCGAGCTCGCCGACGGGCGCCTGCAGGGCGTGGTGTCCAGCGGCTCCGACATAGAGCGGGTCTACGTCTCGTCGGTCGCGGCCGGCACCTACGCCTTCGCCTGCAGCACCAACAACAACCGGCCCTGCGGCGGCGCGCGGGGCTCGTTCTGCAACCACATCCGGGCCCTGATCAACGAGGCGGTGCTCCAGTACGGCGCCCCGCGCGTCGCCCGCTACCTGCGGGTCGAGGCCGCCGACGGTGAGCCGACCGCGCCCGGCATCGCCGCCGACATGGTCGCCGCCCGACCTCCGCAGGGGGACACCAAGGCCGCCGCGCCCGTGTTCAGCCGGTTCCTGCGCCATCTGGCCTACCTGGAACTCGCGCCGACCACCGCCCCGTTGCCCGAGATGCAGTGGTTCCCGCCGACCAGGGCGGAGGCGACGAGCGCGGGGGAGCGCGCCGAGGCGCCCGCCGAAGCGCCCGCCGAAGCCGTCGCAGGGCTCGACGAAGCCCTGGCCGCCGTCGACGCCTTCGACGAGGCCCTCGTCTGCGGCCTGCTCCGGCCGCGGTCCGACCGGGCCGCCGCTCTGACCGCCTTCGCCGACGCCGTCGCGGGGAGCCCGCTGGCCGCCAGGGTCGCCGAAGCCACAGGGAAGGCGGCGGCCGGAGCCGCGGGCGAGGACCACTTCGTGGCCCTCGCCGCCGCCCGTACCGCCCTGCTCGGTTCCGTCCACGACGCGCTGACGACCCGCATCGAGGAGGTGACCGGCCGACCCCGCAGTGCGGCGGACGGCGTCCAGCCCTCCGGCGGGGCGCAGGCGCCCAACCTGCTCCTCGCCGCGCGTTCCTGGCTCTGCGACCTCGCCCGCTCCGGCTGGCAGGGCATCGACCACGACCTGGTCTCCGCGTCGGCGCCGGTCGTCTCCGCGATGCTTCCCGACCCGGCGTTGCGCCGCCTGGCGACGCTCCTCGACGGGTTCGCGGCCGAACTGGCCGCCTCCTGCCCGGGGGCCACCCTGGACCGTATCCCCGTACGCCGCTGGGCCGACCTCTGGTCGCGTGCGCTGCTGCTGACGCTGCCCGGCGCCGCCGACGCGGCCGCGACCGGGACGGCCACCGGCCGCCTCCTGCCGCTCGGCGTCGACCTGCACGAGCACGCGACCGCCGTACAGGCCCAGGTCCACGCGGTGTTCGAGCCCGCGGACGGGTCCGCGACCCGGCTGGTGCGGGCCGGCGTCTCGGCACCGAAGCCCGACACGGTCGTCGGGGCCGGCCTGTGGCAGCTGCTCCGCCCGCACATGTCGCTCCTGGCGGCGGTCGGCGAAGGCCGCTCGATGGACCTTGCCGACATGCCGGTCACGGCCGAGGGCGACCTGATCTGGAGCGACGCGCACGCCCGCCCGGGCGAGGCGGTCGACGCCTTCGCCGCCGCGCGGGTGGCACTGCCCGCCGCGGGTACTTCGGCGACCGCGCCGCTGGACCGGCACCCGGCGAGGATCGCCGCACCCGTCTTCCTGGAGGGCTATGCCACCCGTACGGATGACGGGGGCGCGCTGATATTGACCGTCGCGGGCGCCGACTTCGCCGTCGACGCGGACCGGATCCCCACCGCCGGACCGCTCACCCCGGAAGCCGTCGCCGCGTCGAGTGCGTGCATCGGGCTGCTCCGCTGGGACGCCGGGACCTTCACCGTCCAGCCGCTCGCCGTCGAGACCACCGTACGGAGGAAGGCGGTCGCGGTACACGCCGGTGCATGGGCCGGCGGCACGGCGGACAAGGCCGGGGCGAAGGCCGAGAAGGCCGCCACCGACGCCGCGGCGGTGCTGCGCGAACGAGCCGGAAGGCTGCTGCGGAAATGACCGGACACGAACAGGGAGCCGAGGCGCTCCCCGCCCTCGAGGACAACCGCAGGCAGGTCCTGTACTGGCGGCTCCTCTCCCGCCTCTTCGACCCGGAGGAGCAGGCGACCCTGGAGTCGGCGAGCCTGGCCGTGGTCGAGGACATCGGCCTGCCGGCCGCCCTGCTGGACCCGCAGGCGTCCGTCGACTCGATCGTGCAGCGCCACCCGGAGCTGGCCGCCGAGTTCGACGGCCTGATGGCGCCGCCCGAGCCCGAGCCCGAGCCCGAGCCCGAGCCTGACCCCGAGTCCGGCGCGGACTCCGCTTCGGCGGGCACCGGTGACGGCGGACGCGACCGGGCCGCCGAGGTGCGGCGCGCCGCCCTCGTCTCGAAGGTGCTGCTCAATGTCTTCTCCACCGGCTCCGGCACGGTCACCGCCGGGCAGCTGTCGCGCTGGCAGTCCGACGCGGGCTGGCTGGAGCGCTCGCTCGGCTCCAAGCCCGGCGGGCTGCGCGGCGCCCGGGCCGGGGGAATCGGACCGGAACTCGGCGCCATCGAGGCCGACCTGGTCAAGCGGATGCGCCTGCGCGAGGTGCTCGCCGACCCCCGGCTCGCCGCTCGGCTGACCCCGAGCATGTCGCTGATCGAGCAGCTGCTGCGCGACAAGGACAACCTGTCCGGAGTGGCCCTGGCCAACGCCAAGGCACTGATCCGCCGCTTCGTCGACGAGGTCGCCGAGGTGCTGCGCACCCAGGTGGAGAAGGCCACGGTCGGCGCCCTGGACCGCTCGATCCCGCCCAAGCGGGTGTTCCGCAACCTCGATCTCGACCGGACGATCTGGAAGAACCTCACCAACTGGAGCCCGGAGGAGGAGCGGCTGTACGTGGACCGCCTCTACTACCGGCACACCGCGCGCAGGACGACCCCCCAGCGGCTGATCGTGGTCGTCGACCAGTCGGGTTCGATGGTCGACTCGATGGTCAACTGCACCATCCTGGCGTCGATCTTCGCCGGACTGCCGAAGGTGGACGTCCACCTCATCGCGTACGACACCCAGGCGCTCGACCTCACCCCGTGGGTGCACGACCCGTTCGAGACCCTCCTGCGCACCAACCTCGGGGGCGGCACCGACGGCACCGTCGCGATGGCCCTGGCCCAGCCGAAGATCGCCGAGCCGCGCAACACCGTCGTGGTGTGGATCTCGGACTTCTACGAATGGCAGACCGAGCCGCTCTTCGAGAGCATGGCCGCCATCCACCGCTCGGGCGCCAAGTTCATCCCGGTGGGTTCGGTCACCAGCTCCGGCCGCGGAAGCGTCAATCCGTGGTTCCGGGAGCGCTTCAAGGACCTCGGCACGCCGGTGCTCTCCGGCCACATCCGCAAGCTCGTGCACGAACTCAAGACGTTCCTCACCTAGACGTCCAGGACCTCGAGGCCTCAAGACCTCACAAAGCCCCAAGACCTTCGACATCCCGAGAAAGGCCCTGCCATGTCCGACCTGTTGCGCGCCCCCGCCGAGATCAAGTACGCCGAGGAACTGGCCTGGCTGGAGTCCGTCGACGACGGCCCCAAGCCCTTCTCCTGGCGCCTCTCCCCGAAGATGGTCCGCCTGTTCATCCTCGGCTCCGAGCGCTCCGACGGCCTCGACCGGGAGATCTCCCAGAAGTGGTACGGCGACCGCAGCTTCGTCGAGCGTTCCATCGTCACCCTTGCCTCCGACCGCGGCCTCCTGCTGATCGGCGACCCCGGCACCGGCAAGAGCTGGCTGGCCGAGCTGCTCTCCGCCGCGATCTGCCGCAATTCCACACTGGTGGTGCAGGGCACGGCCGGCACCACCGAGGACCACATCAAGTACTCCTGGAACGTGTCCATGGTGATCGCCAAGGGCCAGTCGCGGGAGTCGATGATCCCCTCGCCGATCATGAACGCGATGGAGACCGGCGCGATCGGCCGCTTCGAGGAGCTCACCCGCTCCACCAGCGACGTCCAGGACGCGCTGATCTCGATCCTGTCGGAGAAGTACATCTCCGTCCCCGAGCTGGACAGCGAGAACATCGTCTTCGCCAAGCCCGGCTTCTCCGTCATCGCCACGGCCAACAGCCGCGACCGCGGAGTCAACGACCTGTCCTCCGCACTCAAGCGCCGCTTCAACTTCGTCCGCATCCCCGTGGTGACGAACAAGAAGAGCGAGGAGGAGATCGTCCGCTTCCGCACCGAGGAGCTGCTGCGCCGGCACCGAATCGAGCTGGACGTGCCGCCGACCCTGCTCGACGTACTGCTCCAGAGCTTCACCGATCTGCGGGCCTCGGCGGCCGCGGCCGGCAGCGACGACGAGAAGCTGGAATCGGCGCTGTCGACCGCCGAGCAGATCGGCGTGCTCGAGGACGCGATCCTGCACAGCAATTTCTTCGGCGAGCGGACCCTGACCGCCCACACGCTGGCCTCCTCGCTGGTCGGATCGCTGGCGCGGCGCGAGCCGGAGGACCTGGCCATCCTGAACAAGTACCTGCACGGGGTCGTCGAGCCGCGCAGCAAGGAAGAGGGCGGCTCCTGGCCGGAGTTCCTGGAGGGCGGCCGCGACGCGATCGCCACCCTGTCATGAGCACGGGACAGGAGAGCCCCGTACACGGGAGCCCCGCACAGGACGGCGCCACCTTCGACGCGCTGCGCACACAGCTCCAGGAAGCCGCCACGGCCTTCGCCGACGGACCCGACGCGCTGGAGGGGATCCTCCTCGGCATCGTCGACGACGTCGACCGCGCCGTACGCGAACCGCTGGAGGTCTTCCCCGTCTGCCACCACTCGCCGGCCTCGGCCGTCGCGATGGCCCGGCGCCTGCGGGAGAAGCAGCCGAAGGTGGTCTACCTGGAGCTCTGCGAGGACATGGCTCCGCTCCTGACCGAGCTGCGCAACTGCCGGCTCCCGGTGGCGGTGCAGGCGTTCGCGAGCGAGGTCGACGGCTTCCCGGCCGAATGGGCGCCGCTGTCGGTCGTCGCACCGATCACGGAGGCCTCGGCCGAGTACCAGGCCATCGCGTACGCGCTGGACACGCCGGGCGTCGAACTGGTCCTCGTCGACCGCTCCTCGGACCACGTGTTCCAGTGGCAGGCGGACGACGGGGCGCAGTCGCCCGGGGAGCCGGGCGACCCGGACGCGCCGCCGGCCGAGGAGGAAGCCGCGCTGCACGGTGACGCGGTCGGAGTGGAGATCGGCGACCTGCGCCCGCGCTTCGCCGAGCTGGAGGAGCACCTGCTCCACCACGGCCGGGTGCGCCACTGGTCGGAGTGGTGGCACCAGTACGTCGAACTGCCCCTCGGCGACAGCGACCACGACACGTACCGCCAGGTCATGCTGCTGATCGGCAGCCTGTTCCGGCGGCTGGCGCCCGGGGACCCGGCGCGGGTGCGCGTGGACGAGGACCGTGAGCGCCACATGTGGACGAGGATGCGTGAACACCTCGCCGCGTCCGGCACCGATCCCGCCGAGTGCCTGTACGTCTGCGGAGCGTTCCACGCGGCCAGCCGTGTCGCCGAGTTCGGCGTCCACGGCGCCGACACCTTCGAGATCAGCCCGCCCAGTGCGAGTACCTGGCAGTACGGGCTCATTCCGTCCAGCCATGCGGCGATCGAGGCGCAGTTCGGCCTGGCCGCCGGTTCCGTGTCGATCGCGGCCACGCAGTGGGCGAAGAACCTCAAGCGGACGCGGATCCAGCCGTTCCGGCTGGAGGGGCAGGCGGGCACGAAGAAGACGGCCAAGCCTCGGAAGGCAGTGGCGGCTGCCGCTGCGCCGGACTCACCCTCCGACCCTGCCGCCGACATGCTCTCCGGGTTCCTCCGGCGTCCGCCCGTACTCGACCGCCTCGACGAGGCCGAACTGCTCGGCTGGTCCGTGGAGATCGTGCGCGCCGCGCGCCGGAGCGGCTACCTCGCCTCCACCGCCGACGCCATCGCCGTCTTCGAGACGTCGATCCTGCTGGCCGGCATGCGCGATCGTGCCAAGCCCACACCGTACGACTTCCAGGACGCGGCGATCACCTGCATCGAGAAGGACTCGGTGCCGGGCCGGCGCGACGTGCGCCGCCTCGTCGAGATCATGATGGGCGGCGACCGGATCGGCCAGGTCGGCTACGACGCGCTGCCGCCGCTGGCCCGCGACGTACACGACCGGCTCGCACCGATCGGTCTCAAACTCCAGCAGCGCGGCGTGCAGCGGGCCTTGCTGGACATGGCATCGCGCCCCGAACTGGAGAAGTGTTCCGACGTCCTGTGGATGCTGCGCCACCTGATGCCGCCGGGCACGGCGCGGCCGATCATGGGCGAGCGGCGGCTCGGTGAGCGGCCGATCCAGGAGTCGTGGGACCTCGCGCTGGGCACGCAGCAGAGGGCGCTGATCGAGCTCGGTTACGAGGGCGTCAGCATCGAACAGGTCCTGGAGCAGCGCCTGCGGCGCACCGCGTACGGACCGCAGGCGACGACGGCGACGGTCCTCCAGGCCGTGGAGGACGCGACGCTGTACCTGCGCAGCCGCCGCCTCGCCGACGAACTGGGCACGCGGGCCCTGGAGGTCCTGGCGACCGAGCGCAGCGTCGACGGAGCGCCGGAGGTGCTGCGGCGGGTGCGGAGGCTGCTGGGCCACTACCGGACGAGCGAACCGGCGCTGCCCGCGTGGATCGAGTCGTTCGTCAAGACCGGCTACGCGCACTACTGCACCCTGCTGCCGACGGCGTTCACCGACGAGGACGCGACCGTCCGCCAGGTCGGCGCGATGCTGGGCTTCCTGTTCAGCATGGAGAGCCTGGCCCTGTCGCTCGGATGCGACCGGACCCAGCTGGAGCTGGCCTTCGCGCAATCGCATCCGCAGGAGCCGGCGAAGGTGGCGCTGCTGTGGGCGGCCGAGGTGCACCTAGGGCGGCTCTCCCGTACGGAGCTGCGGGCACGGTGCGACGAACTGCTGGGCAACCCCCTCGTCGTACCCGCCTATCCGCGCTACCTCAGCGGATTCCTGCACGCGCTGGAGCCGGTGCCGCAGCTGGCCGACTTCGTCGTGGAGGCGGTGTCGAACGCGTTCGCGCGGCTGCCGGATCCGGTGCTGCTGCCGTGGCTGCCGGCCCTGATCACGACGCTGCGGTCCGGCGGAGCCGAGTCGGTCCCGCTGCTGATCCGCGAGGCCGGGAGGATCTTCCCCGGCCGGCTGGCGGCGCTGGACACGTGGGTGCCGCCGTGGCTGGAGCAGCCGCCGGTGGCGGCCTTGCCGTCGCGTCGCGGCAGAGCCGCCGCGCTGCTCACGGCCCACCCCGGGACCTGTGACGCCGTCTCCGCCCTGCTGGGCTGCGACGGCGCGTGGAGCGGGCAGGCTCCGGCCGCCCCGTCGGGCGCGGCCCTGGTCGCGCGCCACCCGGACGCCGCCCGGGCTCTGGAGGCGCTGTTGGCCGCCTGCTGAACCCGCTGGGCGCCACGCGTCAGGAGGTCGCCCGTCAGGCGGTCGCGCGGCGCGCGTGCGGGCGGCGGGTGGTGCTGGTGGAATGGCCTCTTCGGCTGTCAGGGGCCGGGGAGGTGTCTTGTCGGAGCATGACGGGAGGCCCGCCGGGCCGCCGGGGGAGTACGAGGCGCTGCGCGCGCGGCTGCGTGCGATGGAGGCCGCGGCCGAGCAGATCGGGACGAGGCTCGACGAGAACGCCACCTGTCAGGAGCTGGCCGGATTCCTGTTCCGCAACCTGTGCGACGCCGTCGCGGTGGACCTGCGGGCCGAGGACGGCGGACTGCGCCGGGTCGCGGTGGCCGGGGCCGTCGGGCTGCTGACCGCGCAGACCGGCGAGTCGCCGTCCGTACGCGCCATCGACGGCGGGCACCCCCTGTCCGAGTGGGTGGTGGTCTCCGGTGGCACCCGGGTGCACCTCGTGTCGGTTCCGCTGCTGGCCCGGAACCGGGTCCACGGCGCGGTGCTGGCCGTTCGGGCCGGCGGCGGCTTCAGCGACCACGAGGCGGCGACGGTCCACTTCACGGCCAGGCTGGCCGCGGTACACCTGGGCCACGCCCGGGAGCTGGCCGCCACCGAGGACACGGCGCTGCACCTGCAGCGGGCACTGGTGTCGGAGCCGGGCAGGCCGCACCCCAATCTGCAGATGGCGAGCCGCTACCTGCCCGTCGGCTCCCGGGCCCTGGTGGGCGGGGACTGGTTCGAGACGGTCCGGCTGCACTTCGGCCGCACGCTGCTGGTGGTCGGGGACGTGATGGGCCACGGGCTCGACGCCGCCGTCGACATGAACGCCTACCGTTCCACGCTGCGTGACGTGGCGTCGACGGATCTGGCCCCGCACCGCGTGCTGCGTCAGCTGGACGCGCTCGTGGCCGAGGACCCGGCCCGGCGGCCCGCCACCTGCCTGCTCGTACGGGTCGACCCGACGCGCGGGGTCGCGGACTTCGCCAGCGCCGGGCACCTGCCGCCGGCGGTCTTCGGGGCGGACAGCACGGCGATCCTGGTCGACGTCCCGGTGGGTCCGCCGCTGGGCACCGGGGTGGGCGGCTACGAGGGCGTGACCCGGCGGATCACCGACGAGGAGACCCTGGTGATGTTCACCGACGGGCTGGTGGAGCGGCGCGGCGAGGACATCGACGTCTCGCTGGCCCGGCTGGCCGGGCTGCGGCTGCCGGCGGGGGAGACGGTCGAGGAGATGGTGGACGCGGTGGTGGTGGCCTTGGACGCCCGGCACGCGGAGGACGACGTCGCCGTACTCGCCGCCCGCATCCGGCCGCGCAGACCGTAGCATCCCCGTATGCCGCTTGAGTGGGAACAGACGATCGTCGAGGCCAGGGACCCTGCCGCGCTGGGCCGTTGGTGGGCGCAGGCGCTCGGGTGGGTGGTCGTCGACGACTCACCGGACGAGTACGAGATCCGCCCCGAACCGGACCGGATGCCCGGGCTGCTCTTCGTACGGGCGGCGGAGCCGAAGCGGTCGAAGAGCCCCCTGCACCTGGACTTCCGCCCGGACGACCAGTCGGCGGAGGTCGCCCGCCTCCTCGCCCACGGCGCCCGCCCCGCCGACATCGGCCAAGGAGAGGACGTCACCTGGATCGTCCTGTTCGACCCCGAGGACAACGAGTTCTGCGTCCTGTCCTCCCGCCGCCCCTAGGTCGTGTCGTCAAAGTCCCGTCTGGCCGGCGGGGCCTGGCACGCACGCTCGCCGCGTTGTCGTCGGTCACCGACGCTCCGCGTCGATTC
>NZ_JBHYXN010000009.1:0-224454 GCF_042752335.1 Streptomyces sp. NPDC059355 | reverse complement strand
ATGCCGCGGTGCCCCGTGCGCGGCCGCGCGCCGGGCGGGGCGTGCCGTCCTGGGGAGCGGCGGGTACGCCCTCGCCGCGCGGGCGCGGGACGTCCGAGCGGACGGGGTCGTCGCCGGGCACGGCCGAGCCGCGTACGGCCTCGGCCGCGGGGACGGGGGCCTTGCCGTGGCCCAGCTCGTCCGAACAGCCGCCGGGGGTGGCGGGCATGCCGGGGCCGCCCGGGGCCGGTGTCGCGGCGGCCGCGGCAGGCGGCGGGCCCTCCTGCGAGGTGGGGTACTCCGTCACGCGTGGAATTCCGTCCGTTTGCGCTCGATGTGCGCTGCACTCAACTCGGTCAGTCGCGGTATACCCGCTCAGCGGCGGGGACACCATCGCCCCGCGGTTCCGCGTCCCGCTCGTTACCTCTCGCTCTGCTTTGACCTCCGGTCAAGTCCCGCGTCCGGCACGACATTTACGGCTTCAGGGCCCAGCGCGCCTCCCGCGCGCGACCTGCGGAGGGAGATCTTACGGTTGAACCCCGGGGGCGCATCAAGGGTCTCATGAGGTCATATGCGCCGGGGTGCGGTCCCAGTCCTCGGGCAGGGCCGGAACTCCCCAGGCGGGATCCGGCCGCCAGTCCTGCCAGCCGTCGGAGAACGGCGCCCCCCAGGCCTTGATCACGTCCACCGCCGCCCGCCCCGCGGCCTGCACCTGGCGGGCCTGTTCGGCGTCCATCAGGCCGGCCCGCTGGGCCTGCGCGAACTCGTCCTCGTCGCGCCACTTCCACGTACGGTCGGGGTAGACGGAGATGTCCAGGAAGTGGTCCACGGAATCGACCCCGCCGGACCACCGGGTGCGCGGCTCCTCGAGGTTCACGTACCAGCTCTTGAACCGCCAGCCGTGGTCCCAGAACAGCCACACCGACCACGGGTCCCCGGGCCGGGCCAGCTTCAGCACGCCGGCCCCGAACCAGCGCGACCGTACGGTGGTGCGCGGCGCGGTGTACCGGGTGGCGAGCGGCTCCTCGTGTACGGAGGTGCCGTCGGCCAGCACCGGCTTGACGCACTCGGTGCCGGGAGCCATCCACACGGCCAGCAGTTCGGCGGTGTCCTGCACCACCGTCACCGGGCGGCAGATGTGGACCGCACCCTTCAGGGCCGGGGCGTGGTCGCGGTAGCGCCAGAGGACCTGCTCACCCGGCCGCCAGCGGGTGCCCTGCGCGTCGCCGCCCCCGCGGCCTCCGGTACCTGTCATGCGCAGATCTTAGGGCGGGGGCCCCCGCGCCCGCTGCGGTGCAGGTCACGGAGGTGCGCGGGGACGGGAAACGACCGAATCCGGCCCATGTCCGGAAACGTTTTTAGGGCCGGGTCATCCGCAGGACGTCGAGGGCCTCGTCCAGTTGTTCCAGCGTCAGGTCGCCGCGGTCGACGTACCCGGACTCCAGCACGACCTCCCTGATCGTCTTCCGCTCGGCGAGGGCCTTCTTCGCGACCTTGGCCGCCTCCTCGTAGCCGATGTACCGGTTCAGCGGGGTCACCACGGAGGGGGAGGACTCGGCGAACTCCCTGGCCCGCGCCACGTTCGCGGTGATCCCGTCGACCGTGCGGTCGGCCAGCAGGCGGCTCGCGTTGCCGAGCAGCCGGATCGATTCCAGCAGGTTCTTGGCCATCACCGGGAGCATCACATTGAGCTCGAAATTGCCGGCCGCGCCCGCCACGGCGACGGTCGTGTCGTTCCCGGTCACCTGTGCGGCGACCATCAGTACGGCCTCCGGGATCACCGGATTGACCTTCCCGGGCATGATCGAGGAGCCAGGCTGGAGATCGGGCAGATTGATTTCGGCCAATCCCGTGCGCGGCCCCGAGGCCATCCAGCGCAGATCGTTGGAGATCTTGGTCAGGGAGACGGCGATCGTACGGAGCATCCCCGAGGTCTCCACCAGCGCGTCCCGCGCCCCCTGGGCCTCGAAGTGGTTGCGCGCCTCGGTCAGCGGCAGCCCGGTCGCGGCGGCCACCTCGGCGATCACGGCGGCGGAGAATCCGGGCGGGGTGTTGATCCCGGTGCCCACGGCGGTCCCGCCCAGCGGCAGTTCGGCGAGCCGGGGCAGGGCCGCGCGCAGCCGCTCGACGCCGTAGCGCACCTGGGCGGCGTACCCGCCGAACTCCTGGCCCAGGGTCACCGGGGTGGCGTCCATCAGGTGGGTGCGGCCCGCCTTGACCACCTCGGCGAACTCGGCGGCCTTGCGCTCCAGGGCGGCGGCGAGGTGCTCCAGGGCGGGGATCAGCTCACGGGTGACGGCGGCGGTCGCGGCGATGTGGATGGACGACGGGAACACGTCGTTGGAGCTCTGCGAGGCGTTGACGTGGTCGTTGGGGTGGACCTCGCGGCCGAGCCGCTCGCCGGCCAGGGTCGCGATGACCTCGTTGGCGTTCATGTTGGACGAGGTGCCGGACCCGGTCTGGAACACGTCGACCGGGAAGTGCTCGTCCCAGCGGCCCTCGGCCACCTCGGAGGCGGCGGACCGGATCGCGTCGGCGGTGTCCTCGTCCACGACCCCCAGCTTCGCGTTCACCGCGGCGGCCGCGGCCTTGACGAGGGCGAGCGCCTCGATGTGGGCGCGCTCCAGACGCTGGCCGGAGAGGGGGAAGTTCTCCACCGCGCGCTGGGTCTGGGCCCGCCATTTGGCATGCGCGGGGACCCGTACCTCGCCCATCGAGTCGTGCTCGACGCGGTACTCGCTCGCAGGCCCCTGGGACTGCTGATCTTTCGTCATCTTGATTGCCTCCTCAAAAAGTTGAGCAATTGTCTTGTTCGAAGTGTTCCCAAGTCCCCTACCGGCCAGTAAATACCGGGGGTAACACCGACAGGGGAGACGTTCATGACACGTGTGGGTACGAGACCCGGGCTCAGATCTACCTTTGCCGCCGCCGCGGCGATCGCGGCCGCCCTCGGGGGCGTCACCGCCATCACCCCCATGGCCCAGGCCGCGAGCAGCCCCGCTGCGGCCGCCACCCCGCTCTCGCCCGAACTGGAGGCCATCCGCGCGGCGGAGGCCGTCAAGATCTACGGCGACGCGGCGATCCGCCCGCTGAACGAGCGCAAGACAGGCCTGATCTCGCTCGGCGACAGCGAGATTTCGGGCGAGGGCGTGGGCAACTACGACCCGGCGACCAACACCCCGAACAACCAGTGCCACCGCTCGCCGGACTCCGCGATCCACCGCACCGGCATCCCGGCCGACCTGACCTTCAACGTCGCGTGCTCCGGCGGCTACACCGGCAACATCCGGATCGGTGGCAGCAAGCAGTACGCGGACGAGCTGGTGCAGAGCGACAGCCTGGCCGTCAAGGCGCGCAATACGAAGATCAAGATGGTGCTGCTCGTCGCCGGCGCCAACGACGACCTGCAGTTCGGCCCGGTCATGACCGACTGCGTGACCCGCTGGGTGCTCAGCCAGGGCACCTGCGAGCCCAAGTACGGGCCGGGCTGGCAGGCACGCGTGGACGGCCTGAAGCCCAAGGTCGAGGCGACGGTCGCCGATCTCAAGACGGTCATGCGCGACGCGGGTTACGCGGACTCCGACTACAAGCTCGTCGTGATGGGCTACCCGAGCCCCATCGGCCCCGACTTCTACGACAACCCGAACTTCCCGGGCAAGCTCCCCGGAGGCTGCGCCGGCTACGACTCCGACGCCGCCTGGGGCCGCAACTACGCGGTGCCCGCCTTCGAGAAGGGCATGCGCGCGGCGGCGCTGGCCTCGGGGGCCACGTACCTGGACAACTCGCGGCTCTTCCAGGGCCACGAGGTGTGCATGGAGGACACCTGGGCCCGCGGCCTCTACCTGGACCTCGGGGACCACTTCCCGTGGGACGAGAACACCGCCCGCCAGTCCTTCCACCCCAACTACCGGGGCCACGGCGCGTTCGCGTCCTGCCTGACCCAGCTCTACGACTCGGGCCTGCGCGAGGCCTCCTGCGCCGACCCGGCGAGCACCGGGACGCCCGTCCTGCAGGCCGGGTCCTGGGACTCCCTCTACGCGCCGCTGAAGAACGAGGCGACCGGCAACTGCCTCGACTCCAACGGCGGCTCCAGCGCCAACGAGACCAAGGTCATCGGCTGGGACTGCCACGGCGGCCGCAACCAGGGCTGGTGGTACGACTCCGCCAGGAAGTCCGTCCACATCGAGCTCACCCACGACCGCTGCCTGGACGCCCCGGGCGCCAACTACGGCGCGGGCACCGGCCTGATCATCTGGAACTGCCACGGCGGCGCGAACCAGCAGTGGGTCCGCGACGGCGCCACCCTGCGGCCCGCGGCCGCCCCGGGCATGTGCCTGACCGTGGCCGCCGCCCACGACCAACTGCGCCTGCAGACCTGCAACGGCGCGGCGACCCAGCGCTTCGCGTAACCCCCGTTCGCGCAACCCCCCACACCCGGCCGGCACGGCCGGCCGGGTGTTCTCGTCCGGGCTCACCGGCTGCCCGCTACCGGCTGCGCAGGTACTCCCGCACCTCACGCGGCCGGTTGGTGATCAAGGTGTCCACACCCAGCCGCAGGCACAGCTCGACGTCCTCCGGCTCGTCGACCGTCCAGACGCGCACGCGCAGCCCCTTGGCCTTGAGCCGCGCCACCAGCCCCGGGTCCTTGCGCAGCAGGTCGATGCCGGGACCGGCGTGCCCCGCGAAGGGAGGCCTCGGCGGCCGCACCGCCCGCTCGATCAGGTACACGGCGGGCAGCCCGGGGGCCAGCCGGTTCAGCCGGATCAGGGCGTTGCGGGAGAAGCTCATCACCTCGACCCGGCCGTCGGAGCCGTCGGCGAGCCCGTGCTCCTTGAGGACCCGTACGAGCTCGGCCTCCAGCCGGCCGCCTGCGCGGGTGGGGTGCTTCGTCTCGACGGCCAGCCCGACGGGCCGGTCGGCGGCCAGCGCCTCCTTGAGCAGGTCCTCGAAGAGCAGCACCTGCGCCCCGCGGTGCGCCGCGCCCTTCCAGCCGCCGAAGTCGAGGCCGGCCAGCTCCTCGTACGTCATGGCGGAGACGGTCCCGCGTCCGTCGGAGGTCCGCTCCACCCGCCGGTCGTGCACGCACACGAGCCGCCCGTCGGCACTCAGCCGTACGTCGCACTCCAGCGCATCGGCCCCGTCGTCGATGGCCTGCCGATAGGCGGCGAGGGTGTGCTCGGGGTGCTCGTGCGAGGCCCCGCGATGGGCGATGACCCGCACGTCGCGGGCGGTGGCGAGTGAACTCATGCCCCAGACGTTATCCGGATGCGCCAACCGCATCGGTGCAGCATGCTGCACCGATGCCCGAACACTTCATGACGTTCCACTGCACACCGTGCGCGTCCTGCCGGGACGAGTCCTGGCAGCGCATCGTCGACGGCCGCCTGCGCTGGGAGTGGCAGCACTACTGCCCGGTGTCCAAGACGCAGGCGTGCGACGGAGGCTGGGGACCGGCCGCGGAAGACGTCCGCGAGGAGGTCGTGGCCCGCGAGGGGACGGTACGCCTGGAGGTCGGCGGCCCGCACGGCATTCCCCTCAAGCCCCTCCGTGAGCTGATGGCCCTCTCGCTCCCGGAGCTCGTCCACGCCCGCACCCACGGCTTCGAGGCCACCCCGGTCGAGGCGGCACTACTGCGCGGCACGCTCGGGTGAGAGGGCTTCGGCGATCCGCTCCGCCGCTTCGGCGGGGAGCGTCCCGAGGTCCACGTACGCCCGACCCGCATGCGTGACGGAGGGCCGCACACGCCCCCACGCCGACTCCGGCAACCCGAGCCCCGCGAAGGCCGCCCGCAGGGACTCGGCGGCCACGGTGGCCCGCTCCCAGGCCTCCCTCCAGGCCTGCATCTCCATCACGCGCCCTTCCCCTGACCGCCGCATTCCACCGCATGCCGATTAGACCACGACCGCAGCCCCGGACCCCTGCTGGAGGGTCCGCCGACGGACGGGATCAAGCAACTGGACCTCCTGCCGACAGGCGGAGCACTCGTTCCCCGGCGGCGCGTAGGTCATGTACTCCCACTCGTCCGTCCTGTCAGCCACGGCGCACCTCTTTCACCACTGTCTCCGACAATCGCCAGCCAATGGTGTCCGGCCGAAAGGCGTGGCTTCTAGCCGGTTTCCTGTTCGCGCAAAAACCCGTCCCGGATGGTCTCGATCAGGGTTCGCATGGCGTCACCTTCAACGGAGATCCCACTGAATCCTTCGAACTTGGTTACGTACAGTGCAATGTCCCGGGGATCCGTCACCACGGTCTCCGCGTGAACCATCTCAACTGTCACCATTCGATCATCCTTGATGGAGAACGAATGGGCGGGGAAGTCCACCTGCGGGGCGGAGAGTGCAACGACCCGGATGTCCACGTTGGGAAGCCGTGACACGGAAACCAACCGGTCGAGCTGTCCCGCCATCACCAGAGGCGGGACGATCAGCCACCGGAGGACCGATTCCGTGATGATGAAGCGGAACGTCTTCCCATCCGCATACAGGATGCTTTGCCGTGCCAGCCGCGCGCTGATCGTGCGTTCCAGCTGCACTTCCGTCAGGTCTTTTCGCGCGAAAACCGCCCGCACGTATTCCGGAGTCTGGAGCAGCCCGGGGACGAGCGAGGGCTGAAAGAGGCGCAGCAGGGTTGTTCGGGATTCGATGGCCTGCACCTGCTGCTGCTTCCGGCTGTGCCCCAGACGTCTGACAAGCCGCCACGCAGTGACCTCTGTGGCCGCTTCTCTGGCGGCGGCCATGTACTCGGCCTTGACCTCGCCCGACACTCCGATTGCCGTCAGGATGCACTCGACGTCCGTGACGCTTGGAGCCGTGTTTCCGTTCTCAATCTTGGAGAGCTTGGAACGGGACATGGCAGCGCCACGGGCGACCACTTTCGCTTCCAGCCCGGAAGACTCCCGCAGATCCCGCAGCGCCGACCCGAGATGAGATCTCTTCACCCGCCGTACGTCGTCCACCACTCAGCGAACGGCACGGCCTGAGCCATTGCAGCGTCCCTGTATCCCAAGAACCTGGACAGTTCGTCTTCTCCCAGGAACTCGACGCCCAGGTATTTACCGTCTCCGTCGTAGTGCATGGCTCCGACGGTGTGCTCATCGAAGAGCCAGAAGTCCGGGGCTTCCGGGATCGGGTTCTCCTGGTTGGTCGTATCCAGGATGAAGAACTCTTCCCCCGCCGTCATGTTTCGACGGTACCCCCAGGAGAGCTCGTAGCGAAGGTAGTCCGTCAGCGGACGGGCGAGGACGTGGACGCGATAGATACGCCTTCCCGACCGGACCGCCTCGCCGACCGTCGTCATCCATCCCACGGTGTTGTAGTTCTCGGGCTGCGGCTCGCCGGCAAGGAACGCACGGTAGGCGTCAACGCCACCCGACTTGCTGTAATCGTCCAGTGTCTCCAGCCGGAAGGCTGCAACGTCGAAGTCCTTGAACCAATCGCCCAGCGACCTAGATGAGGTTGTCACGAACAGCCTTCCGGATGAGCTCGATCGGAACTTCCACCAGGGTTTCGTGACCGGGGATCTCCAGCCCGTGATCAGCCACCGTGGTTCCCTGGATGGCCAGCGTGCCGCGGTCCGTTACATAGACGGTCGGGCACTCGCCTTCGTCGCACTCGCCTACCAGTCGCGTCAGCTTCACAAGCCGCCCCTCGTCATGGGATGTCGTCTCCGATGCTCCCGGGCCCCAACCCGAGGAACAAGGGGTTCGGGTTTCCGTTACTGGAAACCGCCCAACGGGGTGGCGTGGCCGCGACGGCAAGAGCCCCTGGCGGGGCCAGGGGCTCTTTACCGGGGGCGGGTGCGGTTACGCGAGGCCCGGGCCGCGGAGGGGGATGTGGGTGAAGGTGGGGGCCGGGGCCGGGTTCTGGAAGAAGTCGTTGCCCTTGTCGTCCACGACGATGAACGCCGGGAAGTCCTCGACCTCGATCTTCCAGACCGCCTCCATGCCGAGCTCCTCGTACTCCAGGACCTCGACCTTCTTGATGCAGTCCTGCGCCAGGCGCGCCGCCGGGCCGCCGATCGAGCCGAGGTAGAAGCCGCCGTGCGCGGCGCACGCGTCCGTCACCTGCTGCGAGCGGTTGCCCTTGGCCAGCATGACCTTCGAGCCGCCCGCCGCCTGGAACTGCTCGACGTACGAGTCCATGCGGCCGGCCGTGGTCGGGCCGAAGGAGCCCGAGGCGTAGCCCTCGGGGGTCTTCGCCGGGCCGGCGTAGTAGACCGGGTGGTCCTTCAGGTACTGCGGCATCTCGGTGCCCGAGTCCAGCAGCTCCTTGATCTTGGCGTGCGCGATGTCGCGCGCCACCACCAGCGGGCCCGTCAGGGAGAGGCGGGTCTTCACCGGGTGCCGGGTGAGCGTGGCGAGGATGTCCTCCATCGGCTGGTTCAGGTCGATCTTCACCACGTCCGCCGACTCGTCCAGGTGCTCGTCCGTCGTCTCCGGGAGGAAGCGGGCCGGGTCGCGCTCCAGCTGCTCCAGGAAGACGCCCTCCGCGGTGATCTTCGCGGTCGCCTGGCGGTCCGCCGAGCACGAGACCGCGATGGCCACCGGCAGCGACGCGCCGTGGCGCGGCAGGCGGACGACGCGCACGTCGTGGCAGAAGTACTTGCCGCCGAACTGCGCGCCGATGCCGATCTTCTGCGTCAGTTCGAAGACCTGCTGCTCCAGGTCGAGGTCCCGGAAGCCGTGGCCCAGCGGGGAGCCCTCGGTGGGCAGCTCGTCCAGGTAGTGGGCCGAGGCGTACTTCGCCGTCTTGAGCGCGTGCTCGGCCGACGTGCCGCCGACCACGATCGCGAGGTGGTACGGCGGGCAGGCCGCGGTGCCCAGCGAACGGATCTTCTCCTCCAGGAACTTCATCATGGAGGCCTCGTTGAGGACCGCCTTCGTCTCCTGGTAGAGGAAGGACTTGTTGGCCGAGCCGCCGCCCTTGGCCATGAAGAGGAACTTGTACGCGCCGCCGTCCGTCGCGTACAGCTCGATCTGCGCGGGCAGGTTCGAGCCGGTGTTCTTCTCCTCCCACATGGTGAGCGGGGCCATCTGCGAGTAGCGCAGGTTGAGGCGCGTGTACGCGTCGAAGATGCCGTGCGACAGAGCCGCCTCGTCCCCGCCCTCCGTCAGCACGTTCTGGCCGCGCTTGCCCATCACGATCGCCGTGCCCGTGTCCTGGCACATCGGCAGGACGCCGGCCGCCGCGATGTTCGCGTTCTTCAGGAGGTCGAGCGCGACGAACTTGTCGTTCGACGAGGCCTCGGGGTCGTCGATGATCCGGCGCAGCTGCGCGAGGTGCGCGGGGCGCAGGAAGTGCTGGATGTCGTGGATGGCCTCTTCGGCGAGCGTGCGCAGCGCCTCGGGCTCGACCTTGAGGAACGTACGGCCGTCGGCCTCGAACGTCGAGACGCCCTCCGAGGTCACCAACCGGTAGGGGGTGGTGTCCTCGCCCAGGGGCAGCAGGTCGGTGTACGCAAACTCTGGCATGACGGCAGTCATTCCTCACTCGGCAGACGGCGCTGGCGACCATTTGGCAGCGCGGCTATCCAGCGTAGGACCTCCGCCCCGGGGTGCGTCTGTGAGGTAAGGCTCACTGTCAACTGCCGCCGACTATCGCGATCTATCGCGTATCGCTATGCTGGCCGGCGTGGACCTGGAAAAGAAGCCTGCCGCGCCCGCCGACCTGCGGGCCTCCGACGCCGACCGCGACCGGATCGCGCACATCCTGGCCGACGCCCTCGCCGAGGGCCGGCTGACCACCGACGAGCACTCCGAGCGGCTGGATTCGCTGTACGCGGTGAAGACGGTCGGGGAGCTGGAGGTGCTCGTACGGGACCTCCCGGCACCCGGCGGCCCCGCGGCGGCGCCCGCGTACGGACAGTACGCGGCCCCGGCCCCGGTCCCGGCCGCCGACGGCCGGGCGGCGGTCTCGGAGACCGTGGTCGCCGTGTGCAGCAGCTCCACCCGCAAGGGCCGCTGGCGCCCCGGCGCCCACACCCGCGTGGTGGCGGTCCTCGGCGACGTCACCATCGACCTCACCGAGGCCGTCTTCGAGCAGCAGGTCACCGAGATCGACGTGACGAGCGTGCTGGGGAACGTCGAGATCACGGTCCCGGAGAACGTGACCCTGCGCGGCTACGGCAGCGGGGTCCTCGGGAACTTCGAGGTGCACGGGGAGGGCCGCGCCGAGACCACCGACCCGAGCGCGCCGGTCGTGATCGTCCGCGGCTTCGCCCTGCTGGGCAACATCGAGGCCCGCCCCAAGCTCGGCGCCCGCCTCGTGGACCTGGCCCTCAAGCTGCGCAAGCGCCTCCAGGGGTAGCCCGGCCCCGGCCCCGGCCCCGGCCCGGCCCCGGCCCCGATCCAGGTCCCGGCCCCCTTCCCGACCCCGATCCGGCCCCGGCCGCATCCGTGTCAACTGGCCGGGATTTCAGCCGACTTGGCCGGAGTCCGCCCTAGGATCGGCCCCATGACCGCATCCAAGTGGGACTTGCTCGATGCCGCGCACGCGGCGCTGCGCTCCGTCGTCGACGGAGTGCCCGCCGACGGCTGGGACCGTCCGACGCCCTGCGAACGGTGGAATGTCAGCCAAGTGCTGCAGCACGCGGCCGGCGACCAGCTCGGCTACGCCGCCCGCCTCACCGGCGGCCCGGGCCCGGCCGAAGACCCCTTCGCGCCCTCCGGCATCCTGGCCGCCGCCCCCGCGCAGCTGCTGGCCCCGGCCCTCGACGCCGCGGCGGAGGCCTTCGCCGGGGTCGCGCCGGGTACGGCGGAGGTCGCCGTACCGCTGCCCCCGTTCACCGTCCCCGCCGAGACCGCGGTCGGCGCGGCCGCCCTCGACGCCGCCGTCCACGCCTGGGACATCGCCGTCGCCACCGGCCTGCCCTCCCCGCTGACCCCGGCCCTCGCCGCGGCCCTGCGCCCGACGGCGGAGACCCTCGCCGAGCCCCTGCGCGGGTTCGCGTACGGCCCGGCGCTGCTGCCGGCGCCCGACGCCGCCGCCGACCCGGTGGCCGCGCTGCTCGCGTACCTCGGCCGCCGGCCCGACTGGACGCCGCCGGACGCGCTGCGGGGCGCCCGTCAGGAGTGAGCCCGCGCGCGGGCGTGCGCGGGCGCGCGACGACGTACACCGGCGTCGCGTTTCGGTCGAAGTTCGACGGGGCGGCGCCCTTGCTCCACGCAGTGCATAGGGGCGCGCACAGCGGGTAGGGACAGGTGCATCGTCTCTCGCTTGCGTATACGTCGTCAGGAGTAGGCCGTGCCGCATCCGCCGCATCAGTCCCTGCAGGTAGCCGCCGTACCGAGCCTTCAAGCCCGTCCGGCCGCCGTACCGAAGCCGCGGGTGCCGGCGAGGGAAGATGACGGCCCATGGCACGCGGAGGCGGTGTGCCGCCGGGACGAGGCGGGGCTGTTCTTCGCCCCCTCCAAGGAGCCGACGGCGGCCCGGCTCTCCCGTGAGGAGGCCGCGAAGCGGGTCTGCGCGCGCTGTCCGGTGATGGTCGCCTGCCGCGAGCACGCCCTGCTCCAGCCCGAGCCGTACGGGGTGTGGGGCGGGCTCACCGCCGCCGAGCGGCGCGTGGTGCTGGCCCGCCGCAGGCGCCGCGCGGCGGAGCTGCGCCAAGCGCCGGGAGCCGGGCCGATAGCCGCCGCGGGCTGAGTCCCGCACGTACGCAGGCGAGAGGGGCGCAACCGCCGCACGCGGTTGCGCCCCTCTCGCCGTACCGGCTGCCCGCAGCCCTGTTCGCGGCTCCTACTGGGCGCGGTCGAAGTCGATCGCGCTGTACGCGCGCAGCTTCGACAGGCGGTGCGTCGAGTCGATCTGCCGGATCGTGCCCGACTTCGAGCGCATGACCAGCGAGGACGTGGTCGCGGTCTCCGAGCGGTAGTGGACGCCGCGCAGCAGCTCGCCGTCCGTGATGCCGGTGGCGACGAAGAAGACGTTGTCGCCGGAGACCAGGTCGTTCGTGTGCAGGACGCGGTCCAGGTCGTGGCCGGCGTCGATGGCCTTCTGGCGCTCGGCCTCGTCCTTGGGCCACAGCTTGCCCTGGATGGTGCCGCCGAGGCACTTGATGGCGCAGGCCGAGATGATGCCCTCGGGGGTGCCGCCGATGCCGAGCAGCAGGTCCACGCCGGTGCCCTCGCGCACCGCCATGACCGAGCCGGCGACGTCGCCGTCGGAGATGAACTTGATGCGGGCACCCGTCTCGCGGATCTCCTTGACGATGCCCTCGTGGCGCGGGCGGTCCAGGATGATCACGGTGACGTCTTCGACGGCCATGTTCTTGGCCTTGGCGACGCGGCGGATGTTGACGGAGACCGGGGCGTTGATGTCGACGAAGTCGGCGGCCTCGGGTCCGGTGACCAGCTTCTCCATGTAGAAGACCGCGGACGGGTCGAACATGGTGCCGCGGTCGGCGGCGGCCAGGACGGCGATGGCGTTCGGCATGCCCTTGGCGTTCAGGGTGGTGCCGTCGATCGGGTCGACCGCGATGTCGACCTCGGCGCCGGTGCCGTCGCCGACCCGCTCGCCGTTGAACAGCATCGGTGCTTCGTCCTTCTCGCCCTCGCCGATGACGACGACGCCGTTCATCGAGACGGTGGAGATCAGGGTCCGCATCGCGTTGACCGCGGCGCCGTCGGCGCCGAGCTTGTCGCCGCGCCCGACCCACCGGCCCGCGGCCATGGCAGCGGCCTCGGTCACCCGGACGAGCTCCAGGGCGAGGTTGCGGTCGGGGGCCTCCGGAGAGACTTCGAGCTGGGGCGGCAGGTTGTGCTCGGTCATCGGAGCGCACCTTTCTGTACGGCGACGGCCGGGAAGTGAGGGTGCTGGAACTCTATCGGTACGTCGACAAATTGAGCAGACCGGGTCACGTATGAGCGGTATATCGGTCACGCGGTTGGCGTGAGCGGACGTCTTGCGGACATCCCCGGAGACCCGGGGGCCCGCCGCGCCCACCCCGGCGGAGATCACTCCCGGTCATGGGGGACGATGGTGGCGTGGCAGGTATGAAGGGCAAGCAGACGGTCTGGGACATGGTCCGGTCGCTGGCGGTGATCGGCATCGTCGTCGCGGTGATCTACATCTTCGTCCCACATGACGAGAAGGCCGATCCGACACACGTGGTCGACTACCGGGTGGAGACGATCACCGCACGGCGCGCCGCGCCGTACCCGGTGGCTGTGCCGGTGGGGCTCCCCGCCGAGTGGCGCGCGACCTCGGTGACGTACGACCGCAGGGCCGCGAACGCCTGGCACCTGGGTTTCCTGGACCCGAAGGGGCAGTACGTCGCGATCGAGCAGTCCAGCGACGCCTCGGCCAAGCACCTGGCAGGCGTCACCCGGCAGGCGAAGGCCACCGGGCAGACGCAGCAGGTCGGCGACCTGGTCTGGGAGCGCTGGGAGGGCGAGAAGTACGACGCCCTCGTCCGGCAGGAGCAGGGGTACGCCACGGTCGTGACCGGCACCGCCTCCTTCGAGGACCTGGGCGCGATGGCGGCGGCGCTGGAGTTCAAGCAGGAGCCCAAGCAGGGCGCCCAGCAGTGATCTGAGTCGGTCGCATGCGAGAAGGCCGCTCCCCGGAACCCCGGGGAGCGGCCTTCTGCGTACCTGTCCGCACTCAGACGGTGGTGATGACCTCGTCGAAGCCCAGGCGCGGGGAGCGGTCGAACCAGGCGTCGTCGCCCGGCTTGCCGATGTTGACGACCATGATCGGGGTGTGGTCGGCGTCCAGGAACTCCTTCTGGATGCCGGCCAGGTCGGCGCCGGTCATCGGGCCCGCGGCCAGGCCGGCGGCGCGGACGCCCACGATGAAGTACGCGGCCTGCAGGGCGCCGTTCACCAGCGCGGACTGCTCACGCACCGGGCGCTCGGAGAAGAACATGTCCTTGGCCGGCGGGAAGTGCGGCAGCAGGCGCGGCAGCTCCTCGTGGAACTCGTTGTCCGCGGAGAGGATCGCGACGAGCGGCGCGGCGGCGGTCTTGGCCTGGTTGCCCTCGGCCATGTGCTTCACGAGGCGCTCGCGGGCCTCGGGGGAGCGGACCAGGGTGATGCGCAGCGGCGTGCCGTTGAAGGCGGTGGGGCCGAACTTCACCAGGTCGTAGATCGCCTGGACCTGCTCCTCGGTCACCGGCTCGTCGGAGAACGAGTTGGCGGTGCGGGCCTCGCGGAACAGCAGGTCCTGGGCGGCGGCGTCGAGAACGAGAGACATCGGAAAGCCTTCTTCCATACATGCGGGGGTGAAGCGATGCCTCGACTCTAAGCGGGAAGTTGTAGAACTTTCAACTAAATCCGCTCGAAGATGACTCACGTCACGTTTGAGCCGCCCGATCAGGCGTCCCGCTCGTCACCCCCGCCGCCCTCACGGGCACCGCCGGCCTCGCCGGCCCCCGCCTCGCGGGCCGCCAGCGCCGAGTCGAGCCGGGCGCGGGCGCCCTCCAGCCAGTGCCGGCAGACCCGCGCGAGCTCTTCGCCGCGCTCCCAGAGCGCGAGGGAGTCCTCGAGCGACGTCCCGCCGGCCTCCAGCTTGCGGACGACCTCGACGAGCTCGTCCCGGGCCTGCTCGTACCCCAACGAGGTATCGGTTTCAGTCATTCCCGTTCCACCTTATGTGTGCAGTACATCGAATATGTTCCGGGCTCCGGGGCCGAGGAGGCCGACCGGTTCACCCTGCGTCCGGCCCCGCGACCCGTACGGAGAACTCGCCTTCCGCCACCCGCGCCCGCAGCACCTCGTCCCCCGAGACCTGCTCCGGCGACCGCACCACGTGCCCGTCCGCCCGCTGCAGTACGGCGTACCCGCGCTCCAGCGTCGCCGCCGGGGACAGCGCCACCACCCGGGCCAGCGTGTGCGCCAGCTCCGAATCGGCCCGGTCCAGCAGGTGCCCCAGCGTCCGCCGGGTACGCCCCAGCAGGGCCTCCAGCTCGGCCTCGCGGGTCTCCACCATCCGCTGGGGATGGACGAAAACCGGCCGGGCCAGCGCGTGCGCGAGCCCCCGCTCCTCCCGGTCGAGCAGCCCGCGCACCGCCCGCAGCCCCCGGCCCTGCAGCTGGCGTACCCGCTCCAGCTCCTCGCCCACGTCCGGGACCACCTTCTTCGCCGCGTCCGTGGGCGTGGAGGCCCGCACGTCCGCGACGAGGTCCAGCAGCGGGGAGTCCGGCTCGTGCCCGATCGCCGAGACCACGGGCGTACGGGCCGCCGCGACCGTCCGCACGACCTCCTCGTCTGAGAACGGCAGCAGGTCCTCCACGCTGCCGCCGCCACGGGCCACGATGATCACGTCGACCTCGTCCAGGGCGTCGAGCTCCTTGACCGCCCGGATCACCTGGGGCACCGCGTTCACCCCCTGGACCGCCACGTTCCGCACCTCGAAGCGGACCGCGGGCCAGCGCCGCCGGGCGTTCTCCAGCACGTCGCGCTCGGCCGCCGAGGCCCGCCCGACCACCAGCCCGATCAGCTGCGGCAGGAAGGGCAGCGGCTTCTTGCGGTCCAGGGCGAACAGCCCCTCGGAGGCCAGCGAGCGCTTGAGCTTCTCCAGCCGGGCGAGCAACTCGCCGATGCCGACGGGCCGTATCTCGGTCGCCCGCAGCGACAGCTGCCCGCGCGGGGCGTACCACTCCGGCTTGGCCAGGACGACGACCCGCGCGCCCTCCGTCACCGCGTCCGCGACCTCGTCGAAGACCTGGCGGTAGCAGGTGACGCTGAGCGAGATGTCGTGCGAGGGGTCGCGCAGCGTCAGGAAGACCACCCCCGCCCCCGGCCGCCGCGAGAGCTGCGTGATCTGCCCTTCCACCCACACCTGGCCCAGCCGGTCGATCCAGCCCCCGATGAGCCGGGACACCTGACCGACCGGCAGCGGCGCGTCAGCCGACGTATTCAGACCCATGTACGCAGGCTATCCGCCCGCGCCGACAGCCACACTGACACCGTCTCAGGGGCCGTCGGCGGTGTCGGGATCCGGTCGGGCCCGCGGCGACGGGCGCCGCCCCGGCGCTCGGGCGCGCTCCCGGCCCGCGGCGACATCCGCCGACTCGGCCTGCGGACGCGCCCCGGCCCGCGGCGACGGGCGCCGCCTCAGCGCTCGGACCCGCCCCCGGCCCCGTCCCGCCGGGTCCCCTGAACGGCCAGGACCGCCAGCCCCGCCGCCAGCCAGACCGCACCCACCAGCTGCGCCGTCCAGGCCGCCCCGACGATCACCGCGATCGTCACCGCCGCCCCCAGCACCGGCATCACCAGGTGCTTCCACCAGTTCGGCGCGCCCGCCCCGCGCTGCACCACGAACCAGCCCACCACCGAAGCGTGCAGCAGCGTGAACGCCACCAGCGCGCCCACGTCCACCACGGAGACCAGCTGGTCGAGCCCGTCATCGCGGCGCGCCGCCCAGACCGCCGCGACCAGCGTGATCGTCGCCGCCACGAGCAGCGCCGCCCGCGGGGTCCCGTGCGAGGTGCGCGCCAGAGCCCCCGGCAGCCGCCGCTCGCGGGCCATCGCGAACACCAGCCGGCCCGCCGCCGCCTGCCCCGCCAGCGCCGCGAAGGCCGCCCCGATCGCCTTGCTGACCGCTACCAGATCGTGCAGCCAGTTCCCGACCGAGGACTCCACGGCGGTGTAGAAGGCCGGTCCCTGCTGAGCCGGATCGGCCGCCAGCTGCGCCGAGGACACCGGCATCAGCAGCGCCGCCAGGTAGCTCTGTACGAAGAACAGCACCCCGGCCAGCGCCAGGCAGAACAGCACCGCCCGCGCCACCCGCTCCGAGCCCCCCGTCACCTCCTCCGCGAACGAGGCGATCGCGTCGAAGCCGAGGTACGAGAGGACCGCCACCGACACCGCGCCCAGCACGGCCGCCAGGGAGAAGCCCGGTGACCCGTCCCCGGTCAGCGGCGACAGCCAGCCGCGCTGCGCCCCGTCCCGGACCAGCACCGTCACCGCGGCCACCACGAACACCAGCAGCACCGCGATCTCCATCGCCAGCACCGCGAAGCCCACGCGCGCGGCCGCCCGTACGCCCCACAGGTTCAGCCCGGTGGTCACCAGCACCGCCAGCGCCGTCCACACCCACCGCGAGACCTCCGGGACCAGCGCGTTCATCGCGATCCCGGAGAAGAGGTACGCGACCGCCGGGATCAGCAGGTAGTCGAGCATCGCCATCCAGCCGGCGATCAGCCCCGCGCCCTCGCCGAGCCCCTTGCGGGCGTACGTGAAGACGGAGCCGGCCTGCGGGGCCACCTGGACCATCTGTGCGTACGAGAAGGCCGTGAACGCCATCGCGACCGTCGCGCAGAGGTAGACGAGCGCGACGGCGCCGTGCGATTTCGCGTCGAGGGTGCCGAAGACCCCGACCGGGGCCATGGGGGCGATGAAGAGGAGCCCGTACACGACCAGGTCGCGGAATCCGAGGCTCCGCCGGAGGGCCGCCTTCGGCGCCGTACCGGGGTCCGTCACGGACGCCATCATTCCTCCGGGGGCGCTCGGTTCGTACGTTCGCCCCAGTCTGTGCCGAACGGGCGACGCCCGGCCTCCTGGAGACCCCCGTACGATGGACCGCATGACTGCTGCCGCCCCTGCTCCCGCTTCCCGACGCGTCCTGCTCGCCGCCCCGCGCGGCTACTGCGCGGGCGTGGACCGAGCCGTGATCGCCGTCGAGAAGGCCCTCGAGCAGTACGGTGCGCCGGTCTACGTCCGCCACGAGATCGTGCACAACAAGTACGTCGTGCAGACGCTGGAGAAGAAGGGCGCCATCTTCGTCGAGCGGACGGAGGAGGTGCCCGAGGGCTCCATCGTGATGTTCTCCGCGCACGGCGTGGCCCCGGTGGTGCACGAGGAGGCGGCGCGCGGCAAGCTCGCGACGATCGACGCGACCTGCCCGCTGGTCACCAAGGTGCACAAGGAGGCCATCCGGTACGCGAACGAGGACTTCGACATCCTCCTCATCGGCCACGAGGGCCACGAGGAGGTCATCGGCACCTCGGGCGAGGCCCCGGACCACATCACGATCGTCGACGGCCCGCACGACGTGGAGAAGGTCACCGTCCGCGACGAGTCCAAGGTCGTCTGGCTGTCGCAGACCACGCTCTCGGTCGACGAGACCATGGAGACGGTCGACGCGCTGAAGACCAAGTTCCCGCTGCTGGTCTCGCCGCCGAGCGACGACATCTGCTACGCCACCTCGAACCGCCAGGCGGCGGTGAAGGTGATGGGCGCCGACTCCGACCTGGTCATCGTCGTCGGCTCGAAGAACTCCTCGAACTCGATCCGCCTCGTCGAGGTCGCCAAGGACGCCGGCGCGCGCGCCGCGCACCTCGTGGACTTCGCGAGCGAGATCGACGAGGCCTGGCTGGAGGGCGTCACCACGGTGGGCCTGACCTCGGGCGCCTCGGTGCCGGAGGTGCTGGTCGAGGAGGTCCTGGAGTGGCTCGCCGCGCGCGGCTACGCGGACGTGGAGATCGTCAAGACCGCCGAGGAGTCGATCGTCTTCTCGCTGCCGAAGGAGCTGCGCCGCGACCTGCGCGCTGAAGCGGCCTCGCTGGTCGCCGAGAAGTAGCCCGCTTCGTTTCGTACCGTGATTCCATGCAGATCTTCGGCGTGGACATCGGTGGTTCCGGGATCAAGGGCGCTCCCGCGGACCTGGACCGTGGCGAGCTGGCGCAGGAGCGCCACAAGGTACTGACACCGCAGCCGGCCACCCCCGACGGGGTGGCCGGCTGTGTCGTCGAGGTGGTGCGCCACTTCGCATGGGACGGTCCCGTGGGAGTGACGTTCCCGGGGGTGGTCACCGGCGGGGTCACCCGTACGGCGGCCAACATGGACAAGGGCTGGATCGGCGTCGACACGGCCGCCCTGCTCTCGCAGCGGCTCGGGGGCCAGCCGGTCACGGTGCTCAACGACGCGGACGCGGCCGGGATCGCGGAGATGGCGTACGGCGCGGGCAAGGGCCGCGGCGGGACGGTGATCATGCTGACGCTCGGCACGGGCATCGGCAGCGCGCTTTTCACGGACGGCCGGCTCGTGTCGAACACGGAGCTCGGCCACCTGGAGCTGAAGGGCCACGACGCGGAGAAGCGGGCGTCGGTCAAGGCCAAGGAGGACGGGGACCTGACCTGGGAGCGCTGGGCCCACCGGGTGCAGCGGTACCTGGAGCACGTGGAGATGCTCTTCTCCCCGGACCTGTTCATCATCGGCGGCGGCGTCAGCCGCAAGCCGGAGAAGTTCCTTCCGCTGATCGAGGGCGTACGGGCCGAGATCGTCCCGGCGAAGCTCCAGAACAACGCGGGCATCGTGGGCGCGGCGATGGCGGCGCGCGGATCGGCGGGTCAGGCGGTCTGACGGGTCGGGAGGGTCGGGAGGGTCGGGCGGGTCAGGCGGTCCGGCGGGGGAGCCTGCGCCGGGAGATCAGCACGGCCTTCCGTACGACGACGATCAGCGCGGAGACGAGGGTCCCCCCGTACAGCCAGCCCGCGTGCAGGGCCAGGGCGGACACGATGCCCATGGCCTCCGCGCCGAAGCCGCCGGAGAGGGGCCAGACCCCGACGGCGAAGGCGATCGGCGCGGAGATCGGCGCGGTGATCAGGTCGGCCGGGCGCACCCAGAGGGCGGTGGCGGCCGCGACGAGCAGGAAGAGCAGCCCGTACGCGAGCAGCGAGCCGCCGAAGAGCAGCCAGGCGATCCCGGCGGCCAGGGTCATCGCGACGCAGGCGAACAGCCCGCCGCCGAGCCCGGTCAGCCGGGGGCGCGGCAGCCGCCGGGCGGGCGCGGGCCGCGGGCGGCCGCCCTGGGCGGGCACACCGCCGACGGGCGGGGCCGGGCTCCGCGGCTGCTGCCGCTCCGGCTGCTGCCGCTCCGGCTGCTGTCGCTGCGGGTGATCCGCCGAACGCGTCCTGTAGTGCTCCACCCCACCACGCTAGGCGGGCCGAGCGCGGTATCGGTGTGGGGACACGCGTACAACGACTGCCACTCATCGGAAAGTAAACTGTCCGGTGGCCCACTCCCGGGCCGCCGCCCCCTCCAGCTACGGGAAGTCGCCAACGTGTCGCTCACGATCGGAATCGTCGGCCTGCCGAATGTCGGCAAGTCGACCCTGTTCAACGCCCTGACCAAGAACGACGTGCTGGCGGCCAACTACCCGTTCGCCACCATCGAGCCGAACGTCGGCGTCGTCGGTGTCCCGGACTCGCGTCTGGCCGTCCTCGCCGGCATCTTCGGCTCGCAGCGCGTCCTGCCGGCGACGGTCGACTTCGTCGACATCGCGGGCATCGTGCGCGGCGCCTCGGAGGGCGAGGGCCTGGGCAACAAGTTCCTCGCGAACATCCGTGAGTCGGACGCGATCTGCCAGGTCATCCGCGCCTTCAAGGACGAGAACGTCGTGCACGTCGACGGCAAGGTCTCGCCGAAGGACGACATCGAGACGATCAACACCGAGCTGATCCTCGCCGACCTGCAGTCCATCGAGAAGGCGGTGCCGCGCCTGACGAAGGAGTCCCGCCTCCAGAAGGACAAGGTCGCGGTCCTGGCGGCGGTCGAGAAGGCCCAGAAGATCCTCGAGGCGGGCGACACGCTCTTCTCGCACGGGATCACGAAGGGCACGGAGCAGGGCGACCTCCTCCACGAGCTGCACCTGCTGACCACGAAGCCCTTCCTCTACGTCTTCAACGTGGACGAGGACGAGCTGACGGACGACGCCTTCAAGGCGGAGCAGTCGGCGCTGGTCGCCCCGGCGGAGGCGATCTTCCTGAACGCCAAGCTGGAGCAGGACCTCTCGGAGCTGGACGACGAGGAGGCCCTGGAGCTCCTCCAGTCGGTCGGCCAGGAGGAGCCGGGCCTCGCCACCCTCGGCCGCGTCGGCTTCGCCACCCTGGGCCTGCAGACCTACCTGACGGCCGGCCCGAAGGAAACCCGCGCCTGGACGATCAAGCAGGGCGCCACGGCCCCCGAGGCGGCCGGCGTGATCCACACCGACTTCCAGCGCGGCTTCATCAAGGCCGAGGTCATCTCCTTCGCGGACCTGGTCGAATGCGGCTCGGTCCCCGAAGCCCGCGCCAAGGGCAAGGCCCGCATGGAGGGCAAGGACTACGTCATGCAGGACGGCGACGTGGTCGAGTTCCGCTTCAACGTGTGATGCATCAGATAGCGCCACGTCGCTGATCTGGCAAACATGCAGTTCAGAAGGGGTCGACTCCTCCGGGAGTCGACCCCTTCGTCGTCACTGTGCTGGATGGGTGCTGGATATTCTGACGCCGGATCAGCCGACATCAAGTGTCGTAGACGGTGGAGCGGTGTCCGCCGTGCACGACCCACACCACGAGCTCTCCGTTGTCGATCGTGTAGACGACGCGGTAGTCGCCGACCCGTAGGCGACGGCGTTCGGGCTGTGACACGAGCGCGGTGGTGTTGAAACCGAGGGGATCGGTCTCCAGCTCGGTCAGCTTGGCCAGGATGCGCAGCGCCATGTCGCGAGGGATCTTCCGAAGCTCGGCCTGCGCCTCGGGGCGGAAGACGGTTCGGTACTCACTCACCGCGTGCCAGCGTCTCCCCCATGATGTCCTCGATCGGGATGCCGGGTGCCGGGTTGGCCATGCGCTCGTCGATGATCCGATTGATCTCGCGCTCTTCCCATTCCTGGTACTTGCGCAGCACCTCGATGGAGACGACGGCGGCGACTTCCTTGCCCCGGCGTGTGATCACTGTGGGTACGTCGTCGCGATCGGCGCGCTCCACGACCTCGGCGAGGTGAGCACGCACATCGCGGATGGACTCTATGGGCAGCGGCTGCGTCATGCGCTCAAGCGTACCGAGTGTCCCATGTGTACACAATGCGTCGCGGGCGACGGGCGCTCGTCGCACTCGTGCGTGCTGGATGTGCTGGATGAACTCGCACCGTGCTGGATCGGTGCTGGATAAGGGCTTCGGAAACCGCGTTTTCGCAGGTGGGAGCGTGTGTCGAACATTCCGCTTCAACGTCTGAGCGGATGAAATGACACCACGTCGCTAACGTGGCAAACATGCAGGTCGGAAGGGGTCGGCTCCTCCAGGGGTCGGCCCCTTGCTGTTTCCCGTGCCGGGAAATCTGGCTAGCCGTCAGTCATTTGACCCGTCCGACGGATGTCGAGAGTGGTACGTTATCAGGTACCACTTGAGGGAAGAGGTCAGGTCATGTCCATAACCGCGAGCGAAGCCCGCAAGGAACTCTTTCCGCTGATCAAGAAGGTCAACGAGAACCACGAGGCCATCGAGATCGTCTCGAAGCACGGCAACGCCGTGCTTGTCTCGGCCGAGGATTACGCGGCGCTGCGCGAGGGCTCGTACCTGTTGCGCTCTCCGGCGAACGCCCGTCGGCTGCTCAAGGCGTACGAGAACGCACTGGCCCACGTGAACGTGTCGGAGCGCGAGCTGATCGATCCCGACTCCGTGGACGCGGGTGCGGGTGCCGCGTGAGGCTTGTATTCGAGGATCAGGGCTGGGAGGACTACACGTCCTGGCTCAAGAGCGACCGCAAGATGCTCGCCCGGATCAACAAGCTCATCGAGGACGTCAGGCGTGACCCGTTCTCGGGGGTCGGCAAGCCCGAACCTTTGAAATACCACTTGCCCGGGGCGTGGTCGCGGCGAATCGACGACGAGCACCGCCTCGTCTACTTGGTGACTGACAAAGAGATCGTCATTCTCGCGGCTCGGTACCAGTACTGACCGCTCATGCGGTGCGGGCGGTGCTGGGATGTTGCTCCCATGCCGGGATGGGGTGCTGGGAGAGACCCCTCCGGAACGACGTTTCCGCGGGTCATGGCTCTGCGCCCGACGTTCCGCTTCAACGTCTGAGCGGATGAGGTGGCACCACGTCCTTGACCTGGCAAACATGCAGGTCAGATGAGTTCGGCTCCTCCGGGAGCCGACCCCATCGCCGTCACCGTGGCGGATGTTCTGACGCCGGATCAGCGGGGTCGGGTGTCGTGGACCGTGGACCGGTGTCCCGCGTGAACGACCCAGACCATCAGCTCTCCGTTGTCGAGCGTGTAGACGACGCGGTAGTCGCCGACGCGCAGGCGGCGTCGTTCGGGCTGGGATGCGAGTGCGGTGGTGTTGAAGCCGAGGGGGTCGGTCTCCAACCCGGTCAGTTTGGCCAGGATGCGCAGCGCCATGTCGTGAGGGATCTTCCGAAGCGTCTCCCTCATGACGTCCTCGATCGGGATGCCGGGTGCCGGGTTGGCCATGCGCTCGTGCTGGACAAGAGCTCCGGGAACCGCGTTTTCACAGGTCGGAGCCCTGTGCTGAACTTTCCGCTCCAACGTGTGGTCGTGTGGTTCACAAGGGGTACCCCAGCGACTCGGGCAGTCTCGTGGAGGCCTCGTGAGCCGCCCCGGAGCCGGGGTCCGGGAAGCGGGCACGGTCCGGCGGTGCGCGCAAATGGGGTTGGGCGGGATGGGTGGGCGGAGAGCCTCGTTGACGGGTGGATCTTGGTGAGTAGGGTCACGGAGCGCACGCGGTCTCGACAGCAGACCCGGGGGGAGCGTGGGCGCTTGGGAGGCTCAGGCCGTGACCAGATGGCGATTCCGCACGCGGTTGTGGACCGCGGTGACCACCACCGGCCTGTTGCTGGCCCTGGCCCCCGGACTGGCCGCCGCCGCGCCCCCGGGCGCCGCGGATCCCGCCGATCCCACCGTGCGGCGCGACCCTGCCACCGGGCACGCCCGGATGATCTTCAACTCCGGGGGGTACCTGACCCCGCCGTCCAAGCAGGCCCCCGAGCACGTCGCCCTCGCCTACGTACGCGACCACCGCGGGGAGTTCGGGCTCACCGCCCGGCAGGCCGAGGCGCTCGTCGTCGTCTCCTCGTACCCCACCAAGCACAACGGGGCGCGGCAGGTGACGATCGGCCAGAGCATCGACGGGATGCGCGTCCACGGCGCGCTCCTCACCGCCACCGTCGACAAGCGCGGCCGCCTCGTCATCCTCGGCGGCGCCGTCGTGACCGCCGAGCCGGCCGGCAACGTCGAGCTGACGGCCAAGCAGGCCCTCGACCAGGCGGCCGAGGCCCAGGGTGCGCAGCCCCAGCACACGCAGGCCGGCACCGACAACCGCGACAAGGGCCGGCAGAAGTTCAAGAACGTCTACGCCAAGCGGCTCACGAAGCCCAACGACGTGACCGCCGAACTGGTCTGGTTCCCCACCGACTCCGGCCGCGAGCTGCGCCCCGCCTGGCTCACCGACATCGAGGTCTCGGGTACGTCCTGGTACGAGACGGTGGTCGACGCCGCCGACGGCCGCGTCCTGAGCCGCCAGAGCCGCTACCACCACGCCGGCCCCGAAGGCACCGTCTTCACCGCCCAGCACCCCGACATCAGCGGCGCCACCCGCACCGTCACGCCGCTCACCGGCCGCGACGGCTCCTGGGTCGCGGACCGGCTGACGCAGGGCAACAACGCCAACGCGTACCGGGACGAGGACGGCGACAACCTGGTGCCGGACACCGGGAACGACGCGCTGCGCCCGCAGTCCCCGGCCAGCGGCGACCCGAACCACCAGCACTTCAACTACACGTTCAACGACACCTGGCGCACCAACGCCAACGCCACGCAGGCCAACCTCGACGCCGACGTCAACCCGGTCATCACGCAGCTCTTCTACTACACCAACGTGATGCACGACTACCTCTACGACCTCGGGTTCGACGAGGCGTCGCGCAACTTCCAGGTCGACAACTTCGGCCGCGGCGGCTCGGGCAACGACCCCGTCCTGGCCGAGGCGCAGGACGGCTGGGACCTCGGCTGCCTCGACAACGCCACCCCGCCGAACAGGATCCGCTGCACGAACAACGCCAACTTCGGCACCCCCGGGGACGGCTCCAGCCCGCGCATGCAGATGTACATGTGGCAGCCGCCGGGCCGGCCGTACCGCGACGGCTCGCTCGACGGCGACGTCATCGCGCACGAGTACGGACACGGCGTGTCCAGCCGCCTCGTCGGCGGCGGCAACCTCGGCGACGGCTCCCAGACCGGCGCCCTCGGGGAGGGCTGGAGCGACACGGTCTCCTTCCTCAAGTGGGGCGACGCGACGGTCGGCGAGTACGTCACCGGCAACACCGCCACCGGCATCCGCTCGCAGGCCTACGACACGTCCACCGAGAAGTGGGGCACCTTCAACCCCGCCCGCGGCGTGCACCGCAACGGCGAGATCTGGGCCGCGACGATGTACGACATCCGCGAGGCGAAGGGCGTCGCGTTCACCCAGCAGCTCGTCATCGACGGCATGAAGAGCACCGTCGCCACGCCGAGCTACCTCGACGCGCGCGACGGCATCCTCGCCGCGGACATGACCAGCAACGCGGGCGCGAACCAGTGCCTCCTGTGGCGGGTCTTCGCCGGCCGGGGCATGGGCGCGAACGCCGCGTCCAGCGCCGACCAGAACACCGTGACCGCCGACGAGACCGTCCCGGCCGCCTGCCTGCCGACCGCGAAGGCGGGCGGTCCGTACACGACGAACGAGGGCACGGACGTCACGCTCAGCGCGGCCGGCTCCACCAAGGGGACCGCGCCGTCGGCCGGGAACCTGACCTCGTACGCCTGGGACCTGGACAACGACGGGCAGTACGACGACGCCACCGGGGTCACCGCCGCCTTCGGCGCGGTGGGCCAGGACGGCGTCTCCACCATCGGGCTGAAGGTGACCGACGCCGCCGGCAACACCGACACCGACTCGACGACGGTCACCGTCGCGAACGCCGCACCGGTCGTGACGCTCCAGCCGGTCACCCCGGCCGGCGAGAACAGTCCGGTCACCCTCACGGGCAAGATCAGCGACCCGGGCTGGCTCGACCCGCTGACCGCCACCGTCGACTGGAAGGACGGAGCGGGCGCGCAGGAGCTCACCGGCACACTGGAGAACGACCGCCCCGACGCGACGCTGAGCTTCACGGCGCAGCACACGTACGGGGACGACGGGACCTTCGCCATCGAGGTCTGCGGCAGGGACGACGACACCGTCACCTGCCGGACGGTCGACGCGAAGATCGCCAACATCGACCCGACCGCGGCGATCTCCGGCGACGGGCAGACCACCTACAACGGGCAGAAGGCCTTCATCGCCCACGCCGGCACGCCGGTCGCCGTGACCGGTACGTCGGCCGACCCGGGCAGCGACGACCTGACCCTGAACTGGCTCTGGGGCGACGGAACCTCGGACGCCCTGGTCTCGCTGGTGAACCCGCCGGCCACCGACCCGGACCCGAGCCCCTCGATCCAGCCGCGCGACGTGACGGGGACGAAGTCGCACGCGTACCCGGCCGCGTGCCTGTCCACGCTGACGTTCACCGGCACGGACGACGACGGCGGCTCCGCCTCCGACACGGCCTCCGTCATCACCACCGGCAACACGAAGTGGGCGCACAACCAGGCCTACTGGATGAAGGAGTTCGGCGGGCCTTCGCCGAAGCACTTCACGGCGGCGCAGCGGGCCTGCCTGCTGAGCGTGGCCTCGTTCATGAGCGCCGTGTACGGACCGCTGACCGACGCCCAGGCGTACGCGATCCTCAGCTCGGGATCGCCGCAGCTGCTCGCGGCGTGGCTCAACTTCGCGAACGGGTCGTACGACCTGTCCACGCCGGTCGACACCGACGGCGACTGGAAGACGGACTCGACCTTCGGGGCGGCGGTGGCCAACGCCGAGGCGGTCTACAACAACCCGGCGTCGACGCGGGACCAGCTGCTGAAGCAGGTCGACGTACTGCTGCGCTTCAACGTGCGTGACGGTGGCTGACCGCCGCCTGGTATGCCTCGCCGCCCTCGCCCTCGTCACGGGGTGCGGGGGCGGCCGGGCGCGTCCGCCGGAGAAGGGGACGCACGAGTCGGGCGGCAGGAGCGGTTCGGGCGGTACGGCCGGTACGGCCGGTACGGGTGATCCGGAGGCCGGTACGAGCGCCCCGGGCGTCACCGGCGGTACGAGCGCCACGGCGGCCGGCGCGCCGACCCCGGCGCAGGGCCGCGTACTCACCGGGGCCGACGACGGCTTCGCGGGGCGGCTCGCGGTCGGGCAGACGGCCCGCCTGCGCCTGCCCCTCCCGGAAGGCGGGCCGCAGCCCACCGCCCGGGGCGATGCGGTACAGCTGATCCGCGTCAGCAACGTGACGGGCTCGGGCCACCGCGAATGGGAGCTCCGCGCGGTCCGCCCGGGCACCACCCGCATCACCGTCCCCCGCCCCCCGTCCGCCTCCCCGGCCACCTTGACCCTCACCGTCACGTAGGCGGGAGGGCGGGGGAGCCGGTGGGCCGGCCGATCTCAGGGGCACGCCTGCTCGAACTTGACCACGGTGAACGCAACGGGCTGCCCGGCCAGCCGGGCACCCGCCTTGGGATCCTGCGAGCACACCTTCCAGTTCGACGCCTGGAGCACCATCCGGCTCTGGGCCGCGTCCTTGACGGTGATGCTCGCGTTCGACGGCAGTGCGGCACGGGCGACCTTCATCGACTTGCCGGCGAAGTCCGGCATGGTCCCGCCCGCTTCCGGCTGCGGCCCCGGGTCCGCAGCCGGACAGGTCTCTTCGAGCTTCACGGCGCCGAGGTCGAGCGTCGTGGCGGCAGGGACGGTCGCGCCGGCGACAGGGCTCTGCGAGCAGACCTTCCAGTGCCGGTCCACGGCCTGGAGCCGGCCACGGCCGAGCGCGTCGTGCGACTTCAGCAGGGCGAACCCCGCCGCCTGGGACTCGTCCTGCGCGCTCTGGAGCCCCTTCCCCACGAGCTGAGGAACGGTGGCGGTCTTCGCCGCGGAGCCGGGGGCCTTGGAGGAGGCGGATAAGCCCGACGAGGCGGGCGGAGCCGGCGTGCCGCCGGAGGCCGCCGGGTTCTGGCAGGCCGTGAGGGCGAGAAGTCCGGCGGTGGTGAGGAGGACGGCGGTGTGGTGTGTGCGCATCCGGCCATGCTCGTCGCGACGGGGACCTGCCGGGTGGGAAATGACGGGTCTGTGACACGCGGAGGGGGAGCCGGCCGGACACCCTCTAGGCGAAGTGGGCCGAGGCGAGGAGGGAGCCTTCCGGGGTGAGGAGACGGGCGCCGGCGAGGGTGGTGGCGTTCACGTCGGTCGTCGCGACCCAGTAGCCGTAGCCGTCCTGGAGGGAGAACGTGCCGAGGCGGGTCATCGTGCCGTCCTTGTGGTCGAGTACGCAGCTGATCTCGGGCATCGGCTTCTCCAGGTCCACCGACATGTACACCCAGCCCCGCGCGCCCGGGTGGGCGAACACCCGGCCCACCTCCCGGCCGCCGGTGACCAGCGCGGCCTGGAGCAGCTGGGCGTTCGCGCGGGCCGTCGGGGACGCGGGCGGCGCCGAGGCCTGGATGGCCGTGCCCGCCGCCCAGCCGCCGAAGCCGCACGCCACGGCCAGGGCGGCCGCCGCGGCCGCGACCCGGGGCCGCAGGAGCCGCCGCCGGGCCGCAGGAGCCGGAGCCGGGGCGGGCTCCGGAGCCGGCGGCTGGAGGAGGGCCGTGACCCGGCTCTCGAAGCCGACCGGGGGCTCCGTCCCCGGGAGCAGCCCCAGCAGGTCGTCGCCGACCAGCGCCAGCTGCTCGATGTGCTCCCGGCAGCCGGGGCACTGGTCCAGGTGGGCGACCGCACGGGCGCGCTCCCGGGCCGGAAGGATGCCCAGCGCCAGCTCGGCGTCGAGTTCCCTCAGCTGCTCGCAGGTCATCTCGCTCATCGCCGGCTCTCCTCGGCCCCCAGGGTCCTGCGGAGCTTGTGCATCGCAGTCCGGATCCGCGTCTTGGCCGTCCCCAGCGGCACCTGTTCCATGTCGGCGATCTGCTGCGCGGTCAACCCGTAGATGCCCGCCATCACCAGGGCGCGGGCCTGCTCCCGGGGCAGGGTGGCCACGGCCGCCCGTACGCCGGCCGAGGTCTCGGCGGCGACGGCGTGCTGCTCGGGCGTCTCCGTCACGAGGTCGAGGAGGGCGTCCAGGTCCTCCGGGGCGACCGGATTGGCCCGGCGCGCCCGGACCGCGTCGATCGCCAGATGGTGCGCGATCGCCGTGAGCCAGGTCCGTACGGACCCCCGGCGCGAGTCGTAGACCTGTGCGTGCCGCCACGCCCGCTCGAACGTCTGCTGTGCGATGTCCTCGGCGAGCTGGGCATCGCCCACCACGGCGATGGCCACGCCGAATACCGTGCGCTGGAAGCGGCGCACGAACGCGACGGCGATCTCGGGATCACCCGTCGCAAGGCCCGACAGCAACGCTTCGTCCGGCGCACGCCCGAGCGGGAGGCCCATTCTCTGCACGTCAGTGGATACGTTCGGCCTCCCCGAATGGATTGATTCGGGTTCGTGCGGAAACACCCCTTCATTCTGCTCCTCTCCCCGCTCCCGTTCCCGTCCGCGCCCTCCCGCCCGCCGCCCGCGGGGCACGGCCGACCCCGCCGCCGGGGGTAGGTTGCCTGCAGTCGTTACCCGGCGCGGTCGGGAGCAGTCGGGGGGTGAGGGGCATGCGGCGCAGGGCGGCGGCCGAGGCGATCGGCGCGGGCGAGCGGCTGCACGCCGCGGCCGGTGCGCTGCTGGCCGACCACCGGCGGGCCGTCGACGCCGTACGGGAGGCCTGGGCTCCGATCCACGCCGACCTGGCCCGCTCCGAGCTGCTGCGGATCCCCGCCGACCGGCTCGCCCACGTCACCGAGGGGCGGCTGCGGCCGGCCGCCGTGGCCGCCGTCGAGGCGGCCGGGTTCGACACGGTGCAGCGGGTCCTGGACGCGGGCCGCCACCGGCTGCGCCAGATCCCCGGGGTCGGGCAGCAGACCGCAGACCAGGCGCTCGGCGCCGCTCGGCAGCTCGCCGAGGCCGTCGGGGAGACCGTCGCCGTACACCTCGACGTGGACCGTCCCGAGCCCCGGACCACCGCCCTGGTCGCCGCCCTGTACCCGCTCGTCGAGGCCGGCCCGGACGCCCGCCGGGCCGTCGAGGCCGCCACCGCCCTGGACGCCGGGCTCGGACCGCTGTTCGCCGACGCCGCACCCGCCGCCGGACGGCTGCGGGGCTGGTTCGCGGGGCGGGAGCGGCGCGAACGGGCCCTCGCCGCCCTCACCGAGATCGGCCGGCGGACCGGGCGGGCCACCGCCGAAGGCGTCCCCGCCCTGCTCGGGCAGGCCTCGGTCGACCTGCTGCGCACGGCCGCCGACGAGGCGGCGGCCTGGGTCGACTTCGAGCTGCGCTCCGCCGAGTACTACGGCCTGCTCGCGGAGGTCACCGAGCGGCCCGGCGGCGGCGCCGACCCGGCCGCCGCCCAGGGGTTCCTGCCCGAGGAGCTGGCCGAACGCGTCCGCGCCCAGGCCCTCGACGGCACCCACCGCCGCGTCTCGCTGCGCGGGTACCAGTCCTTCGGCGCCCGCTTCGCCCTCGCCCAGCGGCGGGTGATCCTCGGCGACGAGATGGGACTGGGCAAGACGATCCAGGCACTCGCCGCCCTCGCGCACCTCGCGGCGCAGGGGCACCGCCACTTCCTCGTGGTCTGCCCGGCAGGCGTCCTGATCAACTGGACGCGCGAGATCGAGGCGCGCAGCACCCTGCGGGCGGTCGCCCTGCACGGCCCCGGCCGCCACGACGCGTTCGCGGACTGGCGGGGGGAGGGCGGGGTGGCCGTGACCACCTTCCAGGCGCTGACCGGATTCCCCGAGCCGGCCGCCGAGGAGCTGGGGATGCTCGTCGTGGACGAGGCCCACCAGGTCAAGAACCCGCAGGCGCAGCGCTCGCTCGCGGTGGCCGCCTGGGCCGGGCGCTGTGGTCACGTCCTCTTCCTCACCGGCACCCCGATGGAGAACCGGGTCGCGGAGTTCCGCAGTCTCGTACGGATCCTGCGGCCCGAGGTGGCCTCCGGGATCGGTGAGCTCGACACGGTGGCCGGATCCAAGGCGTTCCGCACGGCCGTGGCGCCCGCGTACCTGCGGCGCAACCAGCGCGACGTACTCGCCGAGCTGCCCGGGATCCAGTGGACCGACGAATGGGAGGAGCTGAGCGCGGCCGACCGGGAGGCCTACCGGGTGGCGGTGCGGGCCGGCAATTTCATGGCGATGCGCAGGGCCGCGTACGCGAGGCCGGAGAAGTCGGCGAAGCTGGCGCGGCTGCGCGAGCTGGTGGCGGACGCCGCCGCCAACGGGCTGAAGGTCGTGGTGTTCTCCGCCTTCCGCGAGGTGCTCGGGGCGGTCGAGGAGGCGCTCGGCCGGCAGCCTTCGGCGGGTGGTGGCGGCAGCGGCCTGCTCTTCGGGCCGATCTCCGGGAGCGTGCCGCCGGCCCGCCGCCAGCGGCTCGTCGACGGGTTCGGCGCGGCGGCCGGGCACGCCGTGCTGCTCGCGCAGATCGAGGCGGGCGGCATCGGGATCAACCTCCAGGCCGCGTCGGTGGTGATCCTGTGCGAGCCGCAGGTCAAACCGACCACGGAGGCGCAGGCCGTGGCCCGCGCGCACCGGATGGGCCAGGTGCGCGCGGTACGGGTGCACCGGCTGCTCGCCACCGACGGGGTGGACCAGCGGATGCTGGAGGTGCTGGACCGCAAGGCCCGGCTCTTCGACGCGTACGCCCGGCGCAGCGTGGTGGCGGAGTCGGCGCCGGAGGCGGTCGACGTCTCGGACACCTCGCTGGCCCGGCGCATCGTAGAGGAGGAACAGGCCCGCTTGGGCGCGGCCGGCTGACGCCGTGCGGGCGGTGCGTCAGAGCCCGCGGACCGAGGCGATCGTGAAGGTCGTCGGCGTGCCCGGGCCCATCGGGCCGCCCTTGTCGAACTGGGAGCGGACCACGAGCGTGCGGCCCGGGGTGTGGCTCAGCGTGGTCGGGATCTGCAGCGACGGGTCCGTGATCGTACGGGTCAGCCGGGCCCGGGTGCCGTCGGGGCTGACGTGCCACCGGGTCAGGGTGTTCGTGGTGTTGTGGGCCACCCGCAGGGTGCCGTCGGGCGCCAGGTCGAGGCCGTCGGCGTGGGTGAGGTCCCCGCCCTGGAGGGCGACGCGGGAGATCGCGCCGGTGCGCAGGTCGATGCGGTGGAGGTCGCCCGCGGTCATGTCCACGGCCAGCAGGAAGCGGCCCGCCGGGTCCGAGACGATGCCGTTGAGGGCGAAGCTGCCGGCCGGTGACGGGGTGAGGTGCCCGCTGAGGTCGTACGCCGGGAGCAGCGCGCCCGAGCCGGCCGCGAGCCGGTCCGGGGTGACCCGGTAGATCACCGAGCGCACGCTGTCCGTCAGGTAGGCGGTGCCGTCCGGGGTGATGGTCAGGTCGTTGACGAACAGCCCGCCGGTCCCGGCGACCTCGAAGTGGGCCAGGCGGCGCCCGGACGCGGTGTCGTAGACGGCGACCCCGGCCGTGGAGTCGGTCACCCACAGGCGGCCGCGGGCGTCGACGCGCAGTCCGTTCGCCGTGTGGCGGCCGTCGGTGCCGGCGGGCAGGAACACCTCGGCGGTGCGCTGCCCGGGGCGGGCCCGGTAGACGGTGCCGTCGGCGTACGAGCCCACGTACACCGTGTGGTCGCGCGGGTCGGTGGCGATGCCCTCGGGATAGACCTTCTCGCCGGGCAGGGTGAACGCGGTGGAGATCCGGCCGGCGGCGCGCGAGGCGGGTTGTGCGGCGGACGGGGCCGCCTGCGAGGCGTGCGCCGCCGGGATCGCGCCCAGCGTGAGCGCCGTGGTCAGGGTCAGGAGCGTCGCGGGCAGGAGCTTCTTCAGCACGGTAGGTGTCCTCTTCCGTATGGGTGAGCACGAAGATATGTTAGAGCTCTAATGCACGCAAGGGCCTTAGGATGCGGCCATGACCTCCATGCCTCCCGAGGAGCGCATCGGCTCGCACGTCAAGCGCGCCGAACAGGCGCTCCTCGCGGCCAAGAACGCCGCGCTCAAGCCCGCCGCGGTAACGGTTCCGCAGTACGCCGCCCTGCTCTGGCTCTCCGAGAAGCCCGGGATCTCGGCCGCCGCGCTCGCCCGCCTGTGCGGGGTGACCCCGCCGACGATGAACACGGTGCTGAAGAACCTCCAGGAGCGCGGCCTCATCGAGCGGACCCCGCACGAGTGGCACCGCAACGTGCTCGAGACCCGGCTGACGGAAGAGGGCCGGATCGCGATGGAGCTCGCCGACGCCGGCGCCGTACGGGTGGAGCGGGCGCTCGCCGCCGCGTTCTCGGCGCAGGAGCGGGAGCAGCTGATCGGCCTGCTCGGGCGGTGCGCCGAGGTGCTCGACGCCCAGAGGTGACGCCCGGAGGTGACGCCCGGAGGCGACGCCCGGAGGTGAGGTCCGATCCGCGCATCGGACCCGACGCAGTACCCAGCCGTTCTGTCCCGACCGGGACAGCGATGACCGTTCGGAGCCACGTTCGTGCACCAGTCCCCGCCCGCCGGCCGCTCCCGCCGCGCGATATGGATATCCGCCGCCGTGGCCTTCGCGCTCCTGTTCGGCGGCGCCGGCTTCGCCGCCTGGAAGCTCGACTGGTTCTCCGGCAACGGTGGGTCCGTGAGCTTCGGCAAGGCCCCGGCCCCCGCGTCCGCCCCGGCCGCCCCCGACGCGGGCAAGCCCTCCCCGGGCGCGCCGTCGCCCTCCGCCTCGCCCAGCGGTGATCCGGACGTACTGCTGCCGACCGGTCCGAGGTCCGGCTTCAAGCAGACCGCCGAGCTGGACGACGGCACGGTCATCGCGAAGGCCCGCCTCGCGGGCGCGAAGTCGGGGTTCGAGGGCGACGTCTGGGTCTGGACGCCGAAGGAGTACGGCGAGGCGAAGTACGAGAAGAGCGCCTTCCCGGTGCTCATCGCGCTTCCCGGCGGCAACGGCTTCCCGAGCAACTACTGGTCCGACCGCAGCCTCGGCCTCCAGAAGGCCATCAGCGAGGGCGTGCAGGCCGGCACCAGCCTGCCGTTCATCGTGGTCATGCCGGTGCTCAACCCGGACAGCAAGTACTACTGCGACGGCGCCGACATCCCCGGCCAGCCCAAGATGGGCACCTGGATCGCCGAGGACGTACCGGCCTTCGCCAAGGCCAACTTCCGTACGTACAAGTCCCGCGACGGCTGGGCCTTCATGGGCTCCTCCTCCGGCGCCTTCGTCGGCATGAAGACCGTCCTGCAGTACCCGGACCGGTTCAAGGCCGTGATCGCCAGCGGCGGTGAGATCGTTCCCGACTCCCCGCTCTGGAAGGGCCACCAGGCGGAGATGGACGCGAACAACCCCGAGCGGCTCGCGCAGAAGCTGATCGACGCCAACGGCCCCGAGGTCTTCATCAACTTCCAGATCGGCACCAAGGAGTCGGGGAGGGAGCGGATGACCAAATTCCAGCAGTCGTACGGCAAGGGTCCCGTCAAGATGACCATCCGCGACATCCAGAACGGCGAGCACAACGGCTGGCACTACGTCCGGGGCATGAAGGAAGGCTCCCTGGAGTGGATCAGCAAGGTCCTCAAGGCGCCGCAGCCCGCCACCGGCTGACCAGCCCGTACGCACGGAGCCGCGGACCGGCGTGGCCCGCACCACGTCCCACCGGTCCCAGGCAACCCATCCGATCGTTGACACCTCTGTAAGGGGTGAAGGGGGACCGATCGGTCCGACCCGCGCTCTTCGGGAGCGCCGGAGAAGGAACGGGACAAATCCGTGCAGCATGACCAGCTTCAGGGTGACGGCGACCTCATGGCCGAGGAAGGCCCGCAGACCACGGGCCGCCGCCGTCCAAAGCGCCCGCGCAGGCTTCTGATCAGCGGCGTTCTGGCGTTCACACTCGCCGCCGGGGGCGGCGCCGCAGCATACAAGTACGGGCTCTTCTCGGACATAGGGGATCCGGTCTCCTTCGGGAAGGTCCAGGAGTCGGCCGCAGCGGCCGAGCAGATCCGGCCGGGGGTGAGCATGCCGACCGGGCCGAAGGCCTCGTTCGTCCGGACGTACCGGATGCCCGACGGCACGCAGATCGGCCGTACGACCCTGACCGGCGCGAAGTCAGGGTTCACCGGCGACGTGTGGGTGTGGGTCCCCAAGGAGTACGACGACCCGAAGTACGCCAAGAGCGCCTTCCCGGTGCTGATCTCCCTGCCCGGCGGCCGCGGCTACCCCACGAACTACTGGGGCACGGGCCCCGGCCTCGGCCTCGAGAAGGCCGTGAGCGACGGGGCGAAGGCGGGCACCAGCCTGCCCTTCATCCTGATCATGCCGGTGCACAACGCGGACACCAAGCACCACTTCGACGCCTCCGACATCCCCGGCGAGCCCAAGATGGGCACCTGGATGGCCGAGGACATCCCGGATTTCACGAGGGCCAATTTCCGCACCTTCACCTCCCGTGACGGCTGGGCCTTCATGGGCTCCTCCGCGGGCGGATTCGGCGCGTTCAAGCACGTCCTGAAGTACCCCGACCGTTTCAAGGCGGCCATCGCGAGCGGGGTCGACATCGTCCCCGATTCCCCGCTGTGGAAGGGGAACACGCAGGCCATGGACGAGAACAACCCGGAGAAGCTCGCCGAGAAGCTGATCAAGGAAGGCGGTCCGGACGTCTACATCAACTTCCAGATCGGCACGAAGGAGACCGGGCGCGAGAAGGCCGAGAAGTTCATGAAGGACTACGGGAAGGGCCCCGTGCACACCACGCTCCAGGTGATCCAGGATGGTGAGCACAATGGGAAGTCGTACGTCCGCGGTATGAGGGAGGGTGCTCTGGAGTGGATCAGCAAGGTCATGCTGGCACCGACACCCGACCCCGCCGTGCGATGAAAGCATTCGTCCGGGGCGCCTTCGCCGCGGCCGCCGCCACCGTGGCGGCGGCCCTGGCCGTCGGCTTCGTCAAGGCGACGGACGAGGACCTGAACGCCGTGCACGCCTTCCCCGGCGTCGGCGTGCTCATGGCGAACGGCGAGCACTGGTGCACGGCGAGCGTCGTCGACAGCCCGAAGGGCACCGTCGTCGCCACCGCCGCGCACTGCGTGGCCCCCGCGGGCGAGGGCGGCGAGCCCGGAGCGCTCGCGCACGACGGCATGGCCATCGGCGAGCTCTCCTTCGCCCCCGCCTTCACCGGAGAGGGCGGGGGACGCCGGCCGCTGGGCGTGTGGAAGGTCCGCGCGGTCCACGTGGACGAGCGCTGGACCAAATGGGGCGAGGACACCGCCGATTTCGCCTTCCTCAGCATCGCGCCGGACGAGGACGGCCGTACGGTGCAGCAGGCGGTCGGCGGCGCCGACGAGGCCCCGAAGCCCGACTGGACCTCCGGGTACGAACGCGAGGTCACGGTCGTGGGCTACCCCGAGTCGGACCGCAACCCGCAGAACAAGCCGATCTCCTGCACCACCCAGACCGGCCACGACCAGGAGGACCCCGCGATGCTCTACATCGGCTGCGCGGGCTTCTGGTCGGGCACCAGCGGCAGCCCCTGGATCGCCGACCGCGGCGGTCCGGGGAACCCGGGACGGCTGATCGGGGTGCTCAGCGGCGGGGACACGGACGTGGACTCCACGGCCGCCCTCTTCGACGAGAAGGCGAAGGCGCTGTACGAGCAGGCCGCGCGGGACTGAGGCCCCGGGGCGGCTCCGGCCACTGCCCGCGTCCGCTCACCGCCCGATCCCGTTCACTGCCTGCGTTCCGTGCTGACGATCACGCACACCGCCACCACGACGATCGCGCCGCCGACCAGGATCGGCACGGTCAGGGCCTCGTCGAGGATCAGCGCCCCCAGCGCGACGGCGACGACCGGATTGACGTACGCGTACGTGGCCACCAGCGACAGCGGCGCCGCCTGCAGCAGCCACACGTACGCCGTGAAGGCGATCAGCGAGCCGAAGACGACCAGGTAGCCCAGCGCCAGCCAGGAGGCGGTGGAGAACGCGCCCCAGTCCAGTGAGCGGTGCTCGCCGCGCAGCAGGCCGACGACGATCCCGCCCGCCCCGCCCGCGAGCATCTGGTACCCGCTGCCCGTGAACGGGTTGTCCGGCAGCGAGAGCTTCGACGCGGAGAACGAGCCCAGCGACCACAGCACGGACGCCACGATCACCAGCACCACCCCGGAGAGCCGCACGTCGCCGCTGATGCCCGGGACGGTCAGTACCGCGAGCCCGCCGAAGCCCAGCAGCACGCCGCCGAGGGTCCGCGGCGGCGGCCGGTCGCCGGTGGCGCTGCGCAGCACCACCAGCCACATCGGCACGGCGGCGATCAGCAGCGCGGCGAGGCCCGAGGGCACCGAGGTCTCGGCGAGGACGACGAGTCCGTTGCCGCCGAGCACCAGCAGCAGGCCCACCAGCACCGCGGAGCCGACCTGCCTGCGGCCGGCCCGGAGCGCGCCCGGCCCGTACCGCCAGGCGACGAGGCCGAGCAGCAGCAGGCCGGCCGTGATGAAGCGGGCTCCGGCGGAGAGGAACGGCGGCATGGTCCGTACGACCACGCGGATGGCGAGATAGGTGGAACCCCAGACGACGTAGACGAGGGCGAGCGCCGTCCAGACGGCCCCGCCCACCCCGCGGGGCGCGGATTGCGGCGGCTGCCCGCTCTCAGCGGTCTCCGAGGTGCGCATGACGGGATCCTAGGTTCGTTGGGGCCTACACGCTTCCCGGGGCCTCCCGCGTGATGCCGGGGGCTCCCGCGTGATGACGGCGCCTCAGCCCTTGAGCAGGGCGTTCAGCTCGCCGTACGGGAGACCCCCGTCGAGCGCGGTGTACGTACCGCCCGCCAGCAGTTCCGCGGCGGCGCGGCGGACCACGTCGTACGCGGCCGACGCGACACCGGAGCCGAGGCTGACGCGGGCGACGCCGAGGGCGCCGAGCTCGGCGACGGCCGGGGCGCCGGGGCCGACGAGAAGGTTGAGCGGGGCGTCGATGCCCTTGACCAGCTCGGTGACGGTGGCCACGTCGTTCACGCCGGGGACGAAGATGCCGGAGGCGCCCGCGCGCAGGCACGCGGCGGCGCGGGCGAGCGTCTCGTCGAGGCGCTCGTCCTCCTCGCCGAGGCCGAAGAGGAACGTGTCGATGCGGGCGTTGATGAACAGCGGCACCCCGGCGGTGTCGGCGGCGGCCCGGGCGGCGGCCACCCGCTCGGCGTGGTCGGCGGGGGCCCGGGTGCCGTCCTCGATGTTGATGCCGACCGCGCCGGCCTCGATGACTCCGGTGACGGTCTCGCCGACCCCGGCGGGGTCGGCGCCGAAGCCGCCCTCGATGTCGGCGGTGACCGGGACGGAGACGGCCGCGGCCACCCGGGCGATGAGGTCGAGGGCCCGGTCCCGGCTCAGGGCGTCCCCGTCGGGCGTGCCGAGGGACCAGGCGACCCCGGCGCTGGTGGTGGCGACGGCGGGCGCGCCGGCGGCCTCGACGAGCCGGGCGCTGAGGACGTCCCAGGCGTTGGCCAGTGCCAGCGGCGCGGCGGGGGTGTGCAGTGCGGCGAAACGGCGGGCGAGATCAACGGTGGTGGTCATCGGCCCAGTTCATCAGAGCGCGCACGGCTCGGGCTGGCGATTTTCCGACGTGTACCCGGATCGCCGCGGCGGCACGGCCTACACGGGAGCGGACTTCAGGCCCGCTCCGCACAGGGGGAGGACCGCCGTGCGGCCCTGGAGGGGGTCGGTGGGGGCCAGCGGGCCGACCGCGGCCCAGCAGGCCGCCGCCGTCGGCTCCACGAAGAGCCCGCGCCGCGCCAGGTCCTCCCGGGCCGCGCGCAGGGCCGTGTCCGGGACGGTCAGGAAGGTGCCGCCGGACGTGCGGACCGCCGCCAGGATCTGGCGGGCCCGCGGCGGGGCCGCGATCGCGATCCCCTCGGCCAGGGTGGGCCGCTGGTCCACCGGAGCGGCGTCCTGCGCGCCCGCCGCGAAGGCCGCGGCCAGCGGGGACACCGCCTCCGCCTGGACCGCGATCAGCGCCGGCGGCTTCACCCCGCGCCGGGCCAGCTCCTCCACCGCCAGCGCGGCCCCCAGCAGCAGGGTGCCGTTGCCGACGGGGACGACGAGGGTTTCGGGGAGCCGGCCGCCGAGCTCCTCCCACACCTCGTACACGTACGTCTTCGTCCCGTGCAGGAAGTACGGGTTGAAGACGTGGCTCGCGTAGAAGACCCCGGGGAGGTCGGCGGTCTCCCGGGCCGCCGCCGCCGCGGCCTCCCGGCCCCCCGGCACGAGGCGGACCGCCGCCCCGTGCGCCCGCATCTGCTCCGTCTTCTTCTCCGAGGTGCCCTCGGGCACGAAAACTTCACAGCGCAGCCCGGCCCGCGCGCAGTACGCCGCGACGGCCGTCCCCGCGTTCCCGCTGCTGTCCGCGACCACCCGCTCCGGAGCCAGCCGCCGGGCCACTTCCGCGAGCATCACGGCGCCCCGGTCCTTGAACGACAGGGTCGGCATCAGGAAGTCCAGCTTGGCGTGAATGCGCTCCGCGAGCGGGACCAGCGGAGTGTTCCCCTCCGACAGCGTCACGGAGAACGCCCCCGGCAGGGGCAGCACGGAGCCGAACCGCCAGAGCGAGTTGGGCCCGGCGGCCGGTTCGAGCGGACTGGCCGGATCCGGGGTGAAGTCGAGATCCCACGGTCCGGCGCACAGCGGGCAGCACCACGGGGCCGTCCGGGCGTCGGCGCGCGTGGCGTCTTCGGGGCAGACGTAACCGGGCAGTGCGTGCGTCATGTGCGGAGCGCCTTTGCTCGTTCATGGCCGTTGTATGGCACGGATGTTAAGCGTTCGTTGTCCTCTTGTGGGATTGCGAGAGGGTGCGTCAACCTTTCGGCAGCGGCGGCCGGCAGGACATGGGTGTCATTGTCATGGGCATGCCCATCATTGACGCCCGCTGCCCGGATGCCGTTCTTCATGTCACCGACGAGGAGGACCCCCCACATGTCCGCGATGCGTCACACCCGCCGGCAGATCGCCGGCCTCAGCGCGATCGCCGTCGCCGCCCTCGCGCTGGGAGCGGCCGCCGCGTTACCCGCTTCCGCCGCCGACGGAGGCCCCCAGGGCGTCATCGAGAACGCCGGAGCCCCCGGCTCGGTCGCCGAGAGCTACATCGTGACCCTGAAGGACTCGGCCGCCCGGTCCACCGCCGACAGCGGCAAGGCCGTCGCCCGCCGCTACGGCGCCACGATCGGCCGTACGTACAGCGCCGCCCTCAACGGCTACTCCGTCAAGGTCTCCGAGGCGCAGGCCAAGAAGCTCGCCGCCGACCCGGCGGTCAAGTCCGTCGTGCAGAACCGGACGTTCACCGTCGACGACGCCCAGGGCACCCAGCCCGGCCCGCCGTCCTGGGGCCTGGACCGCATCGACCAGCACCCGCTCCCGCTCGACAACAGCTACACCTACCCGGACAAGGCCGGCGAGGGCGTCACCGCGTACATCATCGACACCGGCGTCCGCATCAGCCACACCGAGTTCGGCGGGCGCGCCTCCTACGGCTTCGACGCCATCGACAACGACAACACCGCCCAGGACGGCCACGGCCACGGCACGCACGTCGCCGGCACCGTCGCGGGCAACTCGTACGGCGTGGCCAAGAAGGCCAAGATCGTCGGCGTCCGAGTCCTCGACAACAACGGCTCCGGTACGACGGAACAGGTCGTCGCCGGCATCGACTGGGTGACCCAGCACGCCGTCAAGCCGGCCGTGGCGAACATGTCGCTCGGCGGCGGCGCCGACTCCGCGCTCGACACCGCCGTCCGCAACTCCATAGCCTCCGGCATCACGTACGGCGTCGCCGCGGGCAACGAGTCCACGGACGCGAGCGGCAAGTCCCCGGCGCGCGTCGCCGAGGCCATCACGGTCGGCGCCACCACCAGCACCGACGCCAAGGCCGGCTACTCCAACTACGGCTCCATCCTGGACATCTTCGCCCCCGGCTCCTCCATCACCTCCTCGTGGGGCACCGGCGACACCGCCACCAACACCATCTCGGGCACCTCGATGGCCACGCCGCACGTCGTGGGGGCGGCCGCGCTGTACCTCTCCCAGAACCCGGCGAGCACCCCGGCGCAGGTCTCCGCGGCCCTGGTGGCCGCGGCCACGCCGAACGTGGTGACCGGTCCGGGCTCCGGCTCCCCGAACCGCCTGCTGTACGTGGGCGGCACCACCACCCCGCCGAACCCGGGCAAGCGCTTCGAGAACACGGCGGACTACGCGGTCAACGACAACGCGACCGTCGAGTCGCCGGTCACCGTCAGCGGGGTCGCGGGCAACGCCCCGGCGGCGCTGAGCGTCTCGGTCGACATCAAGCACACGTACATCGGTGACCTGAAGGTCGACCTGGTCGCCCCCGACGGCTCGGTCTACAACCTGCACAACCGCAGCGGCGGCAGCGCGGACAACATCGTCAAGACGTACACCGTCAACGCCTCCTCGGAGGTCGCCAACGGGGTGTGGAAGCTCCGCGTGAACGACAACGCCAACGTCGACACCGGGAAGGTCGACTCCTGGGCGCTGCAGTTCTGAGGTACGTGTGAGGCTCGTGTGACGCACGGAAATCGCGGGGGCGACCGTTACGGCGGTCGCCCCCGCTGCGTACTATTTCGCGCATTCGTTCGTGCACCTCCCGTGATGGAGCCCTCGCCCCGTGAGCACCCCGCCGCCGCCCTACTGGCTCCCTCCGCCCGCGCAGCAGGCGTACGCGGAGCCGGCGCTGAACGGCTTCGCACTCGCGTCGCTGCTGGTCGGGCTGTTGTGCCTGCCGCCGCTCGGCGTCGTCTTCGCCGTCGTGGCGCTCGTCCAGATCGCCCGGAAGGGGGAGCGGGGCAAGGCGCTCGCGATCACGGGGCTGGTGGTGTCGCTCGCGATGACCGCGGCCCTGGTCCTCGCCGCGGACCGGGCGGGTGAGCGGCTCTTCGACCGGCTGGACACGGTCGAGCAGTACGAGGACGTCGAGGGCGAGTTGACCGCCATGGACGAGATGCGCAGGGGCGACTGCTTCAACGTCCCCGGCGGGGACCTGCTCGCCGAGCGCCCGTTCATCTACAAGACCGCGTGCACCGGGCCGCACGAGGGGGAGGTCACCTCCTCGACCCGGCTCGCGGGCGGCGCCTTCCCCGGCGCGCCCGAGCTGAGGCGGACCGCCGTGGACGCGTGCTGGAAGGCGCAGGACGCGTACGCGATGGACACGTGGGCGCTGCCCCCGTACGCGGAGATGTTCTACTTCGGGCCCACGCACGAGTCCTGGGGCGGCGGCGACCGCCGGCTGCTCTGCGTCATCGGCACGGCGGAGCAGGAGCACCGCGGCAGCCTGCGCAAGGACGCCACGATGCTGACGCCGGAGCAGGTGGCCCTCCTGCGCGTGATGAACGAGGCCGACCTGGCGCTGGGCGGCCAGCCGGAGGAGGAGCTCGACGAGGCGCTGCCGCGCTACCGGGAGTGGGCCGCCGCGGTGGACCGGGCGCTGGGCGTGGAGGCGGGGCTGCTGGACGGGGTGCGGGAGCGGCCGGAGCTGGCCGGGCCGGCCGGGGCGCAGCTCAAGGGGGTCGAGGCGGCGCGCGCGGGGTGGCAGCGGGCGGCGCGTGCGACGAAGCCGGCGGAGTTCCGGACGGCGTGGGACGAGGCCTCGGCCGCGCAGTCCGTGGAGACGGAGAAGGTGCTGCGGGGGGCGTACGGGCTGTCGATGACGGTGCCGGAATGGCTGGCGGGGGAGTCCGACGGCTCGGACGGCGACCCGGAGGACTCGGCCGTCGAGGATAGCGCGCCGTAACGCGCGGTAACTGGTTTCAGTGACCTGGCTTCATCACTTCGGGTGAAACTCTGGCCCTTGCTTGCGATGGACAACCGTCGGTTGCCAGGCTGTAGCTGTCTGTCAAGCTGATGGGAGTGGCCAGTGACTTTCGGTGAGCAGCCGGCCTATCTGCGCGTCGCCGGGGATCTGCGACGGAAGATCGTCGATGGGTCCCTGCCCCCGCACGCCCGGCTCCCCTCGCAGGCCCGGATCCGCGAGGAGTACGGGGTCTCCGACACCGTGGCGCTGGAGGCGCGCAAGGTCCTCATGGCGGAGGGGCTGGTCGAGGGCCGTTCCGGGTCGGGTACGTACGTACGGGAGCAGCCCGTGCCCAGGCGGGTCGCCCGCTCCGGATACCGCACGGGCGGGGCGTCGACGCCGTTCCGGCAGGAGCAGGCCGAGGCGGGTGCGCGCGGCACGTGGGAGTCCGGCAGTGAACAGGCGGCCGCGCCGGCGGAGATCGCCAAACGGCTCGGCATCGAGCCGGGCGAGCGGGTGATGCGGACGAGGTACGTGTTCCGCGACGCGGGCGAGGCGATGATGCTGTCGACCTCCTGGGAGCCGCTCGCGGTCACCGGCCGGACCCCGGTGATGCTGCCGGAGGAGGGGCCGCTCGGCGGTTCGGGGGTCGTGGACCGGATGGCGGCCATCGACGTGGTCGTGGACAACGTGGTGGAGGAGGTCGGGGCGCGGCCGGGCCTGGCGGAGGAGAACATGCTGCTGGGCGGGGTCCCGGGCCATGTGGTCCTGGTGATCGGCCGTACGTATTTCGCGTCCGGGCTGGCGGTCGAGACCGCCGACGTGGTCGTCCCGGCGGACCGCTACCGCCTCTCGTACCACCTGCCGGTCCGCTAGCCGGCCACCGTCGCGAGCGGCGCTCCCCGGGTGAGGTGCCCCGGGGAGCGCCGCCGTGTGACGGGGCGTCATGGACCCGGCGGGTTTCGGCGCGATGGTGATCGCCCCCGACGCGCCGGTCCTCGTCTTCTTCGCGGCGCGCGCCCTCTGCGCCGAAGTCCGCCCGCGCCCCCGCACCCTCCTCGCGGCCGGACTCGCCCGCGTTCCGTGCCCGTTGACCGTGCGGTTCGCCCCGCGGTGCGCCCGGTTCGAACCGGCGCGCACGGCGCTCTCGTACGCATGGCCGGATGCGTACGCCTGTGAGGTACCTCTTCGTAAAAAACCGTATCCGCTCCGTAAAGGTCGGGCGTAGGCTCCGGCATATGCGCAATGCGGTTTCCCGGGCAGTTACATCGGCGGAGGGTGAAACGCGATGAACGACAGCGGTGCCCTGCTCCCATGGCTGGTCATACGTCAGGACGACAACGGCAACCGCTACCGGGTGGGTCGCTACCCCACCCGGTCCGAGGCCCAGAAGGTCGTCGACAGCCTCGAAGACAGGGGCCACAAGCAGCTGTACTGGGTCGAGCGGGTCGGTCAGACCGCCACGACGAATTGAGCGTCCGCACGGTGGCATAGGCTCCGCCCCATGACGGTACGAGTGGTCGTGGGCGGAGCCCTTTGTCATGAGGGCCGCCTGCTGGCCGCCCGCCGCAGCGCACCCCCCGAGCTGGCCGGACGCTGGGAGCTGCCCGGCGGCAAGGCCGAGCCCGGCGAGTCCGTGCCCGAGGCGCTCGTACGCGAACTGCGCGAGGAGCTCGGCGTGGAGGCCGAGCCGCTGGAGCGGATCCCGGGCGAGTGGCCGCTGAGGCCCGGGCTCGTCCTGCACGTGTGGACCGCGCGGCTGCTGTCCGGGGAACCCGCGCCGCTGGAGGACCACGACGAGCTGCGCTGGCTCGGGCCGGACGAGCTGGACTCCGTGGACTGGCTCGACCAGGACCGGCCGGCCGTCGCCGAAGCCGGCCGCCGGCTGCGCGACGGTCGCGGTCGGGCGGAGGGGCCTGCCGGGCGGGACGGGCGCGACGGGCGCGACGAGCGCCGTGAACGGCACACAAGGTCGCACGGGGGCGCGTGACGCGCGTGCGCTGGGCCGTCTGCGCCACAGTGCGCCGGTGCGTGAAGGGTCGGGTGGTACGACGCCTCGAATATCGGGTATGTCGCTATTAGTCCCTATCGTGTACTGCCCCTCGTGGCTCTGTCCCTGCGGAATCGGACTGGGGCCGTTGCCGGCCCGGGAAGTGATCGGCGTGATCGACACAGACGGTGAATGCGCCGAGTGGGCCTTCCCCGCAGAGCCCGGCGCCGTCCGCACCGCCCGTCACGCCGTGCGCGGCACGCTGAGCTCCTGGGGCCTCGACTCCGTCGGCGATGTCACCGTCCTGCTGGTCAGCGAGTTGGTCACCAATTCACTGCGGTACGCCTCCGGCCCCATCGGGGTCCGGCTGGTGCGGCAGAATCCAGCCAGCGGGAGTCCCGCGGGAGCTGCCGCGCTGTTGGTGGAGGTTTCCGATCCGCTTCCGGATCCGCCCCGCGAACGGGTGGCGACACCGGACGACGAGGGCGGCAGGGGGCTTCATCTGGTCGCCGTCTCGGCGCAGCGCTGGGGAACCCGCCACGGGAAATCGGGTAAGACCGTGTGGTTCGAGTTGGCACTTCCTGGTGAGTAACAAGGTGACGGATGGCCGACGATCACAGGGCATGGCTCGAAATAGTCGGGACCTTTTTGTGATCGTGAACGCCGTGCCGTGCGGGGCCGTGGTGCTGAATACTTCGGTCATGGCCGGTCCGGTTGCGGTGAGCTGGAGGGGACGGTCGCGTGAGCGAGATACCTGCGCAGGCACATCAGGCCCGTGTGCCCGGGGAGACATGGCACGACTCCTTGTGGCACAGCAGCCCGCCTGGCTCGATATATGACTACATAAAGGTCGCGTCCTTTTCCATCGGACCCGACGGGCTCGTCGACCAGTGGAGCCTGCGCGCCGAGGAGCTGTTCGGGCTGACCGCCGGGCAGGCCGTGGGCCGGGACCCGGTGGACGCCTTCATGCCGCCGGAGCTGCGCGCCGACGGTCACCGCAGGATGGCCGAGATCCTCGACGGCAAGGAATGGACCGGCCTCGTCCCCTTCCGCATTCCCGGCGGGGACGGCGCGCACGGCGTGGCCGAGATCTACGTGATGCCCACCCAGACCGAGACCGCCGAGCGGGCCGCGCTGTGCGTCGTCGTCGACGTACGCGCGCTGCGCCGCATCGAATCCGACCTTGCCGCTTCGCAGGCCATATTCGGCCAATCTCCTTTCGGCTTCCTGCTCTTCGGCACGGACCTCACCGTGCAGCGGGCCAACCGCCGTTTCGCGACCGTTTTCGGCGGCGCCGTCGAGGAACACCGCGGCCGGACCGTCCACGACTACCTCCCGGCCCAGGAGGCCGATCGGATGACCGAGGCCCTGCGCAGGGTCCTGGAGACCGGAGAGTCCGTCACCGATCTCCGGATCACCGGCGCCGCCCCCGGCAGCCGGGACCACCGCCACTGGTCCATCAACCTCTACCGCGTCCACGGCGGCACCGGCCGCCCCATCGGCGTCGCCGGCCTGGGCACCGACGTCACCCGCCGCCACCTCGCCGCGCGCGAGGCCGCCGGGGTCCGGCGCAACCTCGCCCTGCTCAACGAGGCCGGACACCGCATCGGGAACTCCCTCGATCTGGAGACCACCGCCCGCGAACTGCTGGACGTGACCGTTCCGGGCTTCTGCGACCTCGCCGCCGTCGACCTCTACCAGGGGCTGCTGCTCGGCGACGACGACAGGCCCGCGCGGCCGCACGGGCCCGGCGTGCCCCCGCTGCCGCACGGGCGGGGTCCCGAACGGGCGCCCTCCCCGCCGCTGCGGCGGGTCGCCTTCGCCTCGGCCGTCTCGGACGGTCCGCTGTCCGACCCGGGCGCGGCCGTCTCCGTGGGGGAGGTGCACCGCTATCCGGCGGCCTCGCCGGGGGCGCTGGCCCTGCGGACCGCACGGCCCCGGCTGATCGAGGGCGGCGGACCGGACGACCTCGTCCAGTCGACGCTCGTCGTGCCGATGGTCGCGCACGACACGGTGGTCGGGCTCGCCCAGTTCTCCCGTACGAAGGGCAGCGAGCCCTTCGGGGAACGGGACCGGGCGGTGGCCGTCGAACTCGCCGCCCGCGCCGCCGTCTGCATCGACAACGCGCGCCTCTACCGGCGCGAGCACGAGCGGGCGCTGATCCTCCAGCGCAGCCTGCTGCCGCCCGGGGACCCCGAGGCGGCCGGCCTGGACATCGCCTGCCGGTACCTGCCCGGGAACGCGGCCACCGAGGTCGGCGGGGACTGGTTCGACGTCATCGAGCTGCCGGGGCACCGCACGGCGCTCGTCGTCGGCGACGTGATGGGCCGGGGGCTGCGGGCCGCCGTCGCGATGGGCGAACTGCGCACCGCCGTACGGACCCTGGCGCTGCTGGACCTGGAGCCGGCGGAGGTGCTGACCGCGCTGGACGAGATCGCCCGCGGGCTCGGCGCACCCGGCGGCGCCCAGCAGGCCTCCCGGGCGGCCCTGCACTCGCGGGACGCCGACCGCTCGGAGGTGTACCTCGCGACCTGCGTGTACGCCGTGTACGACCCGGTGACCCGGCGCTGCACCATCGCCAACGCCGGCCACATGCCGCCGGTTCTGGTGGAGCCGGCGGAACCGGGCGCCCCGCCGCGGCCCGCGCTGCTGCTGGAGGTGCCGCCCGGGATGCCGCTCGGGGTGGGCGGCGAGCCGTTCGAGGAGGTGGAGGTCGACCTCCCCGAGGGCGCCCTGCTGGCCCTCTACACGGACGGGCTGGTCGAATCCCGCGACCACCCGCTGGAGGAGGGGCTGCGCGGACTGCGGGACGCGCTCGCCGACCCGGTGCGGCCGCTGGAGGACGTCTGCGACCACGTGCTGAACACGCTGAACACCCGGCACGGCGAGGACGACATCGCGCTGCTGATGGCACGGGTGCAGGGGCTGCCGATCGATGCCGTCGGGGACTGGCAGCTGCCGCGTGAGGCCCGCTCGGTGGGCCGGGCGCGGGAGCTGGCACGGGCGAAGCTGCCGGCGTGGGGGCTGGAGGGGCTGCTCGACACCACCGAACTGCTGGTCAGCGAGCTGGTGACGAACGCACTCCGGTACGGCGAGGGCGAGATCCGGCTGCGCCTGCTGCTCGACCGCACCCTCGTCTGCGAGGTCTGGGACGGCAATCTTGTGCAGCCGCGCCGCCGCCGCGCCCGGGACACCGACGAAGGCGGGCGCGGCCTCCAGCTGGTCGGCATGCTGTCGGCGGGCTGGGGCACGCGGCGGACCCACCGGGGGAAGACGGTGTGGTTCGAACTCCCGCTGCCGGGCAGCGGGTCGGAGTCGGTGACGGAGCTGTCGGCGGAGCAGCTGCTGAGCATGTACGGCTGAGCGCCGCCGGGCGGGGTCCGGGGCGGGGTCAGGGGCGGTCGCCCCTGACCCCGCCCGGCGGTTTCGTCACGCGGCCTCGCGGGATTTGAGCGCCGCCAGCCGGGCCTCGATCTCCGAGGACGTGCCCAGGTCGTCCAGGGCCTCGAACTGGGCGTCCAGGGAGGAGGCCGCCAGCTCCTGCTTGCCGAGCGCCCGGGCCTCCTCCCGGCGGACCTTGTCCTCGAAGCGGGCGATGTCGCTCGTCGGGTCCATGACGTCGATGTTCTCCACCGCGTCCATCATCGTGTTCTGCGCCTGCGCGGTCTTGGCCCGGGCCACCAGCTCGTCACGCTTCGCCGTCAGCTCCGTCAGCTTGTTCCTCATCGAGTCCAGCCCGGACTTGAGCTTGTCCACGACCTCCGTCTGGGCGGCGATCGTGGGCTCCGCCGTCTTCGCCTCGTTCTCCGACCGCAGCTGGCGGCCCAGCGCGACCTTCGCCAGGTTGTCGAATTTGTCGGCGTTCTCGACGTCCCCTGCCGTTCCCGCCGCCCGCAGCTCGTCCGCCTTCCGGCTCGCCGCCAGCGCCTTGCCGCCCCACTCCGCGGCCGCTTCCACGTCCTCCTTGTGGTCCGCCTCCAGCATCCGCAGGCTGCCGATCGTCGTGGCGACCGCCTCCTGCGCCTCCGCGATGTTGTTCGTGTAGTCGCGGATCAACTGGTCCAGCATCTTCTGCGGATCCTCCGCCTGGTCCAGCAGTGCGTTGATGTTGGCCCTCGCGAGCTGGGTGACGCGGCCGAGGATGGTCTGCTTGCTCATCGGTGCCCTTTCCACGGGGTGGGGAAGAGTGGGTCAGAAACGGCCGCCGCCGCCCATGCGGCCGCGGGTGCCCCCGCCGCCGAACGAGCCCGGGCCGGGTCCCCCGCCGCCGAAGCCGCCACCCCCGAAGCCCCCGCCCCCGCCCCGGCCGCCGCCCAGGATCTCGCCGAGGATGATCCCGCCGAGGACCGCGCCGCCCATGCCCCCGCGCTGCTGCCGCTGCCCGCCGTACGGGTTCTCGTACGCCCGTACGTCCTGCTCCGCCAGCTCCTGCGCCTGCCGCGCCAGCCCGTCCGCCTGCTGCGCCTCCGCCAGCGCGCCCGCCGGGTCCGAGCCCCCCAGTGCCTGCGACCGCTCCAGCCGCCGCCGCGCCTCCGCCAGCCGGGTCCGGGCCTGGCTGCCGATCGCGCCCCGGCTCGTGGTGACGTAGTCCGTCGCCGCCCCGATCGCGCTGCGCGCCGAGAGCGTCGCCTGGTCCAGCAGGGCGGCCGCCCGCTGCCGGCCCGTCTCCCGCTCCCGCGCCCCGGCCAGCGCCTGGTCGAGGACGGCGTCGGCCTCCTCCACCCGGCGCAGGGCGTCGATCGGGTCGTACCGGCCCGCCGTCTGCTCCCGCCGTACGTCGGCCAGGACCGCCTCCGCCCGGCCGATCCGGCCGCGCAGGTCCGCCGTCGAGGCCCCTTCCGCGGTGCCGGTCAGCAGGCCGCGCGCATCGGCGAGGTCGGTGTCCGTCTCCGTGAGCGCCCCGGGCAGCTTCCCGGCCGCCTCCGCCAGCTCCTGCGCCCGCCGCTCCACCGCGTCGACCAGCGTGGCCGCCTGGTCCACCGCGCCCTCGGCGGCCCGTACGTGCACGGCCGCCTTCCCGTTGTCGCCGCCGTCGATCGCCGCCCGTGCCTCGCGGAGGCCGGCCGTCGCGAACAGCAGCCGGTCCTTGGCCTGTTCGGCGTTGGAGGCCACCGGCGCCGCTGCCGAGTCCGCGTAGCGCCCCGTCAGCGCGGTCAGCGTCGCCTCGGCCGTCGTCGTACGGCCCGTCAGCGCGCGGAAGTGCGCCTCCACCGTGGCGAGTGCCTGCGGGGCGTTCTTCTCCAGGTCCCGCAGCCGGTCGAAGTCGGCCGACTCGGCGTCGAGGCGCCGGTTCGCCTCGGTGCAGCGGGCCACGATCTCGTCCAGCATCCGCCGCCGCGTCGGATCGTCCTCCGGGTACGCGTCGTCGAGCTGCTGGCGCAGCCGGAACGCGGCCGTCAGCTCGCTCTGGGCGAAGGCCACGGCCGCGGTGAAGGTGCCCACCGCCTCGTCGCCGAACTGGGCGGAGGCGAAGCCGAGCTCCTCGTTGCTGGTGCGGATCGCGTCGTCGGTCTCCACCAGCAGGGACTTGGCCCTGGTGTCCAGTTCGGGCAGCGGGAGCGCGGTCGTGGTCGCGGGCTGCCCGCCCCAGCCCGTGGTGCCGGAGCCGCCGCCTCCACCGCCGCCCTTGCGCTTGCGGCGGGTGTACGCGTACGCCCCGAGGGCCCCCGCCGCGCCGACGACCACCACCGGGAGCACGTAGTCCCCGGCCCCGCCGCCCTCGTCCGAGCCGCCGCCGGGGTTGGCGACGCCGGGGGTGACGGCCGGCACAGGTACGGGCTTCCCGTCGAGCACGGCCCCGTACCCGTCGGCGGCGCCGATCGCGGCCCCCGCCCAGTCGTTCTGCCTCAGCGCGGGCTCGATGGCGGTACGGGCGACGTCCGCGAGCTGCGCCTGCGTGAAACCGGAGTCGACATCGGCCGAATAGGCGTACTGGCGGGCCCCGGTCGCCACCGCCAGCAGCACGTCGTCCTGGCCGAGGCCGTTCTTCTGGGCGGTGGCGTCCGCCCAGCCCTGCGCGGAACGCCCGGAGAAATCGTGCACGTACGTCACGAAGAGCTGGATCCGGTGGGCGGCGTACAGCCGCTCCAGCGCGGCGGTGACGGCGGCCGTCCGGTCGCCGAGGGCGCCCACGCGGTCGGTGATCTGCCCCTGCTGTGACAGCGTGACGGGATCCTCGGCCCGGGCAGCCGGCGCCCCGGTCACCCCCCAGCCGCCGAGCCCCAGCAGTGCGGCGGCCAGGACGAGCCCGGCCCGTACGGATATCCCGGCGGTGGTGCGTCGCTTTGACCTGCTCCTGGGCGGCATCACATTTGGTAGGGTATGGGCGCTTCGGACCCCTCGCACCCGGAGCACCGCCACGGCCGGCGGCCGCTACGGCAGGTCGTACCCCGCCGGCGCCGGCGCCGGGGCGGAGAGGACGAGCCGGTCGCCGATCAGCAGGGTGTCCCCGCCGCCGAGCCCCGGATGCTCCCACTGGCGGAGCGGCTTGCCCGTCGCCGGATCCAGCACCGCCACGAACGGCCCCAGCTCCCGGCCCAGCAGCCCGCGCCGGCCGCCCCGGGCGGCCTTCACGTACAGCCCGCCCGGCCGCAGGCCCAGCAGTTCGAGCGAGCCCCCCGCCCCCTCGTTCCGGGCCACGGTCCGCTGCCAGCGCACCGCCCCGGTCCGCGCGTCGAGGGCGAGCACCAGATCCCCCTGGAAGTGCCGGTGCGCCGCCACGTACACCGTGCCGCGCTCCACCAGCAGCTGCTCCATGGGGAGCCCGAGGGCGAACTGCCACAGCAGGTGTCCGGTGTCGCGGTCCAGGGCGTGCAGGTGCTTGCCGTGCACCAGGTGCACCGGTTGCGCGCCGGGCGTCGGCCCGACGGGCTCCGAGCCCCGCATGTGTCCCCACAGCTGCCGTCCGCTCGACAGGTCCAGTGCCTTGAACCACGCGTCGTCCGCCAGAAGCAGGCAGCCGCCCACCGCCTTCAGGGACGAGCCCCCAAGCAGCGGTTGCTCCCACGCCACCTCGCCCGTCGTCGCCCGCAGTGCGGTCAGGCCGTTCCGTGCCCGGTGCACCAGCACCGGCCCGGCGCCGCACAGCACACCCGAGCCCGGCTCCGGCAGCTCCCGCCACCAGCGCACCCGCCCGTCGCGCGGCTCCCGCGCCACCAGCCGTACGCCCGCCTCCCCTTCCCGCCGTACGGCGACGTACACCGTCGCGGCGTCCGCCACGCAGGACACCCGCACCCGCCCGGTCCCCGGCAGCGGCGGCGCGACCGCACCCTCGTCGGCGTACGCCGTCCAGCGCGGCGCGCCCACGTCGGCCCGTACGCAGCCCACTTCGGCCCCCGACCGCCGCACCAGGCCGTCCCCGGCAGCGTGCAGGGCGTCCGGGCGGCCGGCCTGCTGCCACCGGCGCCCGTCCGCGTCCGGCGGCCGCGGGGAACGGGCCTGCTCGGTCAGCACGGTCAGCTCGGTCAGCGCGGGAGGCGGCGGGCTCCCCGTACCGGCCGCCACCTCCGGCCGCCAGGGCGTACCCGCCGCGGCCACGCAGTCCCGGGCGATCCGGGCCAGCGCACGGGCCCGGTCCGCCGGTTCGGGCAGGGCGCGGGCCCGCCCCGCGCGCTCCCGGGCCCGCGCCGGCTCCAGCGCGGGCCGGGCGGCCACGGCCACCCGGTCCCTGGCCGCCGCGAGCGCGGCCAGGGCGTGGTCGGCCTTCTCGTCGCCGGCCGTCCCGGGACGGCCGTGCAACAGGGCGCCGGCCCGCGCGCGCAGCCGCTCCGCCTGTACGTGGCCGCCGGTGCCCTCGTGGTGGGCCGCCTCCTCGCGCAGCCAGGCGGCCCGCTCCTCCAGCACCTCGGGGAGCGCGGCCTCGGCCTGCTCCAGCGCCCGCGCCCCGCCCGCCCGGTCCCCGGCCGCGGCCCGGTCCTCGGCCACTTGGCACAGCGCCAGCAGCCGGGCCCCGGCGGAGCCGATCCGCTCGCTCAGGCGCAGGGCCGTCTCCAGGTCCCGCGGGGCGACGGCCAGCACCGTGTCGTACGTGGCCGCCGCGCGCTGTCCCGGGTCCTGGATCCGGGACAGCCTGCTCTCGGCCTCCTCGGGCCGCGCCGCCACGAGAGCCGCCTCGATCCGGGCGCGGAGTCCGCCGGGTGCCGGGCGTCCGCTGAGGTGGTACCCGGCGATCTGGGAGGCCTGCTCGGGGGCCACCTTGATCAGTTCCTCCGCCAGCGCGCGCAGCGGAGCTTCCCGCCGCGAGCCGAAGACCGTGAACAGCGCCTGCTGCGCGTCGGTGAGCAGCCGCCGGGTCCGCGCCGGGGCGTGCGGGGCGGTGGCCCGGGCCAGCGCCGTCAGCAGCCGGGCCACGCGGGCCCCGTCGCCCCGGCCGTCGGCCCACGCCGCGGTCTCGGCTTCGGCGAGCAGCGAGGCCGCGAGCTCCGCGTCGAAGCGGGCCGCGGCGTCGGCGGAGACGGCCGGCACCTCGACGCGGGCGTCGTCGGCGCCGGGCGGCAGCTCCCGCAGCGCGTCCTGCGCCTCGCCGAGCAGGCCCCGTACGAACTGCCGCACCCCGGAAGCCGGGCCCACGCCCGCCGCGGAGGCGTCCACCCCCTCGGCCGCCGGCCCGGCGCCGGAGTCGGGAACAGGCCCCGGAGCCCGACCGGCCCCCGCACCGGGCACGGGCATCTGTTCCGGACCGGCCTCGGGCCCCGATCCGGGCTCCTGCTCGGCCCCGGCCTCCGGCCGCGCTCCCGGCGCCCGGCCGGCCACGTCTCTCGGGCCTGGTCCCGGTGTTGCGCCGGATCGGCCTTCCGGGCCCGATCCCGACCCCCGCTCGGCCCCGTCCTCGGCCCCATCCTCGGCCCCGGCCGTACCCGGCTCCCGGCCGGGTGTCGGCCCCGGTTCGGGCGGGGCGTGCCCCCGGTCCGGGTGGGCCCCGCCACCGGACCCGCCGACGCCGTGCATCCCCCGGAGGGCCTTGCCCACCGCCTCCGCCGACTCCGGCCGGTCCGCCGGGTCCTTCGCCAGCAGGGCCAGCACCAGCCGGTCCAGCTCCACCGGAACCGGCGTCCCCGCCTCGCGCAGCGGGATCGGCGCCTCGGCGACGTGCCGGTGCATCAGCACGTACGGCGACTCGGCCTGCCCGAACGGCGGCGCCCCGCTCACCAGCGCGTACAGCACGCACCCCAGCGCGTACAGATCGCACCGCGCGCCCACCCGCTCGCCCCGCCACTGCTCGGGCGCCATGTACGCGGGGGTGCCGATGATCCGCCCCGTCACCGTCCAGCCCGCCGTCGCGTCAGCGGAGTGCGCGATCCCGAAGTCGCATATCGTGATCCGCGGACCCGGCAGCAGGAACAGGTTGCCCGGCTTCAAGTCCCGGTGGACCACCGCCTGTCCGTGTGCGACGGCCAGCGCCTCCGCCGTCTGCGCGGCCAGGTCCACCGCGAGGTCCACGGCGAGCCCGCCGTCCCGCGCCAGTACCGTGGCCAGGTCCTCGCCGGACAGGAGCTCCATCACGATGAACAGCCGGCCGTCCTGCTGTCCCACGTCGTGCACCACGGTGATCCCGGGGTGCTGGAGCCGCGCCCCGATCGTCGCCTCGCGTCTGAACCGCGCGACCACCTCGTCGTTCGTGGCCGCCTCCAGCAGCACCTTGACCGCCACGGACCGGTCCAGCATCAGGTCGTGCCCGCGCCACACCTCGCCCATGCCGCCCTGCCCGAGCCGCTGCTCCAGCCGGTACCGGCCGGCCAGTTCATCCCCCACCCGCACCGCAGAGCCCCCTGACATCACGTCATGCGACGTTTTCCCAGGGGGCATTGTGTCCTGCCAAGTGAACGGCCGGGGGTGCTACAGATCGGCACGCCTGCGGATCTTGTTGCCCAGCCACACCAGCGGGTCGTACTTGCGGTCCACCGCCCGCTCCTTCAGCGGGATCAGCGCGTTGTCGGTGATCTTGATTCCCTCAGGGCAGACCTCCGTACAGCACTTGGTGATGTTGCAGTAGCCGAGCCCGTGCTCCTCCTGGGCCGTGCGCTTGCGGTCCAGGCCCACCTCGTCCGCCGCGTCCAGAGGGTGCATGTCCAGCTCCGCGACCCGCATCAGGAAGCGGGGACCGGCGAAGGCGGGCTTGTTCTCCTCGTGGTCGCGTACCACGTGGCAGGTGTCCTGGCACAGGAAGCACTCGATGCACTTCCTGAACTCCTGCGAGCGGTCCACGTCCACCTGCTGCATCCGGTACGCGCCAGGAGCCACCCCCTGCGGCGGCACGAAGGCCGGGACCTCGCGCGCCTTCTCGTAGTTGAACGACACGTCCGTCACCAGGTCGCGGACCACCGGGAAGGCGCGCAGCGGCGTGACCGTGATCGTCTCGGACCGTTCGAAGGTGGACATGCGGGTCATGCACATCAGCCGCGGCCGGCCGTTGACCTCGGCACTGCACGAGCCGCACTTGCCCGCCTTGCAGTTCCAGCGCACCGCGAGGTCCGAGGCCTGCGTGGCCTGGAGCCGGTGGACGATGTCCAGGACCACCTCGCCGTCGTGCACCTCGACGGTGAAGTCCCTGAGCGATCCGCCCTCCGCGTCACCCCGCCAGATCCTGAAGCTCGCGTCGTACGTACTCATTCGTACAGCTCCCCTTCGGCGAGGTACTTGACCAGCTCTTCCTTCTCGAAGAGCGCGAGCAGGTCGGGGCGGACGGGTTCGGTACGGGTGCGGACGAGGACGATCCGGTCGGCGGCGGGGTCCTCGGGCGCCGGCTCCACCGGACGGCACAGCAGGTTCACCGGGCGCCAGGCGCGCTCCATCGACGGGAAGTCCTCCCGGGTGTGCCCGCCGCGGCTCTCGGTGCGCTCCAGGGCCGCGCGGGCCACGCACTCGCTGACCAGCAGCATGTTCCGCAGGTCCAGGGCGAGGTGCCAGCCCGGGTTGAACTGCCGGTGCCCCTCGACCCCGGCCCGGGCCGCCCGTACGCGCAGACCCGCCAGCTTCTCCAGGGCCTCGGCCATCTCGCCCTCGCGGCGGATGATCCCGACCAGGTCGTTCATGGTCGTCTGGAGCTCCTGGTGGAGCGTGTACGGGTTCTCCGCGCCCTCGGCGGCGTGGAACGGGGCCAGCGCCTCCGTCGCCGCCGCGTCGATCTCCGCCTGGGAGACCGCGGGCAGCGCTCCGGCGAGGCCGCCGGCGTATTCGGCGGCGTGCAGCCCGGCCCGCCGGCCGAACACCAGCAGGTCGGACAGGGAGTTCCCGCCCAGCCGGTTCGAGCCGTGCATACCGCCCGCGACCTCACCCGCCGCGAACAGGCCGGGGACCCCGACGGTCGCGGCGGTGTCGGAGTCCACCGCGATCCCGCCCATCACGTAGTGGCAGGTCGGGCCGACCTCCATCGGTTCGGCGGTGATGTCCACGTCCGCCAGCTCCTTGAACTGGTGGTACATGGAGGGCAGCCGCCGTTTGATCCGCTCGGCCGGCATCCGGGTGGACACGTCGAGGAACACCCCGCCGTGCGGGGAGCCGCGGCCGGCCTTGACCTCGGAGTTGATGGCCCGGGCCACCTCGTCGCGGGGCAGCAGCTCGGGCGGGCGCCGGTTGTGGTCGGGGTCCTCGTACCAGCGGTCGCCCTCCTCCTCGGACTCCGCGTACTTCTCCTTGAAGACGTCCGGGACGTAGTCGAACATGAACCGCTTGCCCTCGCTGTTGCGCAGCACCCCGCCGTCGCCGCGCACCGACTCGGTGACGAGGATGCCCTTGACCGAGGGGGGCCAGACCATGCCGGTCGGGTGGAACTGCACGAACTCCATGTTCAGCAGGGGCGCCCCGGCGAGCAGGGCCAGCGCGTGCCCGTCGCCGGTGTACTCCCAGGAATTGGAGGTGGTCTTGAAGGACTTGCCGATCCCGCCCGTGGCCAGGACCACCGCCGGGGCCTCCAGGACGAAGAACCGGCCGGACTCGCGCTCGTAGCAGAAGGCCCCCGAGACCCTCTCCCCGCCGTTCGGGCCGCGATCCTTCAGCACCCTGGTGACCGTGCACTCCTGGAAGACCTTGAGCCGGGCCTCGTAGTCCCCGAACTCCTTGAAGTCCTCCTGCTGGAGCTGGACGATCTTCTGCTGGAGGGTGCGGATCAGTTCCAGTCCGGTCCGGTCGCCCACGTGTGCGAGGCGCGGGTACTCGTGCCCGCCGAAGTTGCGCTGGGAGATCCTCCCGTCCGGCGTCCGGTCGAAGAGTGCGCCCCAGGTCTCGAGCTCCCAGACCCGGTCCGGGGCCTCCTTCGCGTGGAGTTCCGCCATCCGCCACTGGTTCAGGAACTTGCCCCCGCGCATGGTGTCGCGGAAGTGCACCTGCCAGTTGTCGCCCTCGTTGACGTTGCCCATGGAGGCGGCGATCCCGCCCTCGGCCATCACCGTATGGGCCTTGCCGAACAGGGACTTGCAGATCACGGCCGTACGCCTGCCCCGCTCGCGGGCCTCGATCGCGGCCCGCAGTCCGGCGCCGCCCGCGCCGACCACGACCACGTCCCACTGCTGCCGGTCGACTTGAGCCATCTCAGAAGAACCTCGGATCGGTGAAGGTGCCGCTGGCCAGCAGGTACACGTAGAAATCGCACAGGGCCACGCTGATCAGGGAGGCCCACGCGAGCTGCATGTGGCGGGTGTTGAGCCGGCTGACCCAGCCCCACAGCCGGTAGCGCACCGGGTGCTTGGAGAAGTGGCGCAGGCGGCCGCCCATGATGTGCCGGCAGGAGTGGCAGGAGAGCGTGTAGGCCCAGATCAGCGCGATGTTGACGAGGAACAGCAGCGTGCCGAGGCCCATGTGGCCCCACTCGTACCGGTCGCTTCGGAAGGTCAGCACCGTGTCGTACGTGAGGATGCCGGCCACCGGCAGCGCCGCGTAGAAGAAGTACCGGTGGATGTTCTGGAGGATCAGCGGGAAGCGGGTCTCGCCGGTGTATTTCGCGTGCGGCTCGGCGACGGCGCAGGCGGGCGGCGAGGCCCAGAAGCCCCGGTAGTACGCCTTGCGGTAGTAGTAGCAGGTCAGCCGGAAGCCGAGCGGGAAGACCAGGATCAGCAGCGCGGGGGACAGGCCCCACCAGCTGCCGAACAGGTCGAGGTTGGGTCCGCCGCGCATCTCCTGGCAGTTCTCCGCGAGACACGGGGAGTAGAACGGGGAGACGTACGGGGCCGCGTAGTAGTCGGCGTTGGCGAAGGCCCGCCACGTCGAGTAGACGATGAAGGCGAGCAGCCCGGCCGCGGTGACGGCGGGGGCCAGCCACCACCGGTCGGTGCGCAGGTGCCGGGCGGGGATCGCGGCCCGGGAGGCGCCGTGGACGCCGGTCAGCTGCCGGGGTGGTTCCGTGCCTGTGGCCAAAGGGGACTCCGGGTGGAGTGATGAGGGGTGACCCACGAGGCCCAGCCGCGGACGGCTGGGCCGGGTGGGGTGCTGGGGTGGCGCGGGGGTGCGGGTGCTGCGCGGGTGCGCGGGTGCGCCCGACGGGTCAGGGCGCCCGTCGGTCGCGGGAGCCGAGACCCTCGTCGTCGGCGTCCTTCCACAGCGAGCTGTCGTACGGGGTGTCCGGGACCGGGACCATCCCCTCCTGCCGTGGGGCCCGCGGGGTGGCCGGAGCCTGCCGGGCCGCGTCCTGGACGTCCCGCTCCAGCCGTTCCACCGAGCGGACCAGCTCGTTCAGATTGCGCCGTACGGCGGTCAAATCATCTTGCAGGGACATGACTTGCCCTCACTTCCGCTGGTTGCGGTGGCAACGCTCATGTGCGCCTGCGAGTGTCGCGCCTCCCGTCCCCGGTTGTGAAGGGACGTGCAGCGATTGCGGGCGTGCAGGCGCAATCCGTGCGCCCTCCCTGCTCCCAGTTTGGTCCCTCTTGCGAGCGAACGCCCGTCCGCGGCGCAAGCCGGATTGGTCCGCACGGGTGGGGTTCGCGGCGTGGCGAGGGTCGGCTGCGAGAGGTGTGGCGAGCTGTGGATTTCAGTGTGTTGCGGCACCCAGTGTGATCAGCTCCATATACCGCCAAACGTGATCAAGCTGCCCCTTTCGCGCCCCGTCCCGGAGGTACCACCCATGTCCCAGAGAAGGCGCAGGTCTTTGGCGCTCCTGACCTCGGGAGTCCTCGCACTGCCGCTGCTCGCGGGCTGCGGCTCTGGTGACGACGAGGGCGGCCCGGTGGCCGCCGGACAGGACATCGCGGCGACGGCCCGCGACAAGGTCGCCGACGGCGGAGTGCTGCGCTGGGCCGTGGACTCCCTCCCGGACACCCTGAACACCTTCCAGGCCGACGCGGACGCCACCACCAACCGGATCGCCGGGGCCGTGCTGCCGCAGCTGTTCGTCCTGGACGAGAAGGGCCGCCCGGTCGCCAACCCGGACTACCTGGAGAAGGCCGAGGTCGTCGAGCGGGAGCCCAAGCAGGTCGTCCTGTACAAGCTGAACCAGCAGGCGGTGTGGAGCGACGGCCGCGAGATCGGAGCCGCCGACTTCGTGGCGCAGTGGCGGGCCCTGAACGGCAAGGACTCGGCGTACTGGACGGCCCGCAACGCCGGGTACGACCGGATCGAGAAGATCGAGCGCGGCAAGACCGACCTGGAGGTCAAGGTCACCTTCGCCAAGCCGTACACCGACTGGCGCTCCCTCTTCTCGCCGCTCTACCCCAAGCAGGTCACCGGCACCCCGGACGCCTTCAACGAGGGCGCCCGCGGCACCATCAAGGTCACCGCCGGGCCGTTCAACCTCGGGGCCATGGACAAGAAGGCCGGCACCGCCGCGCTGACCCGCAACGCCCGCTGGTGGGGCCGGCAGGCCAAGCTGGACTCGCTGGTGCTGACCGCCGTGCCGCGGGCCCAGCGCCCGGCGGCGCTGGCCGCCGGCAAGGTGGACCTGGCGGAGGTCGACCGTGCGGGCGCCGACCGGATCGCGCTGGCCCACCGGGACGCGGCGCACGGCCCGGACACGGGCGGGGCCCCGGCGCACGGCCCCGACGCGGCGATGACCCCGGCGCAGGCCACGCTCTCGTGGGCGCTCGCGTACGGTTCCGACGACGGCAAGGCGGCCACGGAGCGCGAGACCCGGGCGCAGAACGCCGAGGCGGCCAAGAAGTACGCGGACGAGCAGTCGGCCCTGCGGACCTTCACGGTCCGCAAGTCCCTGGAGCCGGCCTACACGCAGCTCGCCATGAACGGGGCCTCCGGCCCGCTGGCGGACGAGCGGGTCCGGCGGGCGGTGGCCCGGGCCCTGGACCGCAAGGAATTGGCCGAGATCGTACTGAAGCCCCTGGGCCTGCCGGCGAAGCCGGTCGGCAGCCACGTGGCGCTGGCCGGGCAGCGGGCGTACGCCGACAACAGCGGCGCGCTCGGCGGCAAGGACCTCCAGGCGGCCCAGGCCCTGCTCGCGGACGCGGGCTGGCGCCGGGGCGGCAAGATCACCGAGCCGGCCGGCGCGAAGGCCGGCCCGGAGTCGGAGGAGGGCCAGGACGACTCGAAGACCCCGTCGGGCCCGGGCACCGGCAACGACGGCCTGTACATCGTGGGCGAGACCGACGGGAGCAACGGGGACAGCCTGGACCGGGGGCTCCCGGTGGTGAAGTCCGCGATCAAGACGGGTGCGGAAACGTCTCCCCAGGGCAAGCGGGGCGAGCGGATCGACCCGTCCGGCCAGGAGGACGAGGCCGCCGAACGGGACACCCAGGACGACGCCAAGCGCGGCCCCGCCCGCGACGGCGAGGCGCCCGGTCCCGGCAAGGCCGCCAGCGCCTCCCCGGCGCCGGCCCCGGCCAAGCAGACCCGTAGCTCCGGGAACATGCTCGCGAAGGACGGCAAGGCCCTCAACCTGCGCTTCGTCCTCCCGGCCGGCCCCGGCTCGGAGGCCCTGCGCACGGTCGGCGAGCGGATCGCCCAGATGCTCAAGAAGGTCGGCGTGAACACCGAGGTGACCAAGGTCGCCGACGAGAGCTTCTTCAAGGACCACGTGGCCTCGGGCCAGTACGACCTGGCGCTCTACTCCTGGCCCGCGACGGCCTACCCGGCCACCGACGCCCGCCCGATCTTCGCCAAGCCGGAGCCGGCCGCCGACGGCTCGCTCCTCGTCGAACAGAACTACACCCGCGTCGGCACCGACCACATCGACCAGCTCTTCGATCAGGCCCTCGGCGAGCTCGACGAGGAGGCCTCGCGCGAGCTGATGCGCAAGGCGGACGCCCGCATCTGGGCCGCGGCCGGGTCCATCCCGCTCTACCAGCGCCCCGAGCTGGTGGCCGTCAAGCCGAACCTGGCCAACGCCGGCGCCTTCGGCCTCGGCACCCCCCGCTTCCAGGACATCGGCTGGAAGAAGGCGGCGGCCGCGAAGGAAGAGCCGACGAAGAAGAAGTGACAAAACGGGGCCGGACAGGTTGAGCTTCGGCTCCCAAGCTCAGATGTGACTCAAGTCGCTTGCCCGCCGGAACTCCGGCGGGCAAGGTCGTTCCATACCCGTTGACCCGCGGCAATACCCGCACCATCCTCGGCCGGGCACCCCCCACCCCGTACCCGGCCGCGCTCAGCCTTCCGGCCTCTTGACAGACCCCCCGGCGGGCGGTTCCCGCCACGCGACGTACGATGGGGTAAGGCCGTGGCAGGTTTTCCGCCCGGTCGAGGCGCGCGTGCCGGACCGTACGCGCCGCCATCCACGATCCCGGGAGAAGCGCCGAAGTGCCCACGCGCCACGACATCCGTAACGTCGCCATCGTCGCCCACGTCGACCATGGCAAGACGACCATCGTCGATGCCATGCTCAAGCAGGCCGGTGCCTTCGCCGCCCACCAGCACCTCGACGACCGCATGATGGACTCGAACGACCTGGAGCGTGAGAAGGGCATCACGATCCTCGCCAAGAACACGGCGGTGAAGTATCACCCCAAGGACGGCGGGGCCCCGATCACGATCAACATCATCGACACCCCCGGCCACGCCGACTTCGGTGGCGAGGTCGAGCGCGGTCTGTCGATGGTGGACGCCGTCGTTCTGCTGGTGGACGCCTCCGAGGGTCCGCTGCCCCAGACCCGCTTCGTCCTGCGCAAGGCCCTGCAGGCGAACATGCCGGTCATCCTCTGCATCAACAAGACGGACCGCCCGGACTCCCGGATCGACGAGGTCGTCAACGACACGTACGACCTCTTCCTGGACCTGGACGCCACCGAGGACCAGATCGAGTTCCCGATCGTCTACGCCTGCGGCCGTGACGGCGTGGCCTCGCTGACCAAGCCGGAGGACGGCACCGTCCCCCCGGACAGCGACAGCCTGGAGCCGTTCTTCTCCACCATCCTGGAGCACGTCCCCGCCCCGGTGTACGACGACGAGGCGCCCCTCCAGGCCCACGTCACCAACCTGGACGCCGACAACTTCCTCGGCCGCATCGCGCTGCTCCGCGTCGAGCAGGGCGAGCTGCGCAAGGGCCAGACCGTCACCTGGATCAAGCGTGACGGCACCCAGTCGAACGTCCGCATCACCGAGCTGATGATGACCGAGGCGCTCACCCGCAAGCCGGCCGAGGTGGCGGGCCCGGGTGACATCTGCGCGGTCGCCGGTATCCCCGACATCATGATCGGCGAGACCCTGGCCGACCCGGAGAACCCGATCGCGCTTCCGCTGATCTCGGTCGACGAGCCGGCGATCTCCATGACCATCGGTACGAACACCTCCCCGATGGTCGGCCGCGGCGGCAGCGGCAAGGGCGCGGAGGCCAAGGCCGCGGTCAAGGACCGCAAGGTCACCGCCCGCCAGGTCAAGGACCGCCTCGACCGCGAGCTGGTCGGCAACGTCTCGCTGCGCGTGCTCGACACCGAGCGCCCGGACGCCTGGGAGGTCCAGGGCCGCGGTGAGCTCGCGCTCGCCATCCTGGTCGAGCAGATGCGCCGCGAGGGCTTCGAGCTGACCATCGGCAAGCCGCAGGTCGTCACGCAGGAGATCGACGGCAAGGTGCACGAGCCGGTCGAGCGCATGACGGTCGACGTCCCCGAGGAGCACATGGGCGCGGTCACGCAGCTCATGGGCGTCCGCAAGGGCCGCATGGACAACATGTCGAACCACGGCTCCGGCTGGGTCCGCATGGAGTTCGTCGTCCCGTCGCGCGGCCTCATCGGCTTCCGCACGGAGTTCCTGACGAACACCCGCGGTACCGGTATCGCCCACTCGATCCACGAGGGCCACGAGCCGTGGTTCGGCACGCTGACCACCCGTAACAACGGTTCGCTGGTCGCGGACCGCTCCGGTTCGGTCACGCCGTTCGCGATGATCAACCTGCAGGAGCGCGGCGTCCTGTTCACCGACCCCGGCACCGAGGTGTACGAGGGCATGATCGTCGGCGAGAACTCGCGCTCCGACGACATGGACGTGAACATCACCAAGGAGAAGAAGCTCACCAACATGCGTGCGGCTTCGGCGGACAACACCGAGAACGTGGTGCCGCCCCGCAAGCTCTCCCTGGAGCAGTCCCTGGAGTTCTGCCGCGACGACGAGTGCGTCGAGGTGACCCCGGAGGCCGTCCGCATCCGCAAGGTCGTCCTGGACCAGAAGGAGCGCTCGCGCACCGCGTCGCGCGCCAAGTCCGCGAAGTAGCGGCAAGTCGGCCCGGCCGGGCCGACGTTCCGTCCGCAACCCCTTCACCACGGTTTCGTGGGGGAGGGGTTGTTGGCGTTTGTCAACCGGATTGTTGCGTTCCAGTGTCCACGGTGTCCGTATACCGACCGTGACACTCCGGAAGATGAACTAACAGTCCGTTTCGCACGTGTCTGTCTCCTATCCGTTTGTCCGGATTTCGGGTTTTCGCCATGAGGTGATGTTGTGAAAACGAGACCAGTTAAGTGTGGTTTACGGTCAGGCCGTCCCTGAGGATGGCTCCATTGAGCTCGGGTCAATGGGTCACACGCTGTGGGGAGCGTCGACTCACGAGCACACTCGGGGCACTGTTCAACTCGCCGTCAGGGGTGTCGGCGAAACGTGCATGTGTCCCGCACATCAAACAGTGGACTCATGAGGAGGAAACCCATGCGCGGTGCCAAGAGCGCCAAGTGGGTAGCGGGCGCGATTGTCGTCGCCCTGGCTGCGACCGCCTGCGGTGGCAACGACAAGGGCGACGCCGCCGGCAAGGGTGAGGTTGACCCGAACGGCATCTACTCCGTCGAGGTGGGCGAGCCCGAGAAGCTCCTCCAGCCGGCCGACACGATGGAGTCGAACGGCTCGATCGTCATGTCCGGGCTGTTCTCGCAGCTCGTCGACTACGACGCCGACGGCAAGCTGACCATGGTCAACGCCGAGTCGGTCGAGTCCAAGGACAGCAAGCTCTGGACCGTCAAGCTCAAGCCGGGCTGGACCTTCCACGACGGCACCAAGGTGACCGCCGATTCGTACGTCAAGGCCTGGAACTGGGCCGCGAACATCAACAACAAGCAGGGCAACGCGTCCTGGTTCGCGGACATCAAGGGCTACGAGGCGCTCCACCCCGAGGCCGAGGGCGCCAAGCCCACCGCCGAGGCCCTGGAGGGTCTGAAGGTCGTCGACGAGAACACCTTCACCATCGAGCTCGGCAACGCCGTTCCGTACTTCGCGTACAAGCTCGGCTACGAGGTCTTCTCCCCGCTGCCCGAGTCCTTCTACAAGGACCCGAAGGCCGCCGGTGAGAAGCCGGTCGGCAACGGCCCGTACAAGTTCAAGTCGTGGGAGCACAAGAAGCAGATCGAGCTCACGCGCTTCGACGCCTACAAGGGCGAGAACCAGGCGAAGAACGGTGGTGTGATTCTCAAGAACTACTCCACCCTCGAGACCGCCTACGAGGACCTGAAGTCGGGCAACGTCGACGTCCTGCGTCAGATCGGCCCGAAGGACCTCCCGGTCTACCGCAACGACCTCGGCAACCGCGCCGTGGACCAGGCGTACTCCGCGATCCAGACCCTGGCCATCGCCTTCTACGCCGACCAGTGGAAGACCCCGAAGCCGGTCGACCCGAAGGTCATCCAGGGCCTGTCGATGGCGATCGACCGTGACACCATCACCAAGACGGTGCTCCAGGGCACCCGCGAGCCGGCCACGGGCTGGGTCGCCAAGGGCGTCCTCGGCTACACGCCGAACGCCACCGGTGACGTCACCAAGTTCAACCCGGCCAAGGCCAAGGAGCTCATCACCGCCGGTGGTGGCGTTCCGAACAACGAGATCTCCATCCAGTTCAACTCGGACGGCGGTCACAAGGAATGGGTCGACGCTGTCTGCAACAGCATCACCCAGGCCACCGGCGTCAAGTGCACCGGCGACGCCAAGCCGGACTTCCAGGCCGACCTCCAGGCCCGTAAGACCAAGCAGGTCAAGTCGATCTACCGCTCCGGCTGGGTCCTCGACTACCCGGTGAACGCCAACTTCATCAGCGACCTGTTCCGCACGGGCGCGGGCGGCAACCAGGGTGGCTTCTCGAACCCCGACCTGGACGCCAAGATCGCCGCTGCCGACACGGCGGCGTCGCTCGACGAGTCGGTGAAGGCGTACCAGGCCGTTGAGAAGGACCTGGTCAACTACATGCCGTCGATCCCGCTCTGGTACTACAAGGTCAACGCGGGCTTCTCGGAGAAGGTCCAGAACGTGAAGTACGCCCAGGACGGCGACCCGATCCTCGAAGGCGTCGAGGTCAAGAAGTAAGTCCCACAGCGTAATTCCGCTCGACGGATGTGGGCCGGCGGGGAGCCGGCCCGCATCCGGGCCTAAATGCAGAGCCCGGGGGGCCCTTTCGCGACGCAGTGACGATCCCGTCACGTGCGTGCGTGGCGAAAGGGCCCGTCCGGCTGCCTCTGCCGCATCTTCTACGGAGGCATGATGGGGCGCTATGTCGCACGACGACTGCTCCAGATGATCCCGGTCTTCCTCGGGACGACCCTGCTCATCTTTTTGATGGTGTACAGCCTGCCCGGTGACCCCGTGGCCAGTCTCTTCGGCGACAAGGGCGCCGACCCCGCCACGCTCGCCGCACTCCGGCACGAGCACGGCCTCGACTTGCCCCTGTACCAGCAGTACTGGAACTACCTCTCGGGCATCCTCTTCCACTTCGACTTCGGCACGCAGATCCGAAGCGGTCGTGAGATCACCGACGTTCTGGGCGACGCCTTCCCGGTCACGCTCCAGCTGGCTGTCTTCGCCTTCGTCATCGAGATCGTGCTCGGTCTCGCCCTCGGCATCGTCGCCGGTCTCAAGGCGGGCAAGCTCGCGGACAACCTCGTCCTGATCATCACCCTGCTGATCATCTCGATGCCGGTCTTCGTCTTCGGCTTCATCGTCAAGACGGTGTTCGCCTTCCAGCTCGGCTGGATGCAACCGAACGTGAGCAACCACCCGACGTGGAGCGAACTCGCCGCCCCGGCCGTCGTGCTCGGCTCGCTGTCGCTCGCATACGTGGCGCGCCTCACCCGGACGTCGATGGCGGAGAACCTGCGGGCCGACTACATCCGCACGGCCGTCGCCAAGGGCCTGCCCAAGCGCCGCGTCATCGGCGTGCACCTGATGCGCAACTCGATGATCCCCGTCGTCACCTTCCTGGGCACCGACATCGGCGCCCTCATGGGCGGCGCCGTCGTCACCGAGTCCATCTTCAACGTCAAGGGCGTCGGCAACCTCATCTTCGACGCGATCATCCGCCGCGAGGGTATGACCGTCGTCAGCGTCGTCACCGTTCTCGTCCTGGTGTACCTCGCCGCCAGCCTGCTCGTCGACCTCCTCTACGCGGTCCTGGACCCGAGGATCCGTTATGCCTGACATGATCAAGACCGACACCGCGACGGCCGAACAGGCCCTGGTGACCAGCGTTCCCGTGGACGGCGCGAAGCCCGAGAAGGCGCGCAGCCTCTGGGGAGACGCCTGGGCGGACCTGCGCCGCAACCCCTACTTCATCATCTCTTCGGTGTTGATCTTCTTCCTGCTGCTGATCTCGGTCTTCCCGGGCCTGTTCACCAGCGCCGACCCCACCAAGGGCGACCTGGTCCACCACTTCCTGACCAAGCCGGAGCTGGGCCAGATAGGTTCGCCCGAGTGGTTCGGGTACGACGGCCAAGGGCGCAGCGTTTACGCGCGTCTGATCTACGGCACCCGCGCCTCGATCATCGTCTCCGTCTCCGTGACCCTGCTGGTCACGGTCATCGGTGGCATCACGGGCATGATCGCGGGCTACTTCGGCGGTCTGACCGACGCGATCATCTCCCGGATCACCGACATGTTCTTCGGTATCCCCTTCCTGCTCGGCGCCATGGTCGTGCTGCAGTCCTTCACCAAGCGCACTGTGATGACAGTCGTCTTCGCCCTCGCCTTCCTCGGCTGGACCCAGATCACCCGCGTCATGCGCGGCTCGGTCATCACCGTGAAGCAGGCGGACTACGTGCACGCGGCCAAGGCTCTCGGCGCGGGCACCAGCCGGATCCTCATCCGGCACATCCTTCCCAACGCCATGGCCCCGGTCATCGTCGTCTCGACGATCGCCCTCGGCGGCTACGTGGCGGCCGAGGCGACGCTGTCCTACCTCGGTCTGGGCCTCGCGTCCCCGGCCATTTCCTGGGGTGTGGACATCTCCGGCGGAGCCCAGCAGATTCGAGTGGCGCAGCACATCCTGCTGTACCCCTCGATCATGCTGAGCATCACCGTCCTCGCCTTCATCATGCTCGGCGAAGCGGTCCGCAACGCCCTCGACCCCAAGATGCGCTGAGGAGGGCGTACGTGATCACCATGGACAACACCAGCACCGTTCCCTCCCCGCGTGACGGGAACCCGCAGAGCCCGCTCCTCGAAGTGCGCGACCTGCACGTCGAGTTCCACACCCGCGACGGCGTGGCCAAGGCCGTCAACGGCGTCAACTACAGCGTGAGCGCCGGCGAGACCCTCGCCGTCCTCGGCGAGTCCGGCTCGGGCAAGTCCGTGACGGCGCAGGCCATCATGGGCATCCTCGACATGCCCCCCGGCAAGATCCCGCAGGGCGAGATCCTCTTCCGCGGCCAGGACATGCTCAAGATGAGCTTCGAGGAGCGGCGCAAGCTGCGCGGCCGGAAGATCGCCATGATCTTCCAGGACGCCCTCTCCTCCCTGAACCCGGTGCTCACCGTCGGCTACCAGCTGGGCGAGATGTTCCGCGTCCACCAGGGCCTGTCGAAGAAGGAAGCCCGCCTCAAGGCCATCGAGCTGATGGACAAGGTCAAGATCCCGGCGGCGAAGGAGCGTGTGGACGACTACCCGCACCACTTCTCCGGCGGTATGCGCCAGCGCATCATGATCGCCATGGCGATCGCGCTGGAGCCGGACCTGATCATCGCCGACGAGCCGACCACGGCCCTCGACGTGACCGTCCAGGCCCAGGTCATGGACCTGCTCGCGGAGCTCCAGCGCGAGCTCAACATGGGCCTGATCCTGATCACCCACGACCTCGGCGTCGTCGCCGACGTCGCGGACAAGATCGCCGTCATGTACGCGGGCCGGATCGTCGAGACGGCGCCGGTGCACGAGATCTACAAGCGCCCGGCGCACCCGTACACCCGCGGTCTGCTGGACTCGATCCCGCGCCTGGACCAGAAGGGCCAGGACCTCTTCGCGATCAAGGGCCTGCCGCCCAACCTCCTGCGGCTGCCGACCGGCTGCTCGTTCAACCCGCGCTGCACCGTTGCGCAGGACATCTGCCGTACCGACGTGCCCCTGCTCCAGGTGGTCAGCGAGCAGGACGGCTCCGAGCTGCCCGGCCGCGCCAGCGCCTGCCACTTCTGGAAGGAGCAGCTCCATGGCTGAGCTCACCAAGACCGCCCCCCAGGGCGAGCCGATCCTCCAGGTCCGCAACCTGGTCAAGCACTTCCCGCTGACCCAGGGCATCCTGTTCAAGAAGCAGGTCGGCGCCGTCAAGGCCGTCGACGGCATCAGCTTCGACCTGTACCAGGGCGAGACGCTGGGCATCGTCGGTGAGTCCGGCTGTGGCAAGTCCACCGTCGCCAAGCTGCTGATGAACCTGGAGCGGGCCACCGCGGGCGAGGTCTTCTACAAGGGCCAGGACATCACCAAGCTGTCCGGGCGCGCGCTGAAGGCCGTCCGCCGCAACATCCAGATGGTGTTCCAGGACCCGTACACCTCGCTGAACCCGCGCATGACGGTCGGCGACATCATCGGTGAGACCTACGAGATCCACCCCGAGGTGGCTCCCAAGGGCGACCGGCGCCGCAAGGTCCAGGAGCTCCTGGACGTCGTGGGCCTCAACCCGGAGTACATCAACCGGTACCCGCACCAGTTCTCCGGCGGTCAGCGCCAGCGCATCGGCATCGCCCGCGGCCTCGCGCTCAACCCGGAGATCATCATCTGCGACGAGCCGGTCTCCGCGCTCGACGTGTCGGTGCAGGCGCAGGTCATCAACCTGATGGAGAAGCTGCAGGAGGAGTTCAACCTCTCCTACATCTTCATCGCGCACGACCTCTCGATCGTCCGGCACATCTCGGACCGCGTGGGCGTCATGTACCTGGGCAAGCTGGCCGAGATCGGCTCCGACGCCCAGATCTACGACCACCCGACGCACCCGTACACCCAGGCGCTGCTGTCGGCCGTCCCCGTCCCGGACCCGGAGGCCCGCGCCCACCGCGAGCGGATCATCCTCACCGGTGACGTCCCCTCCCCGGCCAACCCGCCGTCGGGCTGCCGCTTCCGCACCCGCTGCTGGAAGGCCGAGGAGCGCTGCTCCACGGAGGAGCCGCTGCTGGCGATCCCGACGCGCTTCCAGGGCGTGAACACCCTGGCCGCGCACGAGTCGGCGTGCCACTTCGCGGAGGAGAAGGCCGTCCTGGCCGTCTGATCCCGCCGGAACGGCAGGAGGGGGCCCAGCCGATCCCGGCTGGGCCCCGTCCGCTTTTCCCGCCCCATCGAAAGCGACTCCCGAGGAGACACCACCCATGCGCACAGCGAGCGCCCAGTGGATCGTCGGTGCCGTCGTCGTGGCGATGGCCGCCACGGCCTGCAGCGCCGGCGAGGATGCGGAGGCCGGCCGCACCGGCGGGCACATCACCGTGGTCCTCGGAGAGCCGCAGCACGGGCTGGTGGGGCAGGAGACCGCCGAGACCGAGGGCGCGGAAGTCCTCCACGCCCTGTTCACCGGCCTGGTCACGTACGACACGAAGACCAACGAGCCCAAGCTGGCGATCGCCGAGTCCGTCGACACCACGGACTCGAAGACCTGGACGATCAGGATCAAGGACGGGTACACCTTCCACAACGGCGAGAAGGTCGACGCGCAGTCCTTCGTCCGGGCCTGGAACTGGGGTGCCGACCAGGAGAACACCGCCGAGGCGATGGGCTTCTTCTCGAAGATCGAGGGCTCGGAGGAGCTGGCCCCGGGCAAGGGCAGGACGCCCACCGCCAAGGGGCTCAAGGGCCTGCGGGTCATCGACGACAGGACCTTCACCGTCACCCTGAAGGCGCCGTTCTCCCAGTTCAGGACCGTGCTGGGATACGACGCCTTCTACCCGCTGCCCAAGGCGTTCGAGGCCGACCCGAAGGGCTTCGGCGAAGCCCCGATCGGAAACGGCCCGTTCCGCATGGACGGCAGGTGGGAGCACCACAAGCAGATCAAGGTCAGGAAGTACGACAAGTACCCGGCCGAGGGGCGCGCCAAGCTCGACGGCGTGACCTTCAAGATCTACGACGACCTGGACGCCGCTTACAGCGACCTGCACAAGAACGTCCTGCAGATCACCGACAAGCTGCCGGTCTCCGCGCTCGCCACCGTCTCCGAGGAGTTCGGCGACCGCTACATCTACAAGCCGGAAGCGTCCGTCGGCTACCTCGGCCTGCCGCTGGAGGCCAACCCCGAGGCCTTCGGCAAGCCCGAGATCCGCAAGGCGATCTCGATGGCCATCGACCGTGAGGCCATCTCCAAGAAGATCTTCCAGGGCACCCGCAAGCCGGCCGACGACTTCATCAGCCCGATCGTCCCCGGCTACCGCAGGGGCGCCCTGGGCGAGGCCGGCACGTACAACCCGAGCAAGGCCAAGGCGCTGTTCCAGCAGGCCGGCGGCATACCGGGCAACAAGCTGGAGCTCGGCTACAACGAGGACGGCGGCCACAAGGAGTGGATCGAGGCCGTCGCCGCGCAGCTGAAGGCGAACCTCGGCGTCGAGGCCACCGCGAAGCCCTACCAGAGCTCCGCCGCGCTGATCGACGACGTGAAGTCGCAGAAGTTCAAGGGGGCCTTCCGCATGGGCTGGGCCATGGACTACCCGGCGGCGGAGAACTACCTGCGCCCGGTCTTCTCGAAGGAGGCCATCGCCAACGGCTCCAACTTCGGGCGCTACGGGAACGACGAGTTCGAGGCCGTCCTCGCCGCCGCCGACCGGGCGACCGACCCGGCCGAGAGCCTGAAGCTCTACCAGCAGGCCGACGACATCGTCATCAGGGACCTCCCGTACATCCCGGTCTTCACCTACATGTCGGCCGTGGCCTACTCCAAGACCGTGAAGAACGTCGGGGTCGACGCGCAGGGCCGCATCGACCTGGCGCACGTCGAGCTCAACTGACACCCGCCGGGGCCGCGCGGAAAGGGAGTTGCGGCGGCGCCCGCGGCGGGCGGACAGTGGTCGGGTGACCGCGACACCGTATGCCCGCCGCAGCCGGAGCACGCTGACCGTACGGCCCGCCGGGCCCGGGGACGCGTCCGACATCTGTGCCCTGCTCAACGCCGTCGACCTCATCGAGATCGGCAGACCGGAGAGCGACCTCGCCGCGGTCGAGGCCGACCTCCACCACCCCGACATCGACCTGGCCAAGGACTCCTGGCTGGCGTTCGAGGGGGGTCGGCTCGTGGCCTACGGCCAGGTGTGGGCCGACTCCGGGCCCGGCAGGGTCGACTCCGAGCACTACGTGCTGCCCGGCCATCGCGCCGCCGCCGTCCGGCTGCTGGAGCTGATGGAGATCCGGGCCCGCGAGCTCACCGCCGGGGCGGTGGACGCCGTCATGCGGCTCCAGCTCAACGTGAAGCCGGTCCTCGACGCCGACGTGCTGCCCGGCCGCGGCTACCGGCCCGTACGCCACTACCAGGTGATGACCCGGTCCCTGTCCCCGGCCGCCGACCTGCCGCCCGCCCCTCCCGGCGGGCTCCTCGTGCGCGACTGCGCCGCCGACGAGGCCGACCGCCGCCGGGTCCACGCCCTGGTGGAGGAGACCTTCTCCGCCCACTTCGGCCATGTGCACCGCCCGTACGAGGCGTGGCTGGACCACCTCGACGCCCGCACCCTCGACTGGTCGCTGGTCTGGATCGCGAGCCTGCCCGGCGTCGGCGACGCGGGCGTCCTGCTCACCCGCGACGACCGCACCAGCATGGCCTGGCTCAGCCACCTCGGCGTCCGCGCCGACCTGCGGGGCCGCGGCATCGGCGGCTTCCTGCTGCGCCACGCCTTCGCGGCCTACTCGGCCCGGGGCCGGGACACCCTGGGCCTGGGCGTGGACGCCCACAACGAGACCGGCGCGCTCGCGCTGTACGAGGCGCACGGCATGCGCCTGCACTACGCGGTGGACACCTGGGAGCTGAGTTTGCACTCGCGCGGGTGACAGCCGCAGGACGCGAGGGTGCAATCGGTCCAACGGTGAGTGTTCCGGCCCCCACATAGGGTGACATTGGGCCCTAAGTGAGTCTTGGGAGCCATAGGAGGCACTCCATGCGCGGAGCCACCCACGCCAAGTGGGCCGCATGTGCGGTGGCCGTCGCCCTCGCGGCGACGGCCTGCGGCGGTAGCGACAGCGGCGGAGGCGGCGGTGGCGCGGGAATCGTCAGCTCTTCCTGGGGTGACCCGCAGAACCCGCTGGAGCCGGCCAACACCAACGAGGTGCAGGGCGGCAAGGTCCTCGACATGATCTTCCGGGGCCTCAAGCGGTACGACCCGAAGACCGGCGAGGCCAAGAACATGCTCGCCGAGAAGATCGAGACGACCGACAGCCAGAACTTCACCATCACGGTGAAGGACGGCTGGAAGTTCAGCAACGACGAGCCGGTCACCGCGCAGTCGTTCGTGGACGCCTGGAACTACGGCGCGGACGTGCGCAACAAGCAGAACAACGCACCGTTCTTCTCCGACATCGTCGGCTACGCGGACCTCCACCCCGCCTCCGGGGAGCCCAAGACCAAGACGATGTCCGGACTGGTGGTCAAGGACCCCAAGACCTTCACCGTGGCCCTGAAGAACAAGTTCTCCACCTGGCCCGAGACCCTCGGCTACCAGGCCTTCTCCCCCCTGCCCAAGGCCTTCTTCACCGACCACGCCGGCTGGCTGAACAAGCCCATCGGCAACGGCCCGTACGCGGTGGACTCGTACACCAAGGGCACCGGCATGAAGCTGCGCACCTGGGACGGCTACCCGGGCGCGGACAAGGCGCAGAACAGCGGCGTCGACCTCAAGGTCTACACCGACAACAACACCGCCTACACGGACCTGATCTCCGGCAACCTGGACCTCGTCGACGACGTCCCCGCGCAGCAGCTGAAGAACGTCAAGAACGACCTCGGCGACCGGTACATCAACCAGCCGGCCCTCATCATCCAGACCCTCACCTTCCCGCTGTACGACCCGCAGTGGGGCAAGGAGGGCATGGAGAACGTCCGCCGCGGCATCTCCATGGCCATCAACCGCGACGAGATCACCAAGCAGATCTTCCGCGAGACCCGCACCCCGGCCAAGGACTGGACCTCCCCGGCCCTCGGCGAGAAGGGCGGCTTCAGCGCCACGCTCTGCGGCGACGCCTGCAAGTACGACCCGGCCGCGGCCAAGAAGCTCATCCAGGACGCCGGCGGACTCCCCGGCGGAAAGGTCACCCTGACGTCCAACGTGGACACCGGCTCGCACCGCGAGTGGATGGACGCCGTCTGCAACAGCATCAACAACGCGATCGGCGAGGGCCCGGTCTGCACGGTCAACCCGATCGGCACCTTCGCGGACTTCCGCAACCAGCAGAGCGCCTTCAAGCTGACCGGCCCCTTCCGCTCCGGCTGGCAGGCCGACTACCCGCTGATCCAGAACTTCCTCCAGCCGCTCTACTACACGGGCGCCTCCTCCAACTACGGGAAGTTCAGCAACGCGGATTTCGACAAGCTCGTCGACGAGGCCAACCAGGAGAGTGACGCGGCCAAGGCCATCGCGAAGTTCCAGGACGCCGAGAAGATCCTCGTCGCGCAGATGCCCTCCATCCCGCTCTGGTACCAGAACGGCAGTGCGGGCTACGCGGAGCGGCTCTCGGACGTGGCGCTCAACCAGTTCAGCGTCCCCGTCTACAACGAGATCAAGGTCAGCTGACCCTCCGTCGGATCGATCCTGGAGCAGTCCATGGGACGTTATGTGATCCGGCGGCTGCTCCAGATGATCCCGGTGTTCATCGGCAGCACGTTCCTGATCTTCTTCATGGTGTACGCGCTCGGCGACCCGGTCGCCGCCCTCTTCGGCGACAAGGCGCCCGACCCCGCCACCGCCGCGCGCATCCGCAAGGACCTCTACCTCGACCGCCCGCTGTGGGAGCAGTACCTCCACTACATGGGCCAGATCTTCCAGGGTGACTTCGGCACGGCCTTCAACGGCCAGCCCGTCACCGAGCTGATGGCCTCGGCCTTCCCCGTCACCCTGCGCCTGACCATCGTCGCGATCTTCTTCGAGGTCGTCATCGGCATCACCCTCGGTGTGATCAGCGGCCTGCGCCGCGGCAAGTCCGTGGACACCAGCGTGCTGGTGCTCACCCTCGTCGTCATCTCCGTGCCGACGTTCGTGACGGGCTACCTGCTCCAGTACCTCTTCGGCGTCAAATGGGGCTGGGTCCGGCCCACCGTCTCCCCGGACGCCCCCTTCAACGAGCTGATCCTGCCCGGCATCGTGCTCGCGCTGGTCTCCCTCGCCTACGTCACCCGGCTCTCGCGCACCTCCATCGCCGAGAACGTCAAGGCCGACTACGTGCGCACCGCCGTCGCCAAGGGCCTGCCGCGCCGCCGGGTCGTCACCCGCCACCTGCTGCGCAACTCTCTGATCCCCGTCGTCACCTTCATCGGCACCGACATCGGCGCCCTGATGGGCGGCGCCATCGTCACCGAGCGGATCTTCAACATCCACGGCGTCGGATACCAGCTCTACCAGGGCATCCTGCGCAACAACTCCCCGACGGTGGTCGGCTTCGTGACCATCCTCGTCATCGTCTTCCTGCTGGCGAACCTGCTCGTCGACCTGCTCTACGCGGTCCTGGACCCGAGGATCCGTTATGCCTGAGCGCAGCGAGCCCCTCTACGACCCATTGGAACCCGGAAAGGGAGAGGCCATCGCCCCCACCGGCCAGGGCGGGCCCATGGATCTGGCGCTCGACGAGGCCGAGAGCCTCGAGAAGGCGCTGGGCGACCAGCCGCCCGGGCCCGGCCCCCAGGAGAAGGCCCGCTCCCTGTGGTCCGACGCCTGGCACCAGCTCCGCCGCAACCCCGTCTTCATCATCTCCTCCCTGATGATCCTGTTCCTGGTGATCATCGCGATCTGGCCGCAGCTCATCGCCAGCGGCGATCCGCTCCAGTGCGACCTGTCCAAGTCCCAGCAGGGCTCCTCGCCCGGCCACCCCTTCGGCTACGACACCCAGGGCTGCGACGTCTACACCCGTACCGTCTACGGAGCCCGCGCCTCCATCACCGTCGGCGTCTGCGCCACCCTCGGCGCCGCCCTGCTCGGCTCGGTGCTCGGCGGGCTCGCCGGGTTCTTCGGCGGCTGGGGCGACTCGCTGCTCTCCCGGGTCGCGGACATCTTCTTCGGCATCCCCGTCGTCCTCGGCGGCCTGGTCTTCCTCTCGGTGGTCACCAGCACCACCGTCTGGCCGGTCGTCGGCTTCATCGTGCTCCTCGGCTGGCCGCAGATCGCCCGCATCGGCCGCGGCTCCGTCATCACCGCCAAACAGAACGACTACGTCCAGGCCGCCCGGGCGCTCGGCGCGGGCAACGGACGGATGCTGCTGCGGCACGTCGCGCCCAACGCCGTCGCGCCCGTCATCGTCGTCGCCACCATCGCGCTCGGCACGTACATCGCCCTGGAGGCCACCCTGTCCTTCCTCGGCGTCGGCCTGCGCCCGCCCACCGTCTCCTGGGGCATCGACATCTCCAACGCGGCCCCGCAGATCCGCAACGCCCCGCACATGCTGCTCTGGCCGGCGGGCGCGCTGAGCCTGACGGTGCTCGCGTTCATCATGCTCGGCGACGCGGTGCGCGACGCCCTCGACCCCAAACTGCGCTGAGGAGTGGGCACATGCTGCTCGAAGTCCGCGACCTCCATGTGGAGTTCCGTACGCGGGACGGAGTCGCCAAGGCCGTCAACGGCGTCAACTACTCGGTGGACGAGGGCGAGACGCTCGCCGTGCTCGGCGAGTCCGGCTCGGGCAAGTCCGTGACCGCCCAGGCCGTGATGGGCATCCTCGACATCCCGCCCGGCCGGATCGCGGGCGGCGAGATCCTCTTCAAGGGCAAGGACCTGCTGAAGATGAAGGAGGAGGAACGGCGCAGGATCCGCGGCGCCGACATGGCGATGATCTTCCAGGACGCCCTGTCCTCCCTGAACCCGGTGCTCAGCGTGGGCGCCCAGCTCGGCGAGATGTACGAGGTCCACCGCGGCATGTCGCGCAAGGACGCCAAGACCAAGGCCGTCGAGCTGATGGACCGGGTGAAGATCCCGGCGGCTCGGGAGCGGGTGGGGGACTACCCGCACCAGTTCTCGGGCGGCATGCGCCAGCGCATCATGATCGCGATGGCGCTGGCCCTGGAGCCCTCCCTGATCATCGCGGACGAGCCGACGACGGCCCTCGACGTGACCGTCCAGGCCCAGGTCATGGACCTGCTCGCCGAGCTCCAGCGCGAGCTCAACATGGGGCTCATCCTCATCACCCACGACCTCGGCGTGGTCGCCGACGTCGCGGACAAGATCGCGGTCATGTACGCGGGACGGATCGTCGAGGCGGCCCCCGTCCACGAGATCTACGCCGCGCCCGCGCACCCGTACACCCGCGGCCTGCTCGACTCCATCCCGCGCCTGGACCAGAAGGGCCAGGAGCTGTACGCGATCAAGGGCCTGCCGCCGAACCTGCTGGCCATCCCGTCCGGCTGCGCCTTCAACCCGCGCTGCCCGATGGCCCAGGCGGTCTGCCGCACCGACGTACCGCCGCTCGCGCAGGCGGGCCAGGGCCGCGCGAGCGCGTGCTTCTTCTGGAAGGAGTGCCTCGGTGGCTGAGACCATCCTGGAGGTCAAGGACCTCGTCAAGCACTACCCGCTGACCCGGGGAATCCTCTTCAGGAAGCAGGTCGGCGCGGTCAAGGCCGTCGACGGCGTCTCCTTCGGCCTCGCCCGCGGCGAAACGCTCGGCATCGTCGGCGAGTCCGGCTGCGGCAAGTCCACCGTCGCCAAGATGCTGGTCAACCTGGAACGCCCGACGGCCGGTGCGATCTCGTACAAGGGCGAGGACATCACCAAGCTGTCCGGCCGGGCCCTCAAGGCCGTCCGCCGCAACATCCAGATGGTGTTCCAGGACCCCTACACCTCGCTGAACCCGCGCATGACGGTCGGCGACATCATCGGGGAGCCGTACGACATCCACCCCGAGGTGGCCCCGAAGGGCGACCGGCGCCGCAGGGTCCAGGAACTCCTCGACGTGGTCGGGCTCAACCCCGAGTACATCAACCGGTACCCGCACCAGTTCTCCGGCGGCCAGCGCCAGCGCATCGGCATCGCCCGCGGCCTGGCCCTGCGGCCGGAGGTCATCGTGGCGGACGAGCCGGTCTCCGCGCTCGACGTCTCCGTCCAGGCCCAGGTGATCAATCTCCTGGAGCGGCTCCAAAACGAATTCGACCTGTCGTACGTGTTCATCGCGCACGACCTCTCGATCGTGCGGCACATCTCCGACCGGGTCGGCGTGATGTACCTGGGCCGGGTGGTGGAGATCGGCACCGACACCCAGATCTACGACCACCCCACCCACCCGTACACCCAGGCCCTGCTGTCGGCCGTGCCCGTCCCGGACCCGCAGGCGCGGGCCCACCGCGAGCGGATCATCCTGACCGGCGACGTGCCCTCCCCGGCCAATCCGCCGTCCGGCTGTCCGTTCCGCACCCGCTGCTGGAAGGCGCAGCAGCGCTGCACGGACGAGGTCCCGCTGCTGGCCGTTCCGGAGGCCTTTCCGTCCGGCCCGGCGGCCCACCCCTCGGCCTGTCATTTCGCAGGCGAAATCCGGCCACCCCGCGCGGATTCGCTCCGTTAGGGTCACCTTCCCGCCAACCCGGTTTACGTACAGGCAACTTGACCGTTTCTGTCCCGAGATCTGGGGCGTGCAGCCTGGGTTCCGTGCGGCCGTGCGGGTGCCGACAGCCGGCCGGGGAGGCGTACAGACTCCCCGGCCGGCCTCCCCCGTGACCCTGCGCATGCGCGGCGTGCGCCCCTCGTGCTGCCGGAATTCGATCGATGCGCTGGTACGGATAGTTATGATCCGTAGCGCACGGTGGGTATGTACTCCGCCGAGCAGTGAGTACGAATACGCGTACCGATGTCCGCTCGACGTGGAGGTGAAACGCCGTGGCACTCTCGATCTCGGCCGTGGTGCTGCTGGCGATCGTCGTCTTCCTGCTGGTCCGCCGGTCGGGCCTGAAGGCGGGCCACGCCGCTGTCTGTGTGCTCCTGGGGTTCTACTTGGCGAGCTCGACCATCGCGCCGACCCTCAGCCAGCTGACCACGAACGTGGCCAGCATGATCAGCGGCCTCAAGCTGTAGGGCGCCCGCCGCTTGATCGTAGGCTTGGCCCCATGAACGGTCTTCCCGCCCGTCGGCTGCTCCTGGTGCACGCGCACCCGGACGACGAGTCGATCAACAACGGCGTCACCATGGCCAAGTACGCGGCCGAGGGTGCCCACGTCACGCTCGTGACCTGCACCCTCGGCGAAGAGGGCGAGGTCATCCCGCCGGACCTCGCCCACCTGGCGCCCGACCGCGACGACACCCTGGGTCCCCACCGCATCGGCGAGCTCGCCGCCGCCATGGCGGAACTCGGTGTCACCGACCACCGGTTCCTCGGCGGCCCCGGCCGCTTCCGGGACTCCGGGATGATGGGCGCCGAGCAGAACCGCCGGCCCGGGTCCTTCTGGTCGGCGGACGTGGACGAGGCCGCCGCCCACCTCGTCGGGGTCATCCGCGAGGTCCGCCCGCAGGTGCTCGTCACGTACGACCCGGACGGCGGCTACGGGCACCCCGACCACATCCAGGCCCACCGGGTCGCCATGCGCGGCGCGGAGCTGGCCGCGGAGCCCACGTACCGCCGGGACCTCGGCGACCCGTGGCGGATCGGCAAGATCTACTGGAACCGCGTGCCGCGCTCGGTGGTCGAGGAGGGCTTCGCCCGGCTGAAGGCGGCGGGGACCGAGACGCCCTTCCCGGGTCTGGCCTCGCCGCAGGACGTGCCCGGGGTCGTCGACGACGACCGGATCACCGCCGAGATCGGGGCCGACGGGGCGTTCGTGGCGGCCAAGGCCGCCGCGATGCGCGCCCACGCCACGCAGATCGCCGTGGACGGGCCCTTCTTCGCGCTCTCCAACGACCTCGCGCAGCCGCTGTTCGCCCACGAGTACTACGAGCTGGTCGCGGGCCGCTGCGGCGCTCCGCAGGGGACGCGCGAGCACGACCTGTTCGCGGGGGTGGAGGCGTGACCGGCACCCTGACCCCCGGGCGGATCGCCACCCTGCTGGGCCTGTTGGCCGTCGGCGTGCTGACCGGCGCGGCCGGCTGGCTCGTCGTGGACCTGTGGTTCCCCGGCGGGCTGCTGCTGGGACTGCTGGCGCTCTTCGGGCTGTTCCTCGGCGGCCGGATCGCGGTCGGGTCCGGGCTCGGAGTGGGCGCCGGGGCGCTCGGCTGGTTCCTCGCGTACGTCGTGCTCGGCGTGCCGCGCCCCGAGGGGGACTTCCTGCTCGGTTCGTCCGGAATCGGCATGTACGCCTACCTTTTGGGCGGGACGATCCTGGCTGTGATGTGTGCCACGCTGCGAGGCCCGTTCGAGGGGCCGGTTTCGGCCGCGCAGTCCGGCAAGTGACGTGCCGTTGAACTCGGTCGGGGTGTGCGTTCACGGGGGTTGGGCGGGGGTCCGCGGGCTGCTCGGAGGGGGCGTGAGCGGGTTGAAGGGGAACCCCTGATTCCCCTCGGACAGTTGCGTGCGGGCCCCGGCCAGTATGGTGGTCGGGCCGCCGAGCTGCCCGCGCACGGCACGCGGGCGGCGGAGCCAACCGGGAGAACCTGCCTTGAGTCGTGAAACCGACAGTTCGTCCTCCGGGCCCCAGGGGCGCGGTGGAGCCGCTTACCCCTCGGGTACACCGCCGTATGGAACCGGCCGGAACCCGTCCTTGCCTGTGCCGCCTGGGCCTGGCGCGGCGACTGCCTCGGAGGAGAACCCTGTGACCTCGAACCCGTCTACGCCCGACACCGACGGGCCGAAGACCGAGACCACCCTGACGACCCGGATCCGGATCAACATCCCGGGTTCGCGGCCGATCCCGCCGGTGGTCGTACGCAAGCCGATGGCGGCCGCCACCGAGTCGGAGGCCGAGGCCGCGCCCGCGCCCGCCGCCGTCGCCGGGCCGGACGTGGCGGAGCCCGCGCCCGCCGCCGAGCCCGAGGAGCCGACCAGCAACTGGTTCGCCCCGCGCAAGTCGTCCGCCCCCGCGCCCGCCGCCGCCCCGGCCCCGGCGCTGCCGACCCGCACCCCGGCCGCGGGCCCGGCGCCCGTGCTGCCCACCCGTGCTCCGGCCGGTCCCGGCCAGGTCCCGCCCCCCGGCCAGGGCGCCGGCTTCGCCCCGGGCGCCCCGGCGGGCCCCGGCTACGGCCCGGGCCCCGGCCCCCAGGCGCCGCTCGCCCCCCGGATGCCCGGCGGCCCCGGCGTCGGCACGCCCCTGGCCCACCCCGGCTACGGCGACACCGACGGCGGACCGGCCACCGAGGCCTTCCCCGCGTACGGCGGCCCGGCCGCCGGCGCCCCCGCGGGCCCCACCGGCGGCCCCGCGCTCGGCTCGGTCCCCGGCGGCCCGGTCCCGGGCGGCCCGGTTCCGGGCGGCGCCCCCGGGGGCGCCGAGGCCCCCCGCTGGCCCGGCCCCGAGCTGGACGACCCGTTCCCGCCGGTCCCCGGCCCGGGCGGTCCCGGCCCGGTCCTCCCGACACCGGTCCCGACGCCGGCCCCCGCCCCGGCGGCGACCGCCCCCGCGCGCCCGAAGCCGGCCTCCATGAAGCCGACCAAGGTCAAGAAGGGCCGCTCCAAGCTGGTCCTCGCCGTCAGCGGCATCATCGCCCTGTGCGGCGTGGCCTACGGCGCCGGGCTGCTCCTCAACCACTCCGACGTCCCCAAGGGCACCACCGTCATGGGCGTCGACATCGGGGGCACCCGCGACGAGGCTGTCGGCAAGCTCCAGACGGCCTTCGCCAACCGCGCCGCCACCCCGCTCACGCTCACCGTCGGCGGCAAGCAGGTCGAGCTCAAGCCCGAGAAGGCCGGCCTGAGCCTGGACTCCCAGACCACCGTCCGCAACGCGGCCGGCAGCGACTACAACCCGGTCACGGTCATCGGCTCCCTCCTCGGCAACGAGCGCATCGCGGAGGCCGTGCTGCCCGTCGACGAGGAGAAGCTCCAGGTCGCGCTCCAGGAGCTGGCCGGCACCGCCGGCACCGCCACCGAGGGCACCATCACCTTCGACACCGGCAAGGCCGTCGCCGTCCCCGGCAAGCCCGGCAGCTCCCTGGACCCGGGTGCCTCCGCGGAACTGGTCAAGAAGGCCTTCCGCGAGCTGGTCGCCACCGGCAAGACCGCCCCGGTCGAACTCCCGGTCGCCACCAAGAACCCGGTCGTCGACCAGGCCGAACTGGACCGGGCGATGAAGGAGTTCGCCGAGCCCGCCATGTCCGGCGTGGCCACCGTCAAGGCGGGCGGCAAGTCCCTCCCCTTCGGCGCCAAGTCCCTCCCCAAGATCCTCAGCATGCAGGTCGTGGACGGGCACCTGACCGAGAAGTACGACCTGGAAGCGCTCAAGGCGACGTACGGCAACTCCTTCGACGGCGTCCTCATCACGCGCGGTACGGGAGAGAAGACCGCGGTCACCCCGCAGGACGTCGTCGGCGCCCTGCGCCAGGCGCTGCGCGGGAAGACCGCGGCCGAGCGGACCGTCACGATCAACACCAACGGCAGCTGACGACCGGTTCGCGGGAGCCCCCGTCCGTTCCTCGGGCGGGGGCTCCTCCGTGTCCGCCGCCGGGCCGGTGGCAGGGCCCGTCATGCCGGCCGCATGACATCTGTCATCCGTCAGTCACGACTGCGGGCACTGCCGCGCGCACCCCCGTACGGGGGAATCTTCGGTCATGACGACGACGACCCCGGCGCACACCACCGCCGCGAAGGACACCGGCCCCGGCGCCGGCCCCGTGGTGGCCTTCCGGAACGTGACCAAGAGCTACGGCGCGGTCCGGGCGGTCGACGGGCTCTCCCTGGAACTCCACCCCGGCGAGACCGTCGCACTGCTCGGTCCCAACGGCGCCGGCAAGTCCTCCACCCTCGACCTGCTGCTGGGCCTGCGCCCCACCGACTCCGGCACCGTCGAGCTCTTCGGCACCACCCCCCGCGAGGCCATCGCGGCCGGCCGGGTCGGCGCGATGCTCCAGAGCGGCGGCCTGATGGAGGACGTGACCGTACGGGAGGTCGTCGCCCTCGGCTGCGCCCTGCACCCCCGCCGATACCCGGTCGAGGAGGTGCTCGGCCGCGCGGGGATCACCGAGATCGCCGACCGCATGGTGAACAAGCTCTCCGGCGGCCAGGAGCAGCGCGTCCGCTTCGCCCTCGCCACCGCGGGGCGCAGCGACCTGATCGTCCTGGACGAGCCGACCACCGGCATGGACGTCACCTCCCGCCAGGCCTTCTGGGCCACCATGCGGGACCAGGCCGCCCAGGGCCGCACCGTCCTGTTCGCCACCCACTACCTGGAAGAGGCCGACGCGATCGCCGACCGCGTCCTCGTCCTCAACAAGGGCCGGCTGCTCGCCGACGGCACCGCCGCCGAGATCAAGGCGAAGGCCGGCGCCCGCCGGATCGCCTTCGACCTGGCCCCGGACGCCCCGGTGGACGGGACGGCGCTGCGCGCCCTCCCGCACCTGACGTCCTACGAGCGCCACGGCGACACGGTCAGGCTCCAGTCGCGCGACGCCGACGCCACCGTCCACGCCGTGTACGCGCTGGGGCTCTACCCCCGGAACCTGGAAGTCGCCGGGCTCGGCCTGGAGCAGGCCTTCATCGCCCTCACCGAGGCCGAGGAGGCCAAGTAAAGATGCCGACCACCGGAACGATCCAGCTCATCAAGCTCGAGATCAGCCGAGCCCTGCGCAACAAGAAGTACCTGTTCTTCACCGTCCTCTACCCGGCCGCGCTGTTCCTGATGCTCGGCGGCACCCTGAACGGCACCACGAAGGTCATGGGCACGGAACTGACCATGCCGGCCTTCTACATGGTCGCCATGGCCTCCTTCGGCGCCCTGACCGCCGTCCTGATGGGCAACAGCGAGCGCATCGCCAAGGAGCGCGAGAAGGGCTGGGTCCGCCAGCTGCGGCTGACCGCCCTGCCCGGCCGCGGCTACGTCCTCGGCAAGACCGCCAGCGCGGGCGTCCTGTCGCTGCCCGCCATCCTGGTCGTGTTCGCGGTCGCCGCGATCGTCAAGGGCGTACGGTTCGACGCCTGGCAGTGGCTCGCCCTGACCGGTTCCATCTGGGCCGGCAGCCTGGTCTTCGCCGCCCTCGGCGTGGCGATCGGCTACCTGGCGAGCGGGGACACCGTCCGCCCGATCACGATGCTGTTCTACTTCGGCCTGTCGATCCTCGGCGGCCTGTGGATGCCGACCGCGAACTTCCCGCAGTGGCTCCAGAACATCTGCGAGTGGCTGCCGACCCGGGCGTACGCGGGCCTCGGCCAGGCCATCGAGCTCGGGGGTGCGCCGCACCTGAAGGACGTGGCGATCCTTGCCGGCTACTTCGTACTGTTCACGGGTGCCGCCGCATGGCTGTACCGCAAGGACTCGCTGAAGGCATGACGGGTGTGACGAGCGTGATGAGTGCGACGGGAGCGACCGGTGGAACCGGCGCGACGGAGCCGATGACCGAGACCGGTCTGATGGGAACGAAGGGCGGCCCGAGGGTCGGCCTCCGCCCCGAGAACCGTCGGCAGAAGATCGTGAAGTCGCTGTGGATCAGCGTCTGGCTGTTCTACCTCAGCGCGCCCGTCACCGACCTGGTCAGCGGCGGACACAGCCTCGGGGCCCGGCTGCTCGGCGGCCTGGGCCTCGTGGCCTTCGTCGCCTGGTACCTGGTCCTGGTCTTCCGCACCGCGCGGCAGACCGAGACACGGCGCGTGCTGCTCTCGGTGGCCGTCCTCTCCGCGCAGGCCACGATCCTGTCGCTGAGCCTGGGACGCGAATGGCTCGTCCTCTTCGTGTACGTGGCGATCGCCTCCGGCGCCGCGCTGCCGGGGGAGATCTCCCGGTTCACGGTGCCCGGCGCCACCGCGCTCCTCGCGCTGACCGCCTTCGCGGTGCCGGGCGGCGACGCGTACCTGGCCGGGCTGCTGATCCCGGCCCTGATGGGCGGGTTCGCGATGGTCGGCATCCGCGCGATGATCCGCACGACGATGGAGCTGCGCGAGGCGCGGGCCACGGTGGCGCAGCTCGCGGCGAACGAGGAACGGCTGCGGATGGCCCGGGACCTGCACGACCTCCTCGGCCACTCGCTGTCCCTGATCACGCTCAAGAGCGAGCTGGCGGGGCGGATGCTGCCGGAACACCCCGAGCAGGCGGCCCAGCAGGTGGCGGACATCGAGCAGGTCAGCCGGCAGGCGCTGGTCGACGTACGGGAAGCCGTGAGCGGCTACCGGCGGCCGACCCTGCCGGGCGAACTGGCGGGTGCCCGCACCGCGCTGACGGCGGCGGGCGTGGTGGCGGACCTCCCGGCGGAACCGGTGGAGGACCTCCCCGAAGAGGTGGAGTCGGCGCTGGCCTGGTCGCTGCGCGAGGCGGTGACCAACGTGGTCCGGCACAGCGGGGCGCAGCGCTGCACCGTCCGGCTGGAGAGGTCGCAGACCCTGGCCGGACCGGTGGTGGAGCTGTCGGTCGCCGACGACGGCGGGGGCGGCCCCGCGGAGGCGGGCAACGGCCTGACGGGCCTGACGGAACGCCTGGAGGCGGTCGGCGGCACGCTGGCGGCCGGTTCGACGGGCAAGAAGGGCTTCCGCCTGCTGGCCCGCATCCCCCTAGGATCGGGATCATGAGCACACGCCCCATCCGGATCCTCCTGGCGGAGGACCAGTCCATGGTCCGGGAAGCCCTCGCGGCCCTCCTCGGGCTGGAGCCGGACATCGAGGTGCTGGCCCAGGTCGCCCGCGGCGACGAGGTGGTGCCGGCGGCCCGGGCCCACGACGTGAACGTCGCGCTGCTCGACATCGAGATGCCGGGCATGACGGGCATCGAGGCGGCGGCGGCCCTGCGGACCGCGGTCCCGGACCTCAAGATCGTGGTCCTGACCACCTTCGGCCGCCCCGGCTACCTGCGCGGCGCGATGGAGGCGGGAGCCTCGGCGTTCCTCGTCAAGGACGCCCCGGCCGCGCAACTGGCCGAGGCGGTACGCAAGGTCCTGGCGGGCGAGCGCGTCATCGACCCCACCCTGGCGGCGGCGGCCCTGGCGGAGGGCGCCAACCCGCTGACGGACCGCGAACGCGAGGTCCTGCGCGCGGCCGAGGACGGAGCCACGAACGCCGAGCTGGCGGCCCGGCTCCACCTCTCCCAGGGCACGATCCGCAACTACCTCTCGACGGCCATCCAGAAGCTGGCCTCCCGCAACCGCGCGGAAGCCATACGCGTGGCCCGCGAAAAGGGCTGGCTGTGACCGAACCGGCCGCGCGCGGCGGCACCCGCCCCCGGCCGGGTCAGTTCAGCAGCGCCCTGGCGGACAGGGCCTCGCTCCGGATCCGCGCCGCGGCGGGCGGGTCGATCGCATCGACGACCTCCGCGTAGGACTCCATCTCGGTGGCGCCGAAAGCGAACTCCCCCCGCTCCACCAGCAGCTTCGCCCGCTCGTACCGCAACGACGCCGGATGCGAGGGCAGCAGCAGCGACAGCTCCAGCGCCCACAACGCCACCGCCGAGTGCTCCGGCCGGGCCGAGGCCCACGCCCTGATGTTGTTCAGGATCCGCAGCACGATGTCCAGCGTCCGGGCCGGCGTCCGCGGCTCCGCGGCCTGCTCCGCCGGCCCGGCCCCCAGCGAGGCGCCCCCGGCGAAGGGGTCCACCACCAGCCCCTCGTCCGGATCCCCGAACCCCACCACGAAGTGCCCCGGAAGCCCCAGCCCGTACACCGGCGCGCCCGCGCGCCGCGCGACCTCCAGCCAGACGACGGACAGGAGGATCGGCAGGCCCCGGCGCCTTCGCAGCACCTCGTGCAGCAGCGAGGACGACAGCCGGTCGTAGTCCGCGGGCGTGCCGTGGAAGCCCATCCGGCCCCCCAGCAGCTCGGTCACCGCAGAGGCCCACGCCTTCCCGCCGCGCAGCCCGTACGGCAGCATCCCCGCCAGCCGGTCCAGCTCGATCTGCGCCCAGTCCATGGCCCGTTCGTCCAGCTCCGGATCCGCCTCCGCGGCCAGCAGCAGGCACAGCAGCGCCAGGTCCGGCCGCTCCGAGCGGGCCTCCTCCGCGAACCGCGCCCGGGACTCCGCGCTCATCGAGAGGCCCCCGCGGCCGAGGCCGCTTCGGCCCGGAACCGGAAGTGGTGGTACGCGTGGTGCCCCGCGAAACCCAGCCCGTCGTACAGCGCCAGCGCTCCCGCGTTGTCCGCCTCCACCTGGAGCCAGGCCGCCGACGCGCCTTCCTCCAGCGCCTGCCGGGCCAGTACGGCCATCACGGCCGTGCCCAGGCCCCCGCGCCGGTGCTCCGGATCCACCTCGACCGCCGCGAAGCCGGCCCACCTGCCGTCCACCACGAGCCGCCCGATCGCCCGCCCGGGCAGCGTCGCGAACCACACCGACGGCCCCGCGACCAGCACCCGCCGGGCCACCTCCGGGTCCTTGACCCGCCCGTACATCCCGAGCCACTCCTCGTCCGGGGCGCGGGTCAGCCGTACCGCGGAGGCGGTGGCACCCGTGTCCACGTCCGCGACCGGCGCCAGCGCCGCGATCCGGACCTCCGCCGACACCTCGTTCACCCAGCCCCGGCGCTCCAGCTCCGCGCCCAGCAGCTCCTGTGTGCCGGCCGCGCCGGTCGCCGTCTGCACGTACGCCGGAAGTTCACGTTCCGCGTACCAGGACGTCACTCGCGCGAGTGCTTCGTCCAGCGGCACCCCCGGGTCGCCGAGCGGCAGCACGGAGTTGGCCCGCCGGGTGAAGCCGTCGGCCGCCCGCAGCGTCCACTCGCCGAGCGGCTCGCTCTCCAGGGGCTGCCAGGCCCGCGCGCCGATCCGCGCCAGCTCCTCGAAAGAGGCCGCCGGACCCCGCCGCCGGGCCGGCGCCGGGGGGACGATCTTGCCCGCCACCAGCGACGATTCCGAGATGTGGACGGTCACACCGCTCTTTCGTGTGATCGTCAGCACACCTTGGTCCCAGGATGTGAGAACCCCTACCGTGTCAGTGAACGAGGGCGCCTCGTCCGCCCCGCTCTGCACCCGTCGTACAGAGACTCGTTTACCCACGTCAGCCGGGGTAATACGGATCTCCAGCAGCCCACCGGCAGTGATTTCCACAGCTCTGTCCGCCCCTCCTGTTCGGATCGTGCCCGGGAACGGAGATACTAGGCGTGGGCATCGACGACGCCGCGCTCCCGCGCGATATGGAAAGCCCTACCGAGGAGGAACGAGAGCGTGACCTACGTCATCGCGGAGCCTTGTGTCGACGTCAAGGACAAGGCATGCATCGAAGAGTGCCCCGTCGACTGCATCTACGAGGGCCAGCGGTCCTTGTACATCCACCCCGACGAGTGCGTCGACTGTGGTGCGTGTGAGCCGGTCTGCCCGGTCGAGGCCATCTTCTACGAGGACGACACTCCGGAAGAGTGGAAGGACTACTACAAGGCGAACGTCGAGTTCTTCGACGAGCTCGGTTCGCCCGGTGGTGCCTCCAAGCTGGGCCTGATCGAGCGCGACCACCCCTTCATCGCGGCGCTTCCGGCGGACATCAACCCGAGTCACTGACAACGGTCGGCACCGCCAGAACCGCCCCTCGGTCCCGTACGGCCCCGTGCCGCGCGGGACCGAGCCGTTTGCCCGTACGGTCGGCGGGCCCCGCACGCCCCGCCCGCCCGTACATCCAGCACCAGTAGAGAGCAGAGAACACCGTGGCCGCAGTATCCGCACGTCTTCCCGCCTTCCCCTGGGACAAGCTGGAGCCGTACAAGAAGACGGCGGCGGCCCACCCGGACGGCATCGTCGACCTGTCCGTCGGCACGCCCGTGGACCCGGTCCCGCAGCTGGTCCGGGACGCGCTCGTCGCGGCCGCCGACTCCCCGGGCTACCCCACGGTGTGGGGAACCGTCGCGCTGCGCGACGCGATCACCGGCTGGCTGCGGGGCCGCCTCGGCGCGAGCGCCGCCGGACACCGCAACGTCCTGCCGGTCGTCGGCTCCAAGGAGCTGGTGGCCTGGCTGCCGACCCAGCTGGGCCTGGGCGCCGGGGACAAGGTCGCGTACCCGCGGCTCGCGTACCCCACGTACGAGGTCGGCGCGCGGCTGTGCGGCGCGGAGGCGGTCGTCTACGACGACCCGACCGATCTCGACCCGGCCGGCGTGAAGCTGCTGTGGCTCAACTCCCCGTCCAACCCCACCGGGAAGGTCGTCCCGAAGGAAGACCTGATCCGGATCGTGGCCTGGGCGCGCGAGCACGGGATCCTGCTCTTCAGCGACGAGTGCTACCTGGAGCTGGGCTGGGAGGCCGAGCCCGTCTCCGTCCTGCACGACGACGTCTGCGGGGGATCGTACGAGGGCATCGTCGCCGTCCACTCCCTCTCGAAGCGCTCCAACCTGGCGGGCTACCGGGCCGCGTTCATCGCCGGTGACGCCGAGGTGCTCGGCGAGCTGCTGGAGATCCGCAAGCACGGCGGCATGATGACCCCGGCGCCGGTGCAGGCGGCCACGGTCGCCGCGCTCGGCGACGACGCGCACGTCGCGGAGCAGCGCGGGCGCTACGCGGCGCGGCGCGAGGCGCTGCGGGCGGCGCTGGAGGCGCACGGCTTCCGGGTCGAGCACAGCGAGGCCAGCCTGTACCTGTGGGTGACCCGGGACGAGCCCTGCTGGGACACGGTCGCCCACCTCGCGGACCTGGGCGTCCTGGTCGCGCCGGGCGATTTCTACGGTGAGGCGGGCGCGCGGTTCGTTCGCGTCGCCTTCACGGCCACGGACGAGCGCGTCGAAGCGGCGGTCAAGCGCCTCGCCGTCTGATCCGCCGCGGACCCGGTGAACGGCCCGAGGGGCCGGGAGTTCGTGCTCCCGGCCCCTCGGTGTTCCTGCGTACGGCGAGTCAGCCGCCCAGCGGGAGGCCTCCCAGCGGCAGCCCCTGGGTGGGGAGCGCACCGGTCAGGCTGCCGGTCGGGACGGCGTCGGTCGGCAGACCACCGGTCGGCAGCGAGCTGGTGGGCAGCGAGCTGGTCGGCAGGGCGCCCGTGGGCAGCGCGTCGGTCGGCAGGCCCTTGGCCGCGGGCAGCCCGCCGAGCAGGCCGGTCGCGGCGTCGGTGACCTGGGCGGGGGCGCCGGGTACGGCCTGGGCGGCGGTGTCCGTCGCGCCGGCGGCAGCGGCCTCACCGGTGCCGACCACGTCGCCCGCGGGAGCGGCGGCGTCCGTGCTGGTGAGCGCGCCCAGCTGCGGCACGGACTCCAGGCCCGCGGCGCTGGCCGCGCCGGCCGCACCGACCACGGGAGCTGCCCCGGCTGCGAGCAGCAGCGCGGTACGGGCGATCCGGCGGGTCAGGGGGAGGGACATGATGCTCCTAAGCGGTAGCGGCTGAGTACGCCGTGTACAACCGCTCAGGGGGCGGGTGGAGTTGCGGAGGCTCCGGGTAAAGGATCGGTAACGCATCGTTTAATCGGCCTGCGCGGCAAGCTCGTCGGACGCGCGCCGACCAGGGGTTCCGCCCTCCCGGAGGCGGATCGGGCCGCTGCGCGGTCACCCCCGCGCGGGGGACGCCTCGTACAGGCGACCCCATGGCCGGGGGTGGCTCACTGGGCCACGAAGATCCGTACCGAGCCGGCCTCCGCGCGGTGGGGATCGACCGCCCCGGCCTTGCCCTGCGGGCCGGCGGGGCCCAGCTGCTGCCACTCGCCCCTCGCCTGGCCGGCCACCCAGCTCGCCGGGCCGTACGAGACCCGGACGACTCCCATCCCGCGCGAGTTGGCCACCGCCCAGCCCGCCATCACCTTGCTGCCGCGCGCCGCGGAGGCCCCGCCGTCCTTCTTCTCCACGAAGGTCACCTCGGCCTCCTTGACCTTCCCGGCCGCGTCCTGCGTACGGCGCGTCTCCGCCGGAGCGGTGTGCATCTTGGTCTTGGCGAAGATCCGGGTGAGCTCGGTACGCACCTTCTCCGGGTCGCCCGGCGCGGTCGGCGCGGGTCCGCCACAGGTCAGCTCGCCGTCCCCGGCGAACGCCGCCGCGATCACGACCGCTTCCGACTCGTGCTTCGCGTACGCCTCGGGGTAGCCGCTGCGCTGCACCTCCTGCGCGGCCTCCGTCAGCGGGAGATCGGCGTACCCCTTGACCTGGACGAGGTGGTCGTAGAACTTCCCGGCCGAGTACACGGGGTCCATGATCTGCTCCTCGGTGCCCCAGCCCATCGAGGTCCGCTGCTGGAACAGGCCCAGCGAATCCCGGTCGCCGTGCGGGAGATTGCGCAGCCCCGACTCCTGCATCGAGGTCGCCAGCGCGATGGTCAGGGCCCGGTCCGGCAGGCCCTTGGCCACGCCGACCGCGGCTATCGTCGCGGCGTTGCCCGCCTGTTCCGGGGTCATGTCGAAGCCGGTCGAAACCGTCGGCACGCTGGCCGTGCAGTGCGGCGCGCCGCCACCGCCGTTCGTCGTGTTGTACTGCACGGCGAAATAGCCGATCAGCGCGAGCAGCACCAACACACCGGCGGACGTGAGCAGCGGCCGGCGTCGGCGACGAGGACGGGGGGGATCGTTCCGGGTCACGGCGCCCACCGTACTTGAGCCACGCGACGCGTCCACCGGCCGGACGTGAGAGCTTCGCCGCAGTCCTGGGCGTTAGGGTCAGAGCCATGTCCGAATCCGAGCTGGACCTCACCCTGGACGCCGCCGAGCTGACCGCCCGGCTCGTCGACATCCCGTCCGTGAGCGGCGACGAAAAGGTCCTCGCCGACCTGGTGGAGCACGCGCTGCGCGCCCTGCCGCACCTCACGGTCGACCGGTACGGCAACAACGTCGTGGCCCGTACGAACCTCGGCAGGGCCGAGCGCGTCGTCCTCGCCGGCCACCTCGACACCGTGCCGATCGCCGACAACGTCCCGTCCCGCCTGGACGAGAACGACGTCCTGTGGGGTTGCGGAACGACCGACATGAAATCCGGCGTCGCCGTGCAGCTGCGCATCGCCGCGACCGTGCCCGAGCCCAACCGCGACCTCACCTTCGTCTTCTACGACCAGGAGGAGGTCGCCGCGGACCTCAACGGCCTGGGCAAGGTCGCCGAGGCCCACCCCGACTGGCTGACCGGCGACTTCGCGGTCCTGCTGGAGCCGTCGAACGCCGAGGTCGAGGGCGGCTGCCAGGGCACCCTGCGCGTCCTGCTCCGCACGACCGGCGAGCGCGCCCACTCCGCGCGCAGCTGGATGGGCTCCAACGCCATCCACGCGGCGGCCCCGATTCTCGCCAAACTCGCGGCGTACGAGCCCCGCAAGCCGGTGATCGACGGCCTGGAGTACCACGAGGGCCTGAACGCGGTCCGCATCGAGGGCGGCGTCGCCAACAACGTCATCCCCGACGCGTGCACGGTGACGGTCAACTTCCGCTTCGCCCCGGACCGCAGCATGGACGAGGCGATCGCGCACGTCCGGGAGGTCTTCGCGGACTGCGGCGTCGACGAGTTCGTCATCGACGACTTCTCGGGCGGCGCCCTCCCGGGCCTCTCCCACCCCGCCGCGGCGGCGTTCATGGAGGCGGTCGGCGGCCGCGCCATGCCGAAGTTCGGCTGGACGGACGTCTCCCGCTTCAGCGCCCTCGGCGTCCCGGCGGTCAACTACGGCCCGGGCGACGCCCTGCTGGCCCACAAGGTCGACGAGCGCGTCGAAACGAAGGCCATCCTCCACTGCGAAGAACGACTCCGCGCCTGGCTGACCTCCTGAATTCCGCTTCTCGTCACCTTTGTGCGCCTAGTCTGATCCAACGATCAGCAGGAGGGAGCACATCATGGGCAACTCCGAAGGGTCCGCTCGTCGTCGGCCCGAAGAGCAGCAGCTCGGGCCGGTGCTGCGCAGGCGGAGCCAGGTGCAGGCCGGCAGTACGACGGACCAGCGGCTGCTGGATTCCGCCGGGCCTTCCGAGTGGGTGCACACCGATCCCTGGCGGGTCCTGCGCATCCAGTCGGAGTTCATCGAGGGCTTCGGCACGCTGGCGGAGCTGCCGCCGGCGATCAGCGTGTTCGGCTCGGCCCGTACGCCCGCCGGCTCGCCCGAGTACGAGGCCGGCGTGCAGATCGGCAGCGCGCTCGTCGAGGCGGGCTTCGCGGTGATCACGGGCGGCGGCCCGGGCGCGATGGAGGCGGCCAACAAGGGCGCCCGGGAGGCCAACGGGATCTCCGTGGGCCTGGGCATCGAGCTGCCCTTCGAGCAGGGGCTCAACCAGCACGTGGACCTCGGGCTGAACTTCCGGTACTTCTTCGTCCGCAAGACGATGTTCGTGAAGTACAGCCAGGGCTTCGTGGTCCTGCCGGGCGGACTCGGCACGCTGGACGAGCTGTTCGAGGCCCTGACCCTGGTCCAGACCCAGAAGATCACCCGGTTCCCGATCGTGCTGTTCGGGTCGGAGTACTGGTCGGGCCTGGTCGACTGGCTGAAGAACACGGTGATCGCGCAGGGCAAGGCCTCGGAACGCGACCTCCACCTCTTCCACGTCACGGACGACGTGGACGAGGCGATCGCGCTGGTGACCAAGGAAGTCGGCAAGTAGCCGCAGCCGCCGCCGTCACGCGAGCCCCCGGCGGGCCACCGCCGGTGGCCGGTGGCCGTCGGGCCGTTCGGCTCAGGCCAGTCCGCGGCGGGCCACCGCGGGCGGCCGGTGGCCCTGGATCGTGCGGACCATGTCCAGGAGTACCTTCTCCACGCCGCTCTCGCGCGGTTCGGCGCCAGGGCGCCTTGCCGGCTTCGAGCTGCTGCGCCGGCCTCCGGCCGTCGGGCCGTTCGGCTCAGGCCAGTCCGCGGCGGGCCACCGCGGGCGGCCGGTGGCCCTGGATCGTGCGGACCATGTCCAGGATCTGCTTCGTCTCCGCGACCTCGTGGACCCGGTAGACCTGGGCGCCGAGCCAGGCCGAGACGGCCGTCGTGGCCAGGGTGCCCAGCAGGCGCTCCTTGACGGGCTTGTCCAGGGTCTCGCCGACGAAGTCCTTGTTGGACAGGGAGACCAGCACCGGCCAGCCGGTGTCCGTCATCTCGCCCAGCCGGCGCGTGGCCTCCAGCGAGTGGCGGGTGTTCTTCCCGAAGTCGTGGCCCGGGTCGATCATGATCGCGTCCCGGCGGACGCCGAGTGCGGCGGCGCGTTCGGCCAGCCCCACCGTGACCCGCAGGATGTCCTCCATCACGTCCTCGTACGTGATCCGGTGCGGCCGCGTACGCGGCTCGACCCCGCCCGCGTGGGTGCAGACCAGGCCGACGCCGTGCCGGGCCGCAACCTCGGCCAGCTTCGGGTCCACCCCGCCCCAGGCGTCGTTCAGGACGTCGGCCCCGGCTTCGCAGACGGCTTCGCCGACCTCGTGCCGCCAGGTGTCGACGCTGATCACCACGTCCGGGTGGCGGCGCCGTACCTCGGCCACGAAGCCGACCGTGCGGCGGGCCTCCTCGGCCGCGTCCACGTGCTCGCCCGGGCCCGCCTTGACTCCGCCGATGTCGATGATCGCGGCGCCCTCGGCCACCGCCTGCTCGACCCGGTCCAGCGCGGGCTCGTCGCGGAACGTCGCGCCCTGGTCGTAGAAGGAGTCCGGAGTCCGGTTCACGATGGCCATGATCACCGGCTCGTGGGTGTCGAACTCGCGCCTGCCCAGTCGCAGCATCCCGTTCTTTCCTCCTCCGGCGGCCCTCGCGCCTCGCTGCGACCTTAACCTGGTGCCCGGTGGCCCGATGTCTCTCAGGGAGTTGCTCGTGTTCTGGTTCTTGCTGATCGCGCTGGTCGTGGTCGTCGCGGCGGTCACCCTGGCCGTGGTGGGCGGTGGTTCCGAGGCCGTACTGCCGGAGGCGGAGCCGGACCGGGTGGCCGACGCGCTGCCGGAGAGCCGCCCAGTCGTACGGGCCGACGTCGACGCCCTGCGCCTGCCCGTCGCGCCGCGCGGGTACCGGATGGCCGAGGTGGACGACGTACTGGAGCGGCTCGCGGCGGAGCTCGCCGAGCGGGACGCGCGGATCGCGGAGCTGACGGCCGCTGCCGCACAGGGCCGCGCGCAGGCGCCGGCCGCCGTCGACCTGCACAAGGACGCCCCGGAGGAGGGCCGGTGACGGCGGTCGCGGGTCCGGACGGCGGGCTGCGCTGCCCCTGGGCGCTGGCCACCGAGGACTACATCGCGTACCACGACACGGAGTGGGGCCGCGCGGTGCACGGGGACGACGCCCTGTACGAGCGGCTGTGCCTGGAGGCCTTCCAGTCGGGGCTGTCCTGGCTGACGATCCTGCGCCGGCGGGAGGGTTTCCGTACGGCCTTCTCGGGGTTCGTGATCGCCGAGGTCGCGGAATTCGGGCCGGCCGACGCGGAGCGGCTGCTCTCCGACGAGGGGATCATCCGCAACCGGGCCAAGATCGAGGCCACGCTCGCCAACGCGAAGGTCCTGGCGCAGTGGGAGCCGGGCGAACTGGACGCGCTGATCTGGTCGCACGCGCCCGAGCCGGGCCGCCCGGCACCGGCGACGATCTCCGAGGTGCCGGCGGTGACGCCCGAGTCCACGGCCCTGTCCAAGGCGTTGAAGAAGGCCGGGATCCGGTTCGTCGGGCCCACCACCGCCTATGCGCTGATGCAGGCCTGCGGGCTGGTCAACGACCACCTGGCCGCCTGCGCCGCCCGCGACCCCGCCTGAGGCGGGGGAGGGCGGGGGCAGGCGGCTGCGGAGGTGGCTGCGGAGGTGGCGGACTCAGCGGCCCAGGTACTTCGGCGGCTGCTTCGCGAGGAAGGCCTGGACGGCGATCGAGTGGTCCTCGGAGGCACCCGCGCGGGCCTGCAGGGTGTCCTCGTGGTCCAGCGCCTCGGACAGCGAGCGCGAGGCCCCGTAGGCCAGGGACTCCTTCAGGGCCGCGTAGGCCACCGTCGGGCCGGCCGCCAGGGTGCGGGCCACCGCCTCGGCCTCCGCGTGCAGGGAGTCCGAGGGGACCAGGCGGTTCACGATGCCGAGCTCGTACGCCTCCTGCGCCTTCACCGAGCGGGGGAAGAGCAGCAGATCGGAGGCGCGGGAGGCGCCGATCAGGCGGGGGAGGGTCCAGGAGACGCCCGAGTCGGCGGTCAGCGCCACCCCCGCGAAGGAGGTGTTGAAGGAGGCCGTGTCGGCGACGACCCGGAAATCCGCCGCCAGCGCGAAGCCGAAGCCCGCCCCGGCCGCCACGCCGTTGACGCCCGCCACCACCGGCTTGGGCATCTCGGTCAGGGCGCGCACGATCGGGTTGTAGTGCTCCGCGACCGTGTTCATCGTCAGGGAGGAGCCGGTCTCGCGGTCCGCCGCCAGGTTCCCGATGTGCTCCTTGAGGTCCTGTCCGACGCAGAACGCCCGGTCGCCGGCCGCCGTCAGCAGCACCGCGCGGACGGCCGGATCGGCGGCCGCCGCCTGGACCGCGTCGCGCAGCGCGACCTTGGCCTCGGTGTTCATCGCGTTCATGGCGTCGGGACGGTTGATCGTGATCTTCGCGAGTCCGTCGGTCACTTCGTAGAGCACGCTGTCGGCCATGGCAGGGGGTCCCCCTTCGTCGCGGGTTTGGCTACCGGCCGGTACCGGCCGGTGCAAGGGCCAGCATGGCGGACCGGACCGCTGCGGGGCATGTGATGTGCGTCAAAGAAAGCCGAGGGCGGACCCCGGGTGCGACGGCGAAGTATCGCAGGCACGTCCCCGAAATGAGTGGTTTTGGTCGAGCGCGTTGCGCAAGCGTTCCCTGCCGATGTTGGTCATCGGGTCCTGACATGCGGGATAATGGCCAGGAAGCAATGTGTTCGATGCCGGGTTCCAGGCGCCTGAATGGGGCCGTCGGCTGACGATGAGCTGGTTTCAGGAAGGGGAACGAGCATGGCGGCCATGAAGCCGCGGACGGGCGACGGCCCGCTCGAGGTCACCAAGGAGGGGCGGGGCATCGTCATGCGCGTACCGCTCGAGGGCGGCGGTCGGCTTGTCGTCGAGCTGACCCCGGACGAGGCGGACGCCCTGGGTGACGCCCTGAAGAAGGTCGTCGGCTAACCCGTCGGCAGCACCGCAGTACCCGTATTCTCTGCGCCGCCCCGGCCGCTTCCCGCGGTCGGGGCGGCGTTGTGTCATGTCCGGGGAGCTCGTCCCGGACCGATCCCCTGCGCCTCGCGGAGCCAGCCGTGACCTTCTCCCCGCCCGCGCCGCCGGCCTTCGCCGACTGCACTCCCCGCCAGAGGGCCGCCCGCGTCGTCTCCGACGGGCTGGCGCCGGCGAACATGGTCGTCGCCCTGCTGCTGCTCGTCGGATGGCACGCCGGTGCGTCGTGGACCGGCCTGGGCTGGGGCCTGTTCGCCGCCCTCTTCTGCGGTGCGGGCCCGATCGGGATCATCGCCTTCGGCGTCCGGCGGGGGGCGCTGACCGACCAGCACATCCGCGCAGGCAGCGGATCGTCCCGATGGCCCTGGGCCTGGTCTGCGTGGTCACCGGGGTCACCCTGCTGCGCGTCCTCGGAGCCCCCGGCGAGGTGTTCGCGCTCGTCGTCGCGATGCTCGTGGGCCTGGTGTCGGCCCTGCTGGTGACGGTCGGCTGGCAGATATCGATCCACATGTCGGTGGCCGGCGGCACCGTGACGATCCTGCTGCTCGTCTTCGGACCGCGGGCCCTCCCGGCGGCCCTGATCGCCGCCGCCGTCGCCTGGTCCCGGCTGGTCCTTCGGGCGCACACCCCGGCACAACTCCTCGCCGGCACAACTCCTCGCCGGCACGGCGCTGGGCGGTACGTCCGCCCTCACCTTCCTGCTGCTGGGCTGAGCCCGGGCCCCCGAGCCGGGTCCCGCCGAGACGTACGGGCGATCAGCGCCGGACCGCGCACAGCAGGCCGTCGCCCACCGGGAGCAGGGCGGCCTCCAGCGCCGGGCTCTCGCGGACGCTGCGCAGCAGCTCCCGTACGCGCAGCACCTCGGTCTGCTGGGCCGCCCCGTCGACGGTGCGGCCGTCCGAGAAGACCCCCTCGAAGCAGACCAGCCCGCCGGGGCGCAGCAGGCGCAACGATTCGGCGAGGTAGTCGAGGGACTCGGAGGGGTCGCCGTCGCAGAAGACGAGGTCGTACCCGCCGTCGGCGAGGCGGGGGAGTACGTCGAGTGCGCGGCCGGGGATGAACCGGGCGCGGTTGCCCGCGAAGCCGGCGGCGCGGAAGGCCTGGCGGGCGAAGGCCTGCCGGTCGGCCTCGGGGTCGACGGTGGTCAGCACCCCGTCGGGGCGCATGCCGTGGAGGAGGTGGATGCCGGAGACGCCGGTGCCGGTGCCGATCTCGGCCACCGCCTTGGCGTCCGCGGTGGCGGCGAGCAGGCGCAGCGCGGCCCCGGTGCCCGGGGAGACGGAGCGAAGGCCCGCTTCCCTGGCCCGGTCGCGGGCCCACCGCAGAGCGTCGTCCTCGGCGACAAACGCGTCGGCGAACGCCCAGCTCGTCTGCCGGTTGCCGGTAATGACCCTCTCCTGTCCCCATAGTTGGCGCAACGGTGACTGTATCCGTTGACGTCGGGAACCCGCAGATGGGACCGGGCGTTGGAGAAAACAGCGGCGGACTGAACCAGCGAGGCGAAAAGGGGCGTATGGGCGGGCTGCGGCCGGGATAGATGGGGCGGCAGCGGGCAGATCGACGGCCCCGCCGGCCTGAGGCACGTGCAAAGTTACTGCAAAAACACTTATCCGGAGCTGACGGGAGGGGTGGCTATGGTAGGGACTCCAGTGGACACCACCAGAGCCGATAGGGGAGGTGCGGCTGCGCCTGTGGATCGTGGAGGCGTATTCAGACGCCTCTTCTGGTCGGCGGGTGAGCCGAAATCCGTGACCGACATTGCTGACCGCTTCCACACCGCTGCCACCGCAACCACCGCGACCTTTGCCGCCGATGCGGGCACCCAGGCGTGGACCCCTCCTTCATGGGAGGAGATCGTCAGCACGCACAGTGCGCGCGTCTACCGCCTCGCCTACCGTCTGACGGGCAACCAGCACGACGCCGAGGACCTGACGCAGGAGGTCTTCGTCCGCGTCTTCCGCTCGCTGTCCACGTACACGCCGGGCACGTTCGAGGGCTGGCTGCACCGGATCACCACCAATCTGTTCCTCGACATGGTCCGCCGCAAGCAGCGGATCCGCTTCGACGCGCTCGCCGACGACGCCGCCGAGCGGCTGCCGAGCCGCGAGCCGTCCCCGCAGCAGGTCCTGCACGACACCCACTTCGACGCGGACGTGCAGCAGGCGCTGGACACCCTCGCGCCCGAGTTCCGCGCCGCCGTGGTGCTGTGCGACATCGAGGGCCTGTCGTACGAGGAGATCGCCGCGACGCTGGGCGTGAAGCTCGGCACCGTGCGCAGCCGTATCCACCGCGGCCGCTCGCACCTGCGCAAGGCGCTCAAGCACCGGTCCCCCGAGGCCCGGGCCGAGCAGCGGGCGCTGGCGGGAGTGGCGGTGGGCGCGCCGGGCGCCGGGGGAGAGGGCGGAACCGAGTGAGCGGAGTCAGTCCCTCTCCTGCCGAACAGCACCTGGGTGACCGGCTGGCCGCCCTGGTCGACGGGGAACTGAGCCATGACGCGCGCGAGCGGGTCCTGGCGCATCTGGCCACGTGTACCAGGTGCAAGGCCGAGGCCGATGCGCAGCGCCGCCTGAAGAGCATGTTCGTCGAGAGCGCGCCGCCGCCGCTGTCGGCCGGGCTGCTGGCCCGGTTGCAGGGGCTGCCGGGCGGCGGTCCCGACGGTCCGTCCGGTCCGTCCTCCGGTCCGCTGGGTCCGCCCGGCGCGGATCTCTTCGGGTACGTGGCTCCGGCCGCGCCGCAGCAGGGCTTCCGCATCCACGAGGTGGGGCGGCCGCGCCGCCGCTTCGCGTTCGTGGCGGCCGGGGCGGTCTCGCTGGCCGCGATCGCGCTGGGCGGTTCGCTCCCGATCGACTCTCTGGACCCGGCCGTACGGGGCGAGCCCCCGGCATCCCGTCCGGGCCCGGCCGTATCGGTGGCGGACGCGGTGGTCCGCGACCGCTCTCCCGGCCCCGGCTTCGTGGCGGGCCCCAGACCCACGGCTCCCCTCCCCCCGGTGCATCCGTCGCTCTCTCCCCGCCCGGTCTCGCTGACCCGCTGAGGTCTTGGGGGACCGGGGGCGGAGCCCCCGGTCCCCGGAGGACCTGGTTGAATCGGCGGCAGATGCGCCGCCCGGCGGTGCCACAGGTACCCTCCCCCTGGCTCCGCCGCGGGGACCCCCAGGGGAGCGCGCATGGCCGACCAGCAGCAGTCCGACACGGCCCCGAAGTGGTGGAGCCGCCCTGCGGCCACGCAAGCGGCACCCGAGGCGGCTCCGGAGACGGATTCCGGCCCGGCGGCCGAGTCCGTACCCGGGCCGGATGCCGATCCTGCGGCCGAGCATGCGCCGCTGACCCCCGAAGCCGCGCCGGCGCCGCGGTACGACCCCTGGGGCGAACAGCCGCTGCAGGTGGCCGACCAGGGCAAGGCGACCGGCGGCGGCCCCGTGGTACGGATGCGGCACGCCCTCGCGCTGGGCCTCGGCATCGCCCTCCTCGCCGGCGGCATCGGCGGGTGGCTCGGCGTGCTCGCCGAGCGGCAGAGCAGCACGCGCCTCGAACTGCCCCAGGCCGCCGTCGAGAACAAGGGCCGCGCTCCCGAGAGCGTGGCCGGGATCGCCGCCACCGCGCTGCCCGGAGTCGTCACCCTCCATGTACGCGGCAGCACCGGCAGCGGCACCGGAACGGGGTTCGTCCTCGACGGTCAGGGCCACATCCTCACCAACAACCACGTCGTCTCCGACGCAAAGGACATAACGGTCACCTTCAGCACCGGCGAGAGCGTCACCGCCGCGCTGGTCGGCCGCGACAGCGGCTACGACCTGGCCGTGGTCAAGGTCGACGGCGTACGGGGCCTGCACCCGCTCTCCCTCGGGAACTCCGAGAACGTGAAGGTCGGCGACCCCGTCGTGGCCATCGGCGCGCCCTTCGACCTCTCCAACACCGTCACCGCCGGCATCATCAGCGCCACCGGCCGCCCCATCACCGCCGGCGGGGACAAGGGCGACGGCAGTGACATCAGCTACGTCGACGCCCTCCAGACCGACGCCCCCATCAACCCCGGCAACTCCGGCGGCCCGCTCCTCGACGCCAAGGCCCGCGTGATCGGCATCAACAGCGCCATCAGGGGAGCCGACGCCGGCGGTGACGGCGACGAGCGCGCCAAGCAGAGCGGCAGCATCGGGCTCGGCTTCGCCATCCCGGTCAACCAGGGCAAGCGCGTCGCCGAGGAGCTGATCCGCACCGGCCACGCCACCCACCCCGTCATCGGGGTCACCCTCGACATGGAGTACACCGGCGACGGGGCCCGCGTGGGAACCAAGGGCGAGGGCGGCAAGCCCGCCGTCACCCCCGACGGCCCCGGGGCCCGAGCCGGCATCAAGGGCGGCGACGTGATCACCAAGGTGGACGGCGTACGCGTGCACGGCGGCGACGAGCTCGTCATCAAGATCCGCGCCCACCGCCCCGGCGACCCGCTCACCCTGACCGTGCTGCGCGACGGCCGGGAGCGCACCCTGGAGCTGGTACTGGGTTCGGCGAACGGATCATGACCAGATGGAGAATCCCGGGCTGATGCGGCACCGATGTATGGGCCCGCGGACAACGCCGGGTACCGTGTGTCGTGGCCCGAAGTGAAAAGAGCCGAGGAGCGGCAAGGTGTTCAACGACATAGGCGCACTCGAGCTGGTCACGATCGTGGTGCTCGCCATCCTCATCTTCGGCCCGGACAAGCTGCCCAAGGTGATCCAGGACGTCACCGGGGTCATCCGGAAGATCCGCGCGTTCTCCGACAGTGCGAAGCAGGACATCCGGTCCGAACTCGGCCCCGAGTTCAAGGACTTCGAGTTCGAGGACCTGAACCCGAAGACGTTCCTGCGCAAGCAGCTGGGCGAGAACGAGGACCTGAAGGAGATCCGGAGCACCTTCGATCTCCGCAAGGAGCTGAACGACGTCACCGACGCCGTGAACGGCCGCGAGGCGGACGCCGCCCCGGCCGCCTCCGGCAGCTCCGCCGCGCCCGCCGCCACCGGCCCGGACCTGCTGAAGAAGTCCGCCGCCCCGGCCGCCGAGCAGCGCACACCGTACGACGCCGACGCCACCTGAGACACCCCCTCGTTCGAGCCTTCCCGGGCGATTCGGGGTCCTGTGGCTATCCTCCATGAGTCCGGACCCAGGACGCCCCAGGGTGGGGGTCCCCCCCCGACGACACGTGGGGGAGGGCGCGTTCCGGACCCCACGGAACGAGAGGCCGCATCGATGGAGACGACGAGTAGTAGCCGGGTAGGGGTGCAGCCCGCCGAGGCGCCCGCTCCCGCTGCCGCACCAGGTGCGGCGGCCGCGCAGCCGCAGCCCGCGCCGGCCGAGACCGCCGCCGCACCCCCGCAGCCGGCCCCCGCGCAGCCCGAGGAGGCCGCCGCGCCCGTCCCGGCGGCCCGCCGGACGGCGCAGGGGTACCTGCGGGCCGATTTCCCCTGGTACGGGCTGGACGGGGCCTTCACCGGCCCGCGCTGGCTCATGCAGGTGGGCACCGGGGCCGACGGCACCGTCGAGCACGGTTCCACCGGCCACGGCGACGAGCCGTCCGCGCGCGGGGAGCTCGCCACCGGCGAGAAGGAGCGCTTCGCGGTGGTCGTCACCGTCGCGAGCAACCCGCTGCGCCGCAGCAGCGACGGCACCGGCGTCCTGGAGGCCACCTCGGTCTCCACCGCGGCCTGGCTGGCCGGCTCGGGGCTGCTGGCGTACAGCTGGCCGGGGCAGATGGACCACACCCTGCGCGACGACTGGCTCGACCAGCAGACCGAGGCGGCGTGGGAGCTCGCCGACGACCTCGCGGGGCCGGACTGGTCGACGCTGTCGCTCCCGGTCGACGGGGAGCCGACGACGTTCCACTACCGCGAGTCGGAGTTCGGCTGGGTCCTGGCCGGTTCGACGCCCGGCGGCGTCCACGTGGGCGCGTACGGCCGGGGGATGAGCGCGTACGGGCTCGGCTTCTCGGTGATCGCGGATCTGGCCGCGTACGAGTAACCCGGGCACGGGAAAGGGCACCGCCGGCCGGCTGTGCCCTCCTCGTTCAGGACGCTCAGAACTTGTTGCGCGGGGTGATGCCCAGCGACATGCCGGCCAGGCCGCGGGCGCGGCCGCCGAGCTTGCCCGCGATGGAGCGCAGCGCCGCGCCGGCCGGGGAGTCCGGGTCCGACAGGACGACCGGCCTGCCCTCGTCGCCGCCCTCGCGCAGACGTACGTCGATCGGGATCGAGCCGAGCACCGGCACCGACGCGCCGACCGTCTTCGTGAGGCCGTCGGCGACCTTCTGGCCACCGCCCGAGCCGAACACGTCGACCATCTCGTCGCAGTGCGGGCACGGCAGCCCGGACATGTTCTCGACGACGCCGACGATCTTCTGGTGCGTCTGCACCGCGATCGAGCCGGCCCGCTCCGCGACCTCGGCCGCGGCCTGCTGGGGCGTGGTCACGACCAGGATCTCCGCGTTCGGCACCAGCTGGGCCACCGAGATCGCGATGTCGCCCGTACCCGGCGGCAGGTCCAGCAGGAGCACGTCCAGGTCGCCCCAGAACACGTCCGCCAGGAACTGCTGCAGCGCGCGGTGAAGCATCGGACCGCGCCACACCACCGGCGCGTTGCCGGGGGTGAACATGCCGATGGAGATGACCTTCACGCCGTGGGCCGACGGAGGCATGATCATGTTCTCGACCTGGGTCGGGCGGCCCTCCACGCCCAGCATGCGCGGCACGCTGTGGCCGTAGATGTCCGCGTCGACGACGCCGACCTTCAGGCCGTCCGCGGCCATCGCCGCGGCCAGGTTCACCGTCACCGAGGACTTGCCGACGCCGCCCTTGCCGGACGCCACCGCGTAGACGCGCGTCAGCGAGCCCGGCTTGGCGAACGGGACCTCGCGCTCGGCGGTGCCGCCGCGCAGCGTGGCCGCCAGGTCCTTGCGCTGCTCGTCGCTCATCACGTCCAGCGTGACCGCGACCGAGGTGACGCCCGCGACCCGCTCGACGGCCTCGGTGACGTTCTTGGTGATCGTCTCGCGCATGGGGCAGCCCGACACCGTCAGGTAGACCGTGACCGCGACCTCGCCGCCGTCGCCGATCTCCACCGATTTGACCATGCCGAGCTCGGTGATCGGCCGGTGGATCTCGGGGTCGTTCACCGTCGCCAGCGCGTCGAGGATCGCATCCTGCTCAGGCACGGCGGCGGAGCTTGTGTCGGTAGCCATGTCCCCGATGGTACGGCTCGGTAGCCTGCCGCAGGAAAGGCCGCTAGCGGTCGCCTTCGTCACTCTCCAGCGGGAATAGCCGCCGCTCGTCCATCTCCTTGATCAAGTCCTGGAACTCCGACCGGATCCAGTCGCGCGTCGCGACCTCGCCCAGGCCCATCCGCAGCGCCGCGATCTCCCGGGTCAGGTACTCGGTGTCGGCGATGGAGCGCTCGTTCTGCTTGCGGTCCTGCTCCAGGTTGACCCGGTCGCGGTCGTCCTGCCGGTTCTGCGCGAGCAGGATCAGCGGGGCCGCGTACGAGGCCTGCAGCGACAGCATCAGCGTCAGGAAGATGAACGGGTACTCGTCGAACCGCAGGTGCGTGGGCGCGAAGATGTTCCACAGCACCCAGACGATGATGACCAGCGTCATGTAGACGATGAACCGGCCCGTGCCGAGGAAGCGCGCCACCCGCTCCGACAGCCGCCCGAAGGCCTCCGGGTCGTAGACCGGAAGCACCCGCCGCCGGTCCGGCCGGGGCTGGTCCAGGCGCACCCGCGGCGAGCGGCTCAGCGCGGTCGACCCGGTCGAGGAAGCGGCCGCCTTGGACCGCAGCCGCTCGGCGGACTCTTCCTCCCGGCCCGTGAGCCCCTGCTCGCGCGCGTACTCCCGGGCGTGCTCGCGCGCCAGCTCGCGCCGTACGCGGATCTGCTCACGGCGCCGTTCGCGCGACGGCTCGCCCTTTCGCTCACTGCCCACCGGAGACCTCCTCGGAGTGGAAGTCCGTCTCCCGCCAGTCGTCCGGCAGCAGGTGGTCCAGTACGTCGTCCACGGTCACCGCGCCCAGCAGCGAGCCGCTCTCGTCCACCACCGGCACCGCCACCATGTTGTACGCGGCGAGATGGGTCGTCACCTGGGGCAGCGAGGCGTCCGGACGCAGCGGCGGCAGGTCCGTGTCCACGATCGAGCTCACCAGGGTGAACGGGGGGTCCCGCAGCAGCCGCTGGAAGTGCACCGTGCCCAGGTACTTGCCCGTGGGCGTCTCGTCCGGCGGCCGGCACACGTACACCTGCGCGGCCAGCGCCGGCGACAGGTCCGCCTGCCGTACGCGGGCCAGCGCGTCGGCGACCGTCGCGTCGGGCCTCAGCACGATCGGCTCCGTCGTCATCAGACCGCCCGCGGTGTTCTCCTCGTACGACAGCAGGCGGCGCACATCGGCCGCGTCGTCCGGCCGCATCAGCGTCAGCAGCCGCTCCTTGTCGTCCTCCGGGAGCTCCGAGAGCAGGTCGGCCGCGTCGTCCGGGTCCATCGCCTCCAGGACGTCGGCGGCGCGCTCCTCCTTCAGCTTGCCGAGGATCTCCACCTGCTCGTCCTCGGGCAGCTCCTCCATGACGTCCGCGAGCCGGTCGTCGTCGAGGGCGCTGGCCACCTCGGCGCGCCGCTTCGGGGTCAGGTGGTGCAGGACGTTCGCCACGTCGGCCGGGCGCATCTGCTCGAAGGTGGCCACCAGGTTCTCGGCGCCCTGGCCCTCCTCCTCCAGCGAGAAGCCGGTCACCGCCGACCACTCCACGGTCAGGGTCTCGCCGCGCCGGCGCAGCGCGCCGCTCTTGCCCTTGCGCACGAAGATCCGGTCGATCTCCCAGTCGCGGCGGGCCGGCAGCTGCTGGATGGCCACGTCGAGGACGGTGACCTCCTCGCCGGTGGCACCCAGCGTCACCCGGCGGTCCAGCAGTTCGCCGAGGACCAGGCGCTCGGTGGGCCGCTGCTCGAAGCGCCGCATGTTGACGACCCCGGTGGTGATGACCTGTCCGGACTCCACGCCCGTCACCCGGGTCATCGGGAGGAAGATCCGGCGCCGGCTGACCACCTCGACCACCAGGCCCAGCAGTCGCGGCGGACGTCCGCCGACGCGCAGCATCGCGACGAGGTCGCGGACGCGGCCGACCTGGTCGCCGTTGGGGTCGAAGACGGGCACACCCGACAGATGCGAGACGAAGATCCGCGGGGCGCCACCAGCCATGCGAGCGCCTCCTAGAGCGTCGGTCCTCAGTCCTGCCGCCCCTCAGGCTAGCCCGTGCCCCGAGAGACCGTCCTGGTGGGGCGGCCGCCCGTGGGTACGGGCGGACCACCCTCCCGGAGCGGAGGCTACGGGCGGGTACGCTGCCTGCTGCTCCACGACGCACGACGACACGCACGACGACACGCACGACGAGAGGTACCTGCCCGTGACCGCCCACCTCCCCGCCGTTCGCCTGCGCCGGGCGGCCATCGCCGGTGTCCTGTTCGCGGGCCTGGCCATCGCCGCCACGGGCTGCGGCGCGGACCCGGACGAGGGCACCAACGGGGTCGGCAAGCTCTCCGCCGACCAGATCGAGGACAAGGCGAGGGCAGCGGCCGGCGCCGCCGACTCGGTGCACCTGTCCGGCACGCTCGTCAGCGGCGGCAAGTCCTTCTCGCTCGACATGCGGCTCAAGAAGGACGGCGGCTCCGGCGAGGTGAAGTCGCAGGAGGACACCTTCCAGGTGCTGCGGGTGGGGGAGCAGCTCTACCTCAAGGCGAGCGCGGCCTTCTGGGGGAAGTCCGACTCGGCCGGCAAGCTCGGCGACAAGTACGTGAAGGTGCCCGAGGGCGACCCCACGTACAAGCAGTTCCGCGGGTTCACCGACATGCACGTGCTGCTCGACGGGCTGCTGGGACTCGACGGCAAGCTCGCCAAGGACGCCGACTACACCAAGGTCGGGCAGACCCGCGCGGTCCAGGTCACGGCCGGCAAGGGCAAGGGCGGCAAGCTGTCGGTCTCCCTGGAGGGCACCCCGTACCCGCTGCGCCTGGAGCGGGCCGGCGGCGCCGGGCACGTCGACCTCGCGGAGTGGGGCAAGGCCTTCCCGCTGGAGGCGCCCGCGCAGGACCAGACCGTCGACTACGGCACCCAGATGCCGACGACGAAGGATGCGGGCGGGGGCTCCGGCCCGTCACCGAGCCCGAGCAAGGGCACCGGGCAGGGCTCGGACCCGACGAAGTAGCGGTACGGGCAGACCCGCGGGCGCGGCGACCCCCGGGGAGTGTCCGCCTAGCGGGCCGCCTTCTTCCGCTTGAGCAGCAGCTTCGGCAGCCCGGCCGGGACGGGCCCGCGGGTGACCGCCGGCGAGCCCAGCGGGGTCGCGGCCAGCGATCCGCCGGGCAGCTCCGTGCTTGCCGCCACCGGCTCCAGCCGCAGCAGCCGGCACTCGCGCGCCCACCGCTCGGTCATCTGCTCCGAGTCGGGCGCGTTCAGCCGCTTCCCCTTCAGCTCGGCCACCGCCGCCTGCCACTGCTCGCTGCCGGGCGCCAGCTCCCGTACGGCCGCCGTCCAGGCGACCAGCCGGCCGCCCTTGTCCTTGCTGCGCACGGTCACCTCGGCGGCCCCGCCGTCCGCGAGCCCCGGGAACGGCTGCTCCCCGGGCCCGTCGCCCAGCACGTGGGCGGCGCCGTCGACCCAGGCGTGCCACAGGGCCCGGTCGGCCCCGGAGCCGCGGACCCAGATCAGGCCGGACTTCTTGGTGGCCTCCTCGACGAGGGCCAGGTCGAGTGCGCTGAGAGTCATGCGCAACAGAGTAGGGGGTACCCCCCGGGCGGCTAGGTCGTGTCGTCAAAGTCCCGTCTGGCCGGCGGGGCCTGGCACGCACGCTCGCCGCGTTGTCGTCGGTCACCGACACTCCGCGTCGATTCCCTCCTCCGCCTTGCGATCGCACGCACCAGGCCCCGCCGGCCCCGCCCTCTCGGGCGGCCGACGCCACTTTGACGACACTCCCTAGAGCCAGCCGTGGCGGCGCAGCGCGCGGTGGATGGTGAAGCAGGATCCGGCGATCGCGGCCATCACCATCGGGTAGCCGTAGCGCCAGTGGAGCTCGGGCATGTGCTCGAAGTTCATCCCGTAGACCCCGCAGATCATCGTCGGGACGGCGATGATCGCCGCCCACGAGGTGATCTTGCGCATGTCCTCGTTCTGGGCGACCGTCGCCTGCGCGAGGTTGGCCTGGAGGATCGAGTTCAGCAGCTCGTCGAAGCCGATGACCTGCTCGTGCACGCGTGCCAGGTGGTCGGCGACGTCGCGGAAGTACTTCTGGATGTCCGGGTCCACCAGCCGCATCGGACGCTCGCTCAGCAGTTCCATCGGCCGCAGCAGCGGGGAGACCGCCCGCTTGAACTCCAGCACCTCGCGCTTGAGCTGGTAGATGCGGCCCGCGTCGCCGCCGCGCGCACTGCCCTTGGCGGGCGCGGCGAACACCGCGTTCTCCACCTCGTCGATGTCGTCCTGGACGGCCGCCGCGACCGCGATGTACCCGTCGACGACGTGGTCGGCGATGGAGTGCAGCACGGCCGAGGGACCCTTGGCGAGCAGTTCGGGGTCGTCCTGGAGGCGGTGGCGCAGGGACCGCAGGGATCCCTGGCCGCCGTGCCGGACCGTGATGACGAAGTCGGGGCCGGTGAAGCACATCACCTCGCCGGTCTCCACCACCTCGCTGGTGGCGGTCAGTTCGGCGTGCTCCACGTAGTGGATCGTCTTGAAGACGGTGAAGAGGGTGTCGTCGTAGCGCTCCAGCTTCGGCCGCTGGTGCGCGTGCACCGCGTCCTCCACGGCGAGCGGGTGCAGACCGAACGTGGCGGCGATGCCCGCGAACTCGGCCTCGGTCGGCTCGTGCAGGCCGATCCAGGCGAACCCGCCGCTCTCCCGGACCCGGGCCATCGCCTCACGGGGGGTCAGACAGGCCGATCCCAGAGCGCGTCGGCCGTCGCGGTACACGGCGCAGTCGACGACCGCGCTGCTCGCGGACGGGTCGCGGGTGGTGTCGTAGCCGGGCTGGGACGGGGTGGACCTGCGCAGGGCCGGCCGTACGGCGGCACGCAGGTAGGGCAGCATCGACATGGCAGGCTCCTTCGCACGCACGGCTGCGGACCGTACGGGTGGGAGGTTCCTTCCGGAGGGCAAGGCCGCGGCAGGCGGGCAGGCCCGGGGCGGAGGGAAGGAACAGCAGGACGGGAGGACAGAGTTCCGCCGTCGCTCTTCTACTGATCAGATGATCAAACGGGCGGAAACGTGTCCGTGATGCCCGTACAAGGAGTGGAAGAGCGGTTGGTACTGCACGATCGACTTCGATCCATTGCAGCCCCACCTCCTCCGGCCGGTCCCCCGTGGAGGACGTCCTGTCGTCGGCTGCCCCGAAACAGCTCTTCAAGAGTGTGGCCCCGACCAGCGGCCAACATTATCAGCCGACGGATGGTCAAGACCCGCCCTTTACCCGCCTCATACGAGTTCTATGCTCGCGTCATGGCACAAATTCTGGCTCTCGTCGAAGCCCGGCTGCGCAGCACGCTCGGCGAACCCGACGCCCGCGCCGCCGTCACCTTCCTCGGCACCGACCGCATCGAAGTGCTCCGCTTCGCCGACGGGGACCTCGTGCGGTACGCGACCCTCGGCATGTCCGAGCATCCGATGGCCGACCCGACCGTCGTGGTCGCCGACCCGCTGCGCGGACCGCGCGCCGAGCTCGTGCTGACCGTACGGGCGGGACTCGCGCCCACCGACGAGCTGCTGCGGCCGCTCGCGGTGCTGGGCGCCGCGCCGCAGGTGGAGGGACTGGTCGTGACCCCCGGCGCCTCGCTCGACGTGGGCGCGCCGCTGTGGGGCGGGGCGCCGTTCACCTCCGTGCTCGTCGCCGAGCCCGGCGGGCTGGTGGAGGACCTCGAACTCGACGAGCCCATGGACCCGGTGCACTTCCTCCCGCTGCTGCCGATGACGGCGAACGAGGCGGCGTGGAAGCGGGTGCACGGCGCGGCGGCCCTCCAGGAACGCTGGCTGTCGCACGGCACGGATCTGCGGGATCCTCATCGCAACGCAGTGCCGCTGGACTGAGACACGCGGACCGGGGCATCCGGACGGGTGATCGTGTCTTGACGGGGCGCCGGGCGGGGAGGAGCGTGGCTTCTTATGAGGGGCGAACCAACATGCCCGAAGTGCGGTGGCCGGGTCAGGGCACCCGGGCTCTTCTCCGACTCGTGGCAGTGCGCGGTGCATGGCACGGTGCACCCCCTGCAGCCCGTCATCCCGCCGAGCGTCGAAGGCCTGGGCGTGGTGGTGAACCGGGCGAAGGTGCCGGTGTGGATGCCGTGGCCGCTGCCGGTGGGGTGGCTGTTCACCGGGGTGGCGGCGGCCGGTGACGACCGCAGCGGGGGCCGGGCGACGGCGGTGGCCTGCTCGGGTCCCGGACCGCTCGGCGGGATCGGCGAGCTGCTGCTGGTCGCGGAGGAGTTGGGAGTCGGCCTGGGCTCGCGGTACGCGGGGATCGACGGACCCGACCCCGGCCCGTACATCGACGTCTCGGCGCCGCCGCACGTCAAGGTCGTCGCGGCGGGCCGCCCGACACCGCTGTGGCATGTGAAGGGAGCCCCGGACGACCGGGCCGTGTTCGCCGGCGAGGCGCGCGGGCTGTGGCTGTGGGCCGTCGTCTGGCCGGAGCAGTCGGGCCTGCTGATGTACGACGAACTGGTGCTGACGGACCTGCGGGACGCGGGCGCCGAGGTCGAACTGCTGCCGTGCGGTGCGCTGAGCCCGCGCGTCCTCGGCCCGTAGGAGCCGATCCGCAGGAGTCGGCGCCCGGGAAGTCGGTCCGCGGGGCCCGTTCGGGGCCGAACGGGCCCTGCGCGGGCCCCGCGCGGACTCTCGCGGACGCCGCAGGGGCCGGGCGCCTGCGGCGTGGCGCCCGGACGGCGGGCGGGCGTTATCCTGGGGTGTCCCCCGTACCCGCGAGACCCTGGAGCACCGGCCGTGCGCATCGATCTGCACGCCCACTCCACGGCCTCCGACGGGACCGACAGCCCCGCCGAGCTGGTCCGCAATGCGGCCGCCGCCGGGCTGGACGTGGTCGCGCTGACCGACCACGACACCGTCCGGGGATACGCCGAAGCCCTCGCCGCGCTGCCGCAGGGGCTCACCCTCGTCACCGGCATGGAGCTGTCCTGCCGGCTCGACGGCATCGGGATGCACCTGCTCGCGTACCTCTTCGACCCCGAGGAGCCCGAGCTCGCCCGCGAGCGGGAGCTCGTCCGCGACGACCGCACCCCGCGCGCCCACGCCATGATCGGCAAGCTGCAGGAGCTCGGCGTCGACGTCACCTGGGAGCAGGTGTCCCGGATCGCCGGCAACGGCTCCGTCGGGCGGCCGCACATCGCCACCGCGCTCGTCGAGCTCGGTGTCGTCCCCACCGTGTCCGACGCGTTCACGCCGGACTGGATCGCCGACGGCGGCCGCGCGCACGCCGAGAAGCACGAGCTCGACCCCTTCGACGCCATCCGCCTGGTCAAGGCGGCCGGCGGGGTCACCGTCTTCGCCCACCCCGCCGCCGTCAAGCGCGGCCGGTGCGTCCCCGAGTCCGCGATAGCCGAGCTCGCGTCCGCAGGCCTGGACGGGATCGAGGCGGACCACATGGACCACGACACCGAAACGCGCGGGCGGCTGCGCGCCCTGGCCGGCGAGCTCGGAATCCTCGTGACCGGGTCCAGCGACTACCACGGCAGCCGCAAGACGTGCCGCCTCGGGGAGTACACGACCGACCCCGAGATCTACGGCGAGATCACGCGCCGCGCGACGGGGGCCTTCCCCGTCCCGGGCGCCGGCGGAGCGACCGGCGCGTAACGCGCCGACCGGCGCGCACGCGCGCCGATGCGCCCCTTCTCCCTTTCTTCGAAACACCCCTCTCTCCTGCAAGGCATCACTGTGTTTGATTTCGCCGTCTTCGGATCCCTATTTCTCACGCTTTTTGTGATTATGGACCCCCCGGGGATCACGCCGATCTTCCTCGCCCTGACCTCGGGCCGCCCCGCCAAGGTGCAGCGCCGCATGGCCTGGCAGGCCGTCTGCGTGGCCTTCGGCGTCATCGCCGTCTTCGGCATCTGCGGCCAGCAGATCCTGGACTACCTGCACGTCTCCGTCCCCGCTCTGATGATCGCGGGCGGTCTGCTGCTCCTGCTCATCGCGCTCGACCTGCTCACCGGCAAGAACGACGAGCCCAAGCAGACCAAGGACGTGAACGTCGCCCTCGTGCCGCTCGGCATGCCGCTGCTGGCCGGTCCCGGTGCGATCGTGTCCGTCATCCTCGCCGTGCAGAAGGCGGACGGGGCCGCCGCGCAGGTCTCGGTCTGGCTGGCGATCGTCGCCATGCACCTCGTGCTGTGGACCGCCATGCGCTACTCGCTGGTGATCATCCGGGTCATCAAGGACGGCGGCGTCGTCCTCGTGACGCGCCTCGCCGGCATGATGCTCTCCGCGATCGCAGTCCAGCAGATCATCAACGGCGTGCTCCAGGTCATCCACGCGGCCTGACCGCCGCCCGGCCCGTTCCCGCGTATGCGAACGCCCCCGCACCGATGAGGTGCGGGGGCGTTCGACGTTGTTTTCTCGGCGGTGTCAGGAGGACGCACTCTCGGCCGGTCGGATCAGAATGCGCTGGCCTACGGCGGCCGCCTGCTGCACGATCCGGTTGACGGAGGCCGCGTCCACGACGGTGCTGTCCACGGCGGATCCGTCGACATCGTCCAGGCGCAGAATCTCGAAGCGCATGGGGCTTCTCCCTTCGTCAGTGTTCTCCTTGCACTGTTCCAACGAAGTGTAAGAGGCAAACATTCCCTACGCTAAGGAAATTTTTTCACTCGCTAACTAACCGTGCGGGTGGGCATCCCAGAACGAGGCCAGTGCACCTGCCGTGACCTGCGGATTCTCCGCATTGGGGGAGTGCTCGGCACCCTCCACGACCACCCGGGCCGCACCCAGTCGCCGTGTCATCTCGTCCATCAGCGGGACCGGCCACGCGTAGTCGACCTCGCCGGACAGCACCAGCTTCGGCAGCTCCACGGCGCGGAGCCGGTCCACCCGGTCCGGCTCGGAGACCAGGATCCGGCCCGTGGCGATCAGCTGCTCCGGCACCGTGGCCAGCCACCGCTCGCGCAGGAAGTCCGCGAGCTCGGGGGAGTCGGGCACCGCGTCCTCGGGATCGAAGGACCGCATCGCCGTCCACACGCCCGGCATGTCCTCCCGCATCGCCTCCAGCGCGGCGACCAGCAGCTTCGTACGCTCCCGCTGGTCCTCGGCGATCGCGGCCGGCCCGCTGCTCATCAGGGTCAGGGAGGCGAAGGGGGCCGCGTCGCGCAGTACGGCGGCCCGCGCGATCAGCCCGCCCAGCGAGTGGCCGACCAGGTGGACCGGGCCCCCGTCCACGGCGGCGGCCTGGGCGAGCACGTCCTGCGCCAGCTCCTCCAGTGCGTACGCAGACTCCTCGCGCGGGCCGGGGCTCTCGTGCTGCCCGCGCCCGTCGACCGAGACCACCCGGTACCCGGCGGCGGCCAGGGGCGCCAGGAGGCCGATGAAGTCCTCCTTGCTGCCCGTGAACCCGGGGACCAGCAGGGCGGTGCCGCGGACCGGCTCGCCGGCCTCGTGCACGGCGAACGCTCCGCGGGCGGTGGACAGGAGGTGTGCGCGGGCACCGGACGGCAGCGTGAGGCGGGGCGGCTTGCTCATGGGCCAGAGGCTACCGGCCTTGGGTTACCGGCGCGTAGGGGCGGTGTGCACGGCCCGGATACGCCGGTGGCCCGGCCCCCTCGGAAGGGGACCGGGCCACCGGACGGTGCAGCGGGGATCAGGCTTCCGTGGTCTCCGCGACGGGAGCGGCGGCCTTGCGGGTCCGCGTGCGCTTCGGCTTCGCGGGGGCCTCCTCGGCCACCGGCGCGGCCGGAGCCTCGACGACGGCAGCGGCGGTCTTGCGGGCCCGGGTGCGCTTCGGCTTGACCGCGGCCTCCTCGGCCTCCTCGGCCTCCTCGGCCACCGCGGCCACCGCGGCGGTCTCGGCGACCGGAGCGGCCGCCGCGACCTTGCGGGTCCGGGTGGTGGGAGCGCTGCGTCGGGCCTTCACCGGGGGCTCCACGGGCGGGGCCACCTGGAAGTCCGGCTCCGGGGCCGCGACGACCTTGCGGGTACGGGTCCGGCGGGCCGTGACCACCGTCTCCGCGGCCGGAGCCTCGGCGATCGGGGTCACCTGGGCGAGGACCGGCTTCTGGGTCGGGACCCGGCGGGCCCGGACCGGCTCGGCTTTGACGGGCTCGGCCGTGACCGGCTCGGCCGGTGCGGCCTGCACGAACTCCGGCTCCGCGAAGACCGGGGCCTCCGCGACCTTGCGGGTGCGGGTCCGGCGGGCCTTGACCGGGGCCTCCTCGGCCGGAGCCTCGGCGACCGGGGCGACGGCGACGGGGGCGGCCTCCACGACCGGGGCGACCACGGTGACCGGGGCCGACTCGGCCACGGCGGCGGCCGCGGCGGCCGCCGTCGTCACCGAACGGGTCCGGCGGCGGCGCGGCTTGCGCGCCTCGTCGCCGGCCGTGGCCTCGGAGGCCTCGGCCACCGGCGTCACGGCGGCGACCTCGCCGCCGAGCTCGCTGCCACCACGCGTACGGCGGCGCTGACGCGGGGTGCGCGTACGGGCCTCACGCTCCTCGACCGGGGCGGCGGCGGCCGGACCGCGGTCACCGCGGTCACCGCGACCGCCACGGCCACCGCGGCCGCCGGTCTCGCCCAGGTCCTCGAGCTCCTCGGCCTTCAGGCCGGCCCGCACGCGCTCGGCGCGCGGCAGGATGCCCTTGGTGCCGGCCGGGATGTGCAGCTCCTCGAACAGGTGCGGAGACGTGGAGTACGTCTCGACCGGGTCGTGGAAGTCCAGCTCCAGCGCCTTGTTGATCAGCTGCCAGCGCGGGATGTCGTCCCAGTCGACCAGGGTGACGGCGGTGCCCTTGTTGCCCGCGCGGCCGGTGCGGCCCACGCGGTGCAGGAAGGTCTTCTCGTCTTCCGGCGTCTGGTAGTTGATGACGTGGGTGACGCCCTCGACATCGATGCCGCGCGCGGCGACGTCGGTGCACACCAGCACGTCGACCTTGCCGTTGCGGAACGCGCGCAGCGCCTGCTCGCGCGCGCCCTGGCCCAGGTCGCCGTGGACGGCGCCGGAGGCGAAGCCGCGCTTCTCCAGCTGCTCGGCGATGTCGGCCGCCGTGCGCTTCGTACGGCAGAAGATCATGGCCAGCCCGCGGCCGTCGGCCTGCAGGATGCGGGAGACGAGCTCCGGCTTGTCCATGTTGTGCGCACGGAAGACGTGCTGCTTGATGTTGGCGACGGTGACGCCCTCGCCCTCGGGCGAGGTGGCGCGGATGTGCGTCGGCTGCGTCATGTACCGGCGGGCCAGGCCGATGACCGCGCCCGGCATGGTCGCCGAGAACAGCATCGTCTGACGCTTGGCCGGGAGGTAGTTGATGATCTTCTCGACGTCGGGCAGGAAGCCCAGGTCGAGCATCTCGTCGGCCTCGTCCAGGACGAGGGCCTTGACGTGCGACAGGTCGAGCTTGCGCTGGCCGGCCAGGTCGAGCAGGCGGCCCGGGGTGCCGACGATCACGTCGACGCCCTTCTTGAGCGCCTCGACCTGGGGCTCGTACGCGCGGCCGCCGTATATGGCGAGGACGCGGACGTTGCGGACCTTGCCCGCGGTGAGCAGGTCGTTGGTGACCTGGGTGCACAGCTCGCGCGTCGGGACGACGACGAGGGCCTGCGGGGCGTCGGTGAGCTGCTCGGGCGTTGCCCGGCCGGCCTCGACGTCCGCGGGGACGATGACCCGCTCCAGCAGCGGAAGGCCGAAACCGAGCGTCTTGCCGGTACCGGTCTTGGCCTGGCCGATGACGTCCGTGCCGGAAAGGGCGACGGGGAGGGTCATCTCCTGGATCGGGAAGGGGGACACAATGCCGACGGCCTCAAGGGCTTCGGCCGTCTCGGGAAAGATCCCGAGGTCTCGGAACGTAGTCAGGGTGCTGCCTCTTCTGTGAGACGCGGCGCGAGGCGGCGAGGGGGGTCGTACCGTGCCTGGCTTGCAGTACTGCGCCCCTCCGGAGATCGGAAGAGCCATTACTAAGCTGCGCGGGACCACTGGCCTTCGCTCAAGCGCTTGTGCCGCTGAGGGGGCCCCTCGTGGAGAGGCGGTACGCATGAACGTACGCATCACGCCGAGGGCGGTCGGGTGGAGCCGATCGGGCCACCGACCGGGCATCCTCATTCGGATGGCCCGCCGAGTATCCGGCAGGCGCATTACCACTGTACCCCGGAATCGCGCAGGTGTGTCGGGTGAATTCACCTGGTAGTCGCGTTTAGGCAGACCACCGGTGACCCGATGCGGTGCCTGTGGCGGGGTTCCGGCGGGCTATTGTGCGGAGCATGTCGACCGTTGAAAACGCATCGCCCTCCGACGACAGCGCCGGCGCCGAGGCGACCGGGATCGCTGCCCAGGACTGGGCGACCGCCTCCGCCTCGCCGCAGTACCGGGCAGCCGTCGTGGACCTGCTGGGAGCGCTCGCGTACGGAGAGCTCGCGGCCTTCGAGCGCCTCGCGGAGGACGCGAAGCTCGCGCCCACCCTCGACGACAAGGCCGAGCTCGCGAAGATGGCCTCCGCGGAGTTCCACCACTTCGAGCGGCTGCGCGACCGCCTCGCGGCGATCGACGCCGAGCCCACCGCGGCCATGGAGCCCTTCGCGAAGGGCGTCGACGACTTCCACCGCCAGACCGCGCCCTCGGACTGGCTGGAGGGCCTGGTCAAGGCGTACGTCGGCGACTCCATCGCCAGCGACTTCTACCGCGAGGTCGCCACCCACCTGGACAGCGACACCCGCGCCCTCGTCGTGAGCGTGCTCGACGACACGGGTCACGGCGGCTTCGCCGTCGAGAAGGTGCGCGCCGCCATCGACGCCGATCCGCGCTGCGGCGGCCGGCTCGCGCTGTGGGCCCGCCGGCTGATGGGCGAGGCGCTCTCGCAGGCGCAGCGCGTGGTCGCCGAGCGCGACGCGCTCTCCACGATGCTGGTGGGCGGCGTGGACGGGATGGCGGCCGGCTTCGACCTGGCGGCCGTCGGCGAGATGTTCACCCGGATCACCAAGGCGCACACCAAGCGCATGGCCGCACTGGGCCTCGCCGCCTGATCGTTCTACCCGCTCGTACGCCGGCCCCGGCGCGGAATCCCGCGCCGGGGCCGGCGTACGAGGTGACGGAGTGCGGACGATCCGGATCAGGTCGGCCGGAGGACCGGTCAGCCCTGCGACGGGAGTGAAAACGGAGTCCGGCGCGATGAGCGCCGGGGTCCCGCGCCGGGGCGCAGCAGCAGCGACAGCACCACCGCGGAGACCAGCACCGAGCCGACCAGGGTCGCGAAGAGCGTGTTGTGTCCCGGACCGAGCGCGAACTGTGTCAGGTACGCCCCGAAGAGGGCCCCCAGGACCCCGCTGACCAGCACCGTCCTCCGGGACGGCAGCCGCAGGGCCAGCACTCGCAGGGCCGCTCCGGCAAGGGCGAGGCCCAGGAGGGCGGAGCCGAGCGCTTCCAACAGCAGCATGGGGGTCTCCCGCAGGTCAGGGGCAAACCGGTTCACTGCGGTCCTACCCGAAGCGGAGGAAAGGGAAACGGCCCGGTGGAATCAACCACCGGGCCGTTTCACCCAGTTCTGCCGAATGCCGGTCGCGATGCGTCAGAGCGCGCCGAAACCGACCTTGCGGACGCTCGGCTCGCCCAGGTCGATGTACGACAGGCGGTCGGCCGGCACCAGGACCTTGCGGCCCTTGTTGTCGGTGAGGCTCAGCAGCGGCTCCGAACCGGTCAGCGCGGCGGTGACGATGCGCTCCAGCTCCTCGGCGCTCAAGTCGCTCTCCAGCACGATCTCCCGGGGTGCGTGCTGCACGCCGATCTTGACCTCCACGGCTTTGTCCCTCCGATGGTCGGTTGTGCGCGATCAGCCGCGCCGTACCCGGTCCACATTAGCCCGGAGAGGGGACCCGGATGCGGCGCTCCGGACACGCTCGCAGCGAACATCGGGCCTGGCGGCCGCCCGGCGGCCGCCAGGGCGTCCGGTCAGGCCTGCGGGGCCTGGCCGCCCTCCGTGCCGTGCAGCGGGAAGCCGGCGATGCCGCGCCAGGCCAGCGAGGTCAGCAGGCCCACCGCGGTGTCGCGGGCGACCGGGCTCTCGCTGGAGAGCCAGTACCGGGCCACGACCTGCGAGACCCCGCCCAGGCCCACGGCCAGCAGCATCGACTCGTCCTTGGACAGGCCGGTGTCCTCGGCGATGACGTCGGAGATGGCCTCGGCGCACTGGAGCGAGACGCGGTCGACGCGCTCGCGCACCGCGGGCTCGTTCGTCAGGTCGGACTCGAAGACCAGCCGGAAGGCGCCGCCCTCGTCCTCCACGTACGCGAAGTAGGCGTCCATGGTGGCGGCCACGCGCAGCTTGTTGTCCGTCGTCGACGCGAGCGCCGTGCGCACGGCGAGCAGCAGGGCCTCGCAGTGCTGGTCCAGCAGCGCCAGGTAGAGGTCGAGCTTGCCCGGGAAGTGCTGGTAGAGCACGGGCTTGCTGACGCCGGCCCGCTCCGCGATGTCGTCCATCGCCGCCGCGTGGTAACCCTGCGCGACGAAGACCTCCTGGGCCGCGCCCAGCAGCTGGTTGCGCCGGGCTCGGCGCGGCAGTCGCGTGCCCCGGGGACGCGCTGCCTCCGTCTGCTCGATGGCTGTCACGCCGCCTCCCACTTTCTCTAAGAACACAGTGCGCTCTGCGCCGCGCGGCCATCGTACTTTTCGGTAACCGAATCTGTAGGGTCCAAGCGGAGTTTTCTCGCTGTGCGGACCGTGTACGGACTGCCCGGAGACGCTGGTCAGCGGTAGTCGTCCTCGTCCAGGGTCACCACCCGCGCCTGCTCGGCGGCGTCCCCGTCCGCGGCCTCGTCGCGGTCCACCCCGGTGACCCGGTCGTCGTCGTCCGGCTGCAACTCGGCCAGCTGTTCCGCCGCATCGGCCTCGGGCGCCTCGGTGTCGAGGGTCTCCGGGAAGCGCTCCTGGAAGGTTTCCGGCTCTGCGGGGTCGACGGTCATGTGGCTCCCCTTCTTCCCTCGCCCCTCGTGGGCCTGCCGCATCTGTGGCCTGCCTCATCTATGAGCGTAGGAGGATCGCGAATACCCCGCTACGTGGATCCCCATGCATCTGTGATGTCGAACACAAGAGTCCGGACGTGATCGTCTCGTAACATTGGCGGCATGTCTTCGACCGAGCTGCCGGGTGTGCGATCCGCATCCGAAGCGTTCTCCCAGGTGGGAGCCGTCCACGTCGCCGAGGGGGAGCAGCTGCGCCTCGCGGTGCTGCCCGGACTGGAGCTCGCCGTCCGGTCCCGGCCCCCGCTGCGCACGGGTCTGCCGCCCGCGCTGTTCGTCCACGGACTCGGCGGTTCGTCGACGAACTGGACGGACCTCATGGCACAGCTGGAGGACAGCGTCGACGGGGAGGCGCTCGACCTGCCCGGCTTCGGCTGGTCCCCGCCGCCCGCCGACCGCGACTACTCGGTCACGGCGCTGGCCCGCGCCGTCATCCGGCACCTCGACGCCGCCGGCCGCGGCCCCGTCCACCTCTTCGGGAACTCCCTCGGCGGAGCCGTCTCCACCCGCGTCGCGGCCGTCCGCCCCGACCTGGTGCGCACGCTGACGCTGATCTCGCCCGCGCTGCCCGAGCTGCGCGTGCAGAAGTCGGCCGTCCCCACCGCACTGCTCGCCGTACCCGGGATGGCCTCGCTGTTCGGCCGGCTCACCAGCGGGCTGAGCGCCGAGGAACGCACCCGAGGGGTGACGGCCCTCTGTTACGGGGACCCCTCCCGGGTGACACCGGAGGGCTTCGCGCACGCCGTCGCGGAGATGGAGCGGCGGATGGCCCTGCCGTACTTCTGGGACGCGATGACCCGCTCCTCGCGCGGCATCGTCGACGCGTACACCCTCGGCGGGCAGCACGGACTGTGGCGCCAGGCGCAGCGGGTGCTCGCCCCGACACTGCTTGTCTACGGCGGCCGGGACCAGTTGGTCTCGTACCGTATGGCGCAGAAGGCGGCGGCGGCCTTCCGGGGCTCGCGGCTGCTGACCCTGCCCGAGGCCGGGCACGTGGCGATGATGGAGTACCCCGGGGTGGTGGCGCAGGCCTTCCGGGAGCTGTTGCACGACACCGACCCGGACGCGCCCGGCACGCCGGGCATCCGAGATACCGAAGACGGCAGAGGCTGAGGACCGTGGGACGACATAGTCGCAAGGGGCCCGCTCCGGCCCCCGCCCCCGTCCGTCCGGCGCCCGCGCCGCAGGCGGAACCCGGGGCGGCCCCGTACGAGGAGCGGCCGCCGTACGCGGAGCGGACTTCGCACGAGGAGCGGTCCGTCTTCGAGGAGCGCCGCCCGTACGAGGGGCAGCGCGGGTCCGCGGACGCGTACCGGCCGTACGAGGAGCACCGGCCGCACGAGGAGCAGTGGCCCTCCGGCGGGTACCCCGCGTACGAGGAGCCGCGCGGCGGCCACCCCGAGCAGCGCGAGCCGGGCGGCGCCTGGGGCGCGGGGTCCGACACGGTGTACGGGGACTGGAGCGGCGTACCGCGGTCACGCGGCTCCGCGAACACCGCGCCGGCCGCCGCCGTGCCGGACACCGACACCCCCGCCTTCGGCACCCCCGCGGTCGGCTTCCCGCAGGTGACCCTCCCGCAGCCCGCCGCCGACCCCTCGACCTCCACCGGCTCGCACCCGCGGGTGCCGGGGCCGCGCGCGCCGATGGCCGCCCCGGTCTCGACCCCGGCCGCTCCCGCGGCGCCGGCCGAACCGCTCGCGCCCGCCGAGTCCGCCGCTCCCGCCGAGGAGCCGCCCGGCCCCGGGCGCGGCCGGAAGGTCCGTGCGTACACCGGGATGGCCGTGGCGGCCGTCACCACCGCGCTCGCCGTCGTCGTGGCCGTACAGATGGCTTCCGACGGCGACAGCGGCTCCTCGCCCACCGCGAGCTCCGCCGGCGGCGCCCAGAAGCGCGCCGAGCCCGGCACGTCCGCCGCCTCCCGCTCCGACGGCCGGGCGACCCCGGCGGCGCCCGCCGCCCCGGCCGCGCCCGCGGTGGAGCTGTCGTACGAGCAGAAGATGGCCCAGCAGTTCCCCATCGACGAGAAGCTGAAGGGGCCGGGCACCTTCGACACCGTTCCCGGGGTGGCGCCGGCGCCCGGCAAGGGCAAGAAGATCCGCTACCGGGTCGACGTCGAGCAGGGGCTCGGCCTGGACGCGCAGCTGTTCGCCGAAGCCGTCCACCGCACCCTCAACGACGACCGCAGCTGGGGCCACGGCGGGACGAAGACCTTCGAGCGGGTGCCGGGCGGCGAGGCCGACTTCGTCATCACGCTGGCCAGCCCCGGCACCACCGGCGTGTGGTGCGCCAAGTCCGATCTGGACACCACCGTCGACAACGTCAGCTGTGACTCCGCCTCCACGGACCGGGTCATGATCAACGCGTTCCGCTGGGCGCAGGGCTCGACGACGTACGGCGCGGACCAGATGTTCACGTACCGGCAGATGCTCATCAACCACGAGGTGGGCCACCGGCTCGGGCACGGGCACGTGAACTGCCAGACCCCGGGCGCGCTCGCGCCGATCATGCAGCAGCAGACGAAGTCCCTCAACATCGGCGGAATTCAGTGCAAGCCCAACCCCTGGGTGTTCCCCGGGAGTTGACCGGCAGGAGGTGGTGAGCGGCGGAATGCCGCGTTGACAACTTGTCCGATGATCGGTAATTGTTCTCCGCATGTCGCACCACCACACCACCATCGCGAGCGCCGCCATTGAGCTGGCGCTGCTCGGTGTGACCGCGCACAGCGTGGCCGACATCCTCTGTCGCTGACGCCCGCCCGATCGCGCCGCGACTTCTCCTTCTTCCTTCCTTCGCCGCGCCCGGGTGCATCCATGCCCGCAGGTGCGGCTTTCTCATTCCACCCGCATGCGGCCACATACAGGCCGCTGCCGGTTTCCGACTGCTGACCGCTGCCCCTCGCGTGGCCCTTTCCTCCCTTTTGTTCGGTTCCTGAAGCCGAGCGATCCGCGATTCACGCCGAGAGGTCCCTTTTCCCATGCTCCGTCAGTCCCAGACATCGCGCCGCGTGGCCGCGGTCGCCGTCAGCCTCGTCCTGGCCGGGGGCGCCGCGGCGTGCGGGCCCAAGGGTGCGGCGGACCAGTCCGGCGCCAAGTCCGGCGCCGCCGGCGGCGCCCCGCAGAAGGGCGGCACCCTGACCGTCCTCAACTCCGAGCCGCAGAGCGACTTCGACCCGGCCCGCCTCTACACCTCCGGCGGCGGCAACGTCCCCTCGCTGGTCTTCCGGACGCTCACCACCCGCAACCGCGAGGACGGCGCCGCCGGCACCAAGGTCGTGCCCGACCTGGCCACCGACACCGGCAGGCCCAACGCCGACGCCACCGAGTGGACGTACACGCTCAAGGACGGGCTGACGTACGAGGACGGCACCCCGATCACCACCGCCGACATCAAGTACGGCATCGAGCGGTCCTTCGCCGCCGAGCTGTCGGGCGGCGCCCCGTACCTGCGGGACTGGCTGGTCGGCGGGGAGACCTACGAGGGCCCGTACAAGGACGGCGGCAAGGGGCTCGACTCGATCCTCGTGCCCGACGCGAAGACGATCACCTTCAAACTGCGCAAGCCCGAGGGCGAGTTCCCCTTCGTGGCGACCCAGACCCAGTTCGCCCCCGTTCCCAAGGCCAAGGACACCGGGGTGAAGTACGAGGAGCACCCCGTCTCCTCAGGCCCGTACAAGGTCGTCAAGAACGAGAACGACGGCGAGCACCTCACCCTGGAGCGCAACGGGAACTGGGACCCGAAGACCGACGAGGAGCGCAAGGCCTACCCGGACCGCATCGACGTCCGCTCCGGGCTCGACGCCGCGGTCATCAACCAGCGGCTGTCCACCAGCTCGGGCGCCGACGCCGCGGCGATCACCACCGACACCAACCTCGGGCCCGCCGAGCTCGCGCAGATCGGCAGCGACAAGGAGCTGGAGGGACGCGTCGGCACCGGCCACTTCGGCTACGTCAACTACCTCGCCTTCAACCCGAAGGCGGCCCCCTTCGACAACCCGAAGGTGCGCCAGGCCATCTCCTACGCGATCAACCGCACCAGCGTCGTCAACGCGGCCGGCGGCTCCGCCCTCGCCGAGCCGGCCACCACCTTCCTGCCCGAGCAGAAGGCCTTCGGCCACACCCCGTACGACCACTTCCCGGCGGGCAAGGCGGGCGACCCGGCCAAGGCCAGGGAGCTGCTGAAGGAAGCCGGCTTCCCGGACGGGCTGAGCATCACCCTGACGCACTCCACCGCGCAGAACCGGCAGACCAGCCCCGAGGTCGCGACCGCCGTGCAGCAGGCGCTCGCCGCCGCCGGGATCACCGTCAAGCTGGAGGGCCTGGAGAACAACGCCTTCAACGAGAAGCGCTGGGACGCCAAGAACACCCCCGGCTTCTTCCTCTCCCGCTGGGGCGCCGACTGGCCCTCCGGCGGCCCCTTCCTCGCGCCGATCTTCGACGGCCGGCAGATCGTCACCAACGGCACCAACTACAACCACGCCCAGCTGAACGACCCGGCCGTCAACGCCGAGATCGACGAGATCGCCAAGCTGACCGACCTCGGCGAGGCGGGCAAGCGCTGGGGCGCGCTCGACAAGAAGATCGGTGAGCAGGCCCTCGACGTGCCGCTCTTCCACCCGGTCTACAAGCGGCTGGTCGGCAAGGACGTCAAGAACGTCGTCATCAGCGACTGGACCGGCGTCCTCGACATCTCGCAGGTCTCCGTCAAGTGACCGTCACCCTGCAGCAGCCTGCCGCGCCGTCCGCGCCCGGGGCCCCCGCCCCGGGCGCGGGCGCCGCGCGCCAGGTCTGGCGGCGGCTGCGCCGGCGGCCCTCGGCCGCCACGGCCGCCGCCGTCCTCGCGCTCCTCGTCCTCCTCGCCCTCGCGGCACCCCTCTTCGCCGGGCTGACCGGCCAGGACCCGAACGCGTACCACGACGATCTCGTGGACTCGGCGCGCGGCGGCGTCCCGCTCGGCTCCCTCGGCGGGATCTCCGCCGACCACTGGCTCGGCGTCGAACCCGGCACCGGCCGCGACCTGTTCGTCCGGCTGCTGTACGGGGCCCGGATCTCCCTGCTCGTCGCGCTCGGCGCCACCGCCGTGCAGATCCTCGTCGGAGTCGCCGCCGGACTCGCCGCCGCCCTCGGCAACCGCTTCACGGGACACCTCATCGGCCGGCTCACCGACGTGATGATCGCCCTGCCCATGCTGGTGCTGGGCATCGCCCTGACCGCCGTCGTCCCGGCCGACTTCCCCCGGACCCTGCTGCTGATCCTCGTCATCGGACTGCTCAGCTGGGGCGGCACCGCCCGGATGGTCCGCGCCCAGACCCTGGCCCTGCAGGGCCAGGACTTCGTCGCCGCCGCCCGGCTGTCCGGCAACGGCACCCTGCGCATCGCGCGCCGCGAACTGCTGCCGTCCCTGGCCGCGCCCGTCATCACGTACGCGGCGATCCAGGTCCCCGCCAACATCGTCGCCGAGGCCTCGCTGTCCTTCCTCGGCGTGGGCGTGAAGCCGCCCACCCCCTCCTGGGGGCAGATGCTCTCCAGCGCCCAGACCTGGTTCCGCGCCGACCCCCTGTACGTCCTGCTCCCGGCCGGACTGCTCTTCGTCACCGTGCTCGCCTCCACCGTGCTCGGCGACGCCGTCCGCACCGCCCTCGACCCGCGCGAAGGCTCCCGCCTGCGGATCGGCACCGGAAAGGAGGCCGCGGCGTGACTCGCTTCGCGCTGGGCCGGATCGGCGGCGCGCTCTTCGTGCTGCTCGCCCTCTCCGTCACCGTCTACCTCCTCTTCTACGTCGCCCCCGGCGACCCCGCCCGGCTCGCCTGCGGGGAGCGCTGCAATCCGGCGCAGGTCGCCCAGGTGCGCGAACAGCTCGGCCTGAACGACCCGGTGGTCGTCCAGTACCTGCAGTTCCTCCAGGGGCTGTTCACCGGCCGGGACTACTCGGGCGGCGCCGGGCTGGTGCTGCACTGCGACGCGCCCTGCCTCGGGTTCTCGTACCAGAACGACCAGCAGGTCACCGGCCTGCTGCTCGACCGGCTGCCGGCCACCCTGTCCCTGGCTCTCGGCGCCCTCGTCATCTGGCTCTTCGTCGGCGTCGGCACCGGACTGCTGTCCGCGCTGCGCCGCGGGGGACCGACCGAGCGGATCCTGACCGTGCTGACCCTGGCCGGGACCGGGACGCCCGTGTTCATCCTCGGGCTGCTGCTGCTCATGGCGGTCTGCGCGTACCTGCAGTGGCTGCCCTTCCCGACGTACGTGCCGCTGGGCGAGGACCCCGAGCAGTGGGCCTGGAACATGCTGCTGCCCTGGATCACGCTCGGCGTCTTCGAGAGCGCCAAGTACGCCCGGCTCACCCGCAGCTCCACCCTGGAGACGCTCGCCGAGGACCACATCCGCACCTTCCGCGCCTACGGGGTGGGGGAGCGGGCGATCGTCACCCGGCACGCGGTGCGCGGAGCGGTCGCCCCGGTGATCGCTCTCAGCGCCGTGGACTTCGGGACGATGATCGGCGGCGCGGTGCTCACCGAGTCGCTGTTCGGGATCCCCGGCCTCGGCAAGACGCTGATCGACGGCGTGCGGGTCGTGGACCTGCCCGTGGTGGTCGGCGTCGTCCTGGCCATCGGCACGGCCGTGGTCCTCGCGGGCGCCGTGGCCGACCTGCTGTACGCCCTCGCCGACCGAAGGGTGGCGCTGACATGAGCCGGACGCTGGTGGAGGTCACCGGTCTCGCGGTCGACTTCCCGGTCGACGGGCCCGCCGGCGGACCGCGGGAGTACGTACGGGCCGTCGACGGGGTCTCGTTCACCCTGGAACCGGGCGCCGCGCTGGGCATCGTCGGCGAGTCCGGAAGCGGCAAGTCCACCGTCGCCGCGGCCCTGCTGGGACTGCACCGCGGGACCGGGGCCCGGCTCGGCGGCTCGGTCCGGGTCGGCGGCACCGACGTCGGCGCGGCCTCGGCCGCGGAACTGCGCGCGCTGCGCGGGGGCACCGCCGCCATGGTCTTCCAGGACCCGCTCAGCTCCCTCGACCCGTACTACGCCGTCGGCGACCAGATCGCCGAGGTGTACCGGGTCCACGCGGACGCCTCGCGGCGCGCCGCGAGGGCCCGGGCGGTCGAGGTGCTGGACCGGGTGGGCATCCCCGACGCGGTGCGCCGCGCGCGGGCGAGGCCGCACGAGTTCAGCGGCGGCATGCGGCAGCGCGCGCTGATCGCCATGGCGCTGGCGTGCGAACCCCGGCTGCTGATCGCCGACGAGCCGACCACCGCCCTCGACGTCACCGTGCAGGCCCAGATCCTGGAGCTGCTGCACGGGCTGCGCGAGGAGCGCGGGCTCGCCCTGTTGCTGGTCACGCACGATGTCGGCGTGGCGGCGCACAGCGTGGACGAGCTGCTGGTCATGCGAGACGGCGCCGCCGTGGAACGCGGCCCCGTGGGGCAGGTCCTGACCGCGCCCTCGGACCCGTACACCCGGGGCCTGCTGGCGGCCGTGCCCAGGCTCGACACCCCGCGGCCGCGGCGGGGGGCCGCCCCGGTGGCGGGCCCCGAGGCGGGCGTGCCCGTCGTCGAAGCCGTCTCGCTGCGGCGGGAGTTCGGGCGGGGCAAGCGGCGCGTCGCCGCCGTCGGCGGGGTCTCGCTCTCCGTACGGGCGGGGGAGACGCTGGGCATCGTGGGGGAGAGCGGCAGCGGCAAGAGCACCCTGGGGCGGATGCTCGTGGGCCTGCTGGAGCCCGGCTCCGGACAGGTCCGCCACGACGGCCGGGCGACCGCGGGCGTGGTCCCCGGAGTCCAGATGGTGTTCCAGGACCCGGCGTCCTCCCTCAACCCGCGCCGTTCCGTCGGGGAATCCATCGCCGACCCGCTGCGCGCGGCGGGGGAGCGCGACGAGGCCGCGATCCGGGCCCGGGTCGGGGAACTCCTGGTCCGTGTCGGGCTGGAGGCCGGGCACCACGACCGCTACCCGCACGAGTTCAGCGGCGGCCAGCGCCAGCGCGTCGGCATCGCCCGGGCCCTGGCGCCGCGGCCGCGGCTGATCGTCTGCGACGAGCCCGTCTCCGCGCTCGACGTGACCACGCAGGCGCAGGTCACTGCCCTGCTGGCCGAGCTGCAGCGGGAGCTCGGGATCGCGCTGGTCTTCATCGCGCACGACCTCGCCGTGGTCCGGCAGGTCAGCGACCGGGTCGCCGTCATGCGGGGCGGCCTGGTCGTCGAGGAGGGACCGGTCGACGAGGTGTACGACCGTCCCCGGCACGCGTACACCCGGCAACTGCTCGCCGCCGTACCGGCTCCGGGAGGCGCGGGGGCAGACACCGGGGGCGCCTGAGGTACGAGGGCCGCAGGCCCTTTCTAGCGCGCTCGAACGCGGACCGTGGGCGAAAGTTACGACTCTTCACCCCTTCCGGTGGCGCGACGGACAACCGTCCGTCGCGTCATCGGCATATCCGCTTGAGTTTCCCGCGGCGGGTCACCGGACCACGGAGACCGCCTGAACGGGAGATCGGGGGTGCCACTCGTGCGGATCGGACTGCTCACGGAAGGTGGTTATCCGTATGCGACGGGAGAAGCGCGGCTGTGGTGCGACCGGCTGGTCCGCGGGCTGCCGCAGCACGAGTTCGAGCTCTACGCGCTGAGCCGCAGCGCAGAGCAGGAAGAACGCGGCCGGGTCGTCCTCCCCGAGCACGTCACCCGCGTCTGGACCGCCCCGCTCTGGGCCCCGGCGGACGACGGGCGCACGTACTCCCGGCGTGAGCGCCGGCGCTTCGCCGACAGCTTCAAGGAGCTGGTCCGCGGGATCTGCGCGGGCGAGCCGGAGCCCGAGCCCTTCGCCGCAGGACTGTACGGACTGGCCGAACTCGCCCGCGAACAGGGCGGGTTGTACGCGGCCCTGCGCTCCGAGACCGCGGTGCGGGCGGTGGAGTCCGGCTGCCGGGCCCCCGGCGCGCGCCGCTCCGTACAGCGCGCCCAGGTGGCCGACCTCCTCGACTTCGTCGACGAACTGGAGCGGCTGCTGCGGCCGTTGTCCCTCGACTGGTACGAGGACCTGCGCGAGGTCGACGTCTGCCACGCGGCGGCGGGCGGGATCGCGGCGCTCCCCGGCCTGCTGGCCAAACGCTTCTTCGGGGTTCCGCTGCTGGTGACCGAGTACGGGGTCCAGCTCCGGGCCCACTACCTGGAGCACGCGGCGGACCCCTCGGCCGCCACGGGCACCGGCGGGCGGGGGGCCCCGCCGAGACCCGCCGTACGGGCCCTGCTCGCGGCCTTCCACATGCGGCTGGCCTCCGAGATCTATGCCGAGGCCGACCTCCTCACCCCCGGCAACGCGCACGCCCGGCGCTGGCAGGAGCGCTGCGGCGCCACCCGCGACCGGCTGCGGACGGTGTACCCGGGGATGGAGGCGGACCGATTCGCCACCGTCGGCGAGGACCCCGGCTGCGGGGACCCCGACACCCTGGTCTGGGTCGGCCGGATAGAGCCCGCCAAGGACCTGATCGCCCTGCTGCACGCCTTCGCCGAGGTGCGCCGGGCCGCGCCCGGCACCCGGCTGCGGATCTTCGCGACCGCCGTGGTCCCCGGCTACCTCGCCGACTGCCGCTCGCTCGCCGCGCAGCTCTTCCCCGACGAGGCCGCCGACGCCGTCACGGTCGGGGAGAACCCCGTCACCTTCGAGGAGATCGGCGGCCCCGAGGCCCCGACGCCGGCTCACGCGTACGGCTCGGGACGGGTGGTCGTGCTGTCCTCGGTGATCGAGGGCTTCCCGATCACGCTCGCCGAGGCGATGCTCTGCGGCCGGGCCACCGTCTCCACCGACGTCGGCGCCGTGTGCGAGGTCATCGGCGGTACGGGTCTGGTCGTCCCGCCGCGCAATCCGCGGGCGCTGGCCGACGCCTGCCTGTCGCTGCTGCGGGATCCCGAACGGGCCCTGCGGCTGGGCGCTGCCGCCCGGGCACGGGCCCTGGAGCTGTTCACCGTCGAGCAGAACGTGGCCGCCTTCCGGGAGATCTACCTCCAGCTGCTGGCCCGCGGCCGGGCCCGGGCGGAGGGCGGGGTCCCGTTCGAACAGCCCCTGGAGGCGCGGGTCCCGGGGCACTGGACGAGCCCGACGTGGGCGGAGCCGGCGGCGGACCGGTCAGGGGGCCCTGCTTCGGCCGGCGCTTCGGCTCCTGCTGTTCCTGCTCCTGGTCCTGCTCCTGCCGCTCCTGCTGCTGCCGTTCCTCCTTCTCCTTCTGCTTCTGCCGCCGCTGCCGCCACGGCCCCGGCGCCGGGCGCGGCTTCGGCGACGGCCCCGGGCGCCGTGGCCGCGAAGACCCCGAGTACCACCACCAACACGGCCACGGAGGCGACCGTATGACCCTGGACGAAGCCGCCCCCGTCGCCCCGGCCCCCCGCCGCAGGGCCGCCGGGGACCCCGTCAAGACGCTGCTGCACCACCACCGGGCGCTCTGCGAGCGGGCCGTGGACCCGCTGGAGATCGCCGCCGGGCTGGAGGTACAGGGCATCACCGACCGCACCGCCGCGCGCTTCCGGCACCGGGACGTGTTCTCGCTCGCCGAGGAGCTCTATGCCCGCACCCCGCGCGGGGACGAGCCGGTCGCGCCCTGCGTCGCCCGGCCCCGCGACGCCCGGGCCTTGCGGGGCTTCGGGTACGCCGTGCTCCCCGGGGCCCTCGCGCTCGGGGCGAGCGCGGCCGGGCTGCCGTTCGCGGGCCCCGTCGCCGTGCTCGCCGCCGTCGCCGCCCTGGTGTGGCCCGCCGGGCCCGGGCGGCCCGCCGCCGGCCGGTTCCCGTACGCCGTGCTGCTGCTCGCCGCGGCCGTCGTGGGCTGGGCGGTGTACCGCGACGGCACCGCGCTCGGGGGCGGCCTCGCCCTGGCCGCGGCCCCCGGGCATCTGGTCGGCGCCGTGTTCGCCGCCCGTGCCCGGAGCCGGCTCGCCGGGAGCCGGGCCCTGGAGGAATTCGCCGACCGGGCCCGGCCGCTGCTCGTCGCGGCCGTCCTGGCCTTCGGCGCGGCCGCCGCGGGGGCGGCCGCGCTCGCCGGGACCCCGCTCGGCGTCGCCGTGCCGCTCGCCGTGCTGCTGTTCCTGACCCGCCTGCTGCTCGGGCACGGGGCTCCGCGCGGGCCCGTCGCCGCAGCCCTGGCCCTCGCCCTGGTCCCGACCCCGCCGGCGGTGTCCGCCGCCGCGGCGGTGCTCCTCGTACACGCCGTCCTCGCGCTGTCCCGGGCGTCCGCGCACGCCCGGCCCTGAGCCCGGCCGCCGCGTCCCCCCTTTCCGCCGCCGCTCTTCGGAGCCGTACCCACCCCTACCCCCACCACCCCCGACCCCCGCCCATCGACCAAGGAGACACAGGATGACCGGCCAGCCAACCAACCAAGGGGCCGCGCGATGAGGGTGCTGCTGATCGGAGCCAACGGATACCTCGGCCGCTACGTCGCCGACCGGCTGCTCGCCGACCCCGCCGTCCAGCTCACCGCGCTCGGCCGCGGCGACGACGCGGACGTCCGCTTCGACCTCGCCACCGGCAGCCCCGGCGCCCTCACCCGCTTCCTCGACGCCGTCCACCCCGGCGTCGTCATCAACTGCGCCGGGGCCACCCGCGGCGGGGCCCGGGAGCTGACCCGGCACAACACCGTCGCCGTGGCCACCATCTGCGAATCCCTGCGCCGCAGCGGCTGCGGGGCCCGTCTCGTCCAGCTCGGCTGCGCCGCCGAGTACGGGCCCAGCCAGCCCGGTTCGTCCACGGCCGAGGACGCCGTGCCGAGACCTGGTGGCCCGTACGGCGTCAGCAAGCTGGCAGCCACCGAGCTGGTGCTCGGGTCGGGGCTGGACGCGGTCGTCCTGCGGATCTTCTCGCCCGTCGGGCCCGGCACCCCCGCCGGATCCCCGCTCGGCCGGCTCGCCGAGGCCATGCGCCGCGCGATGCAGAACGGGGACGGCGAGCTCAAGCTCAGCGGGCTCGGCGTGCAGCGCGACTTCGTGGACGTACGGGACGTGGCGCGGGCCGTGCACGCCGCCTCGCTCTCCGCCGCCCAGGGCGTCGTCAACATCGGCACCGGGCGCGCGGTCCGGCTGCGCGACGCGGCCGCGGTGCTGGCCAGGGTCGCCGGATACGGAGGCGCCCTGCACGAGCTGGACGTACCGCAGCAGGGCCAGCTCGGGCCGGGACACGGCCAGGGCCACGGTCACGGACCGGGCCACGGGCACGGGCTCGGGCTCGGGCTCGGCCACCAGGGCGGCGGCCGGCCGGGGCTCGCCGCCATCGGCTCCCCGCGCTCCGAGGCGACGGCCGAGCAGCTCGCAGGCGGCTCCGTGACGCCCCCGTACCCCGACGGCTGCGGCGCCTGGCAGCAGGCCGACGTGCGCACGGCCCGGGACCGGCTGGGCTGGCGGCCCCGGATCAACCTGGAGGAGTCCCTCGCCGACATCTGGATGGAGGCGGCGTGCCGCATCTGACGACCGCGGCCACGGCGGCCGCCGCGACGGATGCGGGCCGCCTCGGCCTCGGCGCCCCCGGATACGCGCACCCGCTGCTCGCGCCGGTCGAGTGGGCCGAACTGACCCGGCCCGGAACCCCGCTGCACTGGACGGTGCTCAACGTCACGGACGGGCCGGGCGGCCGGCCCGATCCGCACTGCACCGAGGCTGCGGGCAAGCTCCGGGAGGCCGGCGGGACCGTACTCGGCCATCTCGCGATGCGAGACGGATCCCGCTCGTTCGGCGAGCTGGTCTCCGACGCCCACCGCTTCCTCGACTGGTACCGGGTCGGAGGTTTCTACCTGGCCGACGTCCCGGCGGACCGGGCCGAGCTGGCCGCCGTGCGCCGGGTCACCGACGCCCTGCGCGGCCTCGGCGAGGACCTCCGTATCGTGCTGGGACACGGCACGCACCCGTACGAGGGCTATGCGGAAGCCGCCGACCAACTGGTCACCTTCTCCGGGGCGTGGGCCGACTACCGGTGGTCGCAGGTGGCGGAGTGGACCGCCGAGCACCCGCCCGAGCGCTTCTGCCACCTGGTCCACGGGGTGCCGCAGACGCATCTGGAGGAGGCGGTGCGGATCGCCCGCTGGCAGGGCGCCGGCACGATCTGGTTCACCGACCGGGGCGGGGCCGGAGGCCGCGATCCGTGGGCCTCGCTGCCCGCGTACTGGGACGAAATCGTCTCGCGGATCGGACCGGGTGTCTCGGAATGAAGAAGGGCGTGGCAGTGTTACGGGAAGAACCACCGTTACGACGTAACCATCTACGGAGTCCCCGTGTCGCTGCCACCCCTGGTCGAGCCAGCTGCTGAGCTCACCGTTGACGAGGTCCGTCGGTACTCCCGCCACCTGATCATCCCGGATGTCGGGATGGACGGCCAGAAGCGCCTGAAGAACGCCAAGGTGCTGGCCGTGGGCGCGGGCGGCCTCGGCTCCCCCGCCCTCATGTACCTGGCCGCGGCCGGCGTCGGCACGCTGGGCATCGTGGAGTTCGACGAGGTCGACGAGTCGAACCTCCAGCGCCAGATCATCCACAGCCAGGCGGACATCGGCCGTTCCAAGGCCGAGTCCGCGCGCGACAGCGTGCTGGGCATCAACCCGTACGTCAACGTGGTCCTTCACGAAGAGCGGCTCGAAGCCGAGAACGTGATGGAGATCTTCAGCCAGTACGACCTCATCGTCGACGGCACGGACAACTTCGCCACGCGCTACCTCGTCAACGACGCCTGCGTGCTGCTGAACAAGCCGTACGTGTGGGGTTCGATCTACCGCTTCGACGGCCAGGCCTCGGTCTTCTGGTCCGAGCACGGCCCGTGCTACCGCTGCCTGTACCCGGAGCCCCCGCCGCCGGGCATGGTCCCGAGCTGCGCCGAGGGCGGCGTGCTGGGCGTGCTCTGCGCGTCCATCGGCTCCATCCAGGTGACGGAGGCCATCAAGGTCCTCACGGGCGTCGGCGAGCCGCTGGTCGGCCGCCTGATGATCTACGACGCCCTGGAGATGCAGTACCGGCAGGTCAAGGTCCGCAAGGACCCCGACTGCGCGGTCTGCGGTCCGAACGCGACGGTCACCGAGCTCATCGACTACGAGGCCTTCTGCGGCGTCGTGTCGGAGGAGGCGCAGGAGGCGGCCGCCGGCTCCACGATCACTCCGAAGCAGCTCAAGGAGTGGATCGACAACGACGAGCCGATCGAGATCATCGACGTCCGCGAGAAGAACGAGTACGAGATCGTCTCGATCCCCGGCGCGAAGCTGATCCCCAAGGGCGAGTTCCTGATGGGCACCGCCCTCCAGGACCTCCCGCAGGACAAGCGCATCGTCTTGCACTGCAAGACGGGTGTCCGCAGTGCGGAGGTCCTCGCGGTGCTGAAGTCCGCGGGCTTCTCCGACGCGGTCCACGTCGGTGGCGGCGTCATCGGCTGGGTCCACCAGATCGAGCCCGAGAAGCCGGTCTACTAAGACGGTCGAGAAGGCCCTTGCCCCGCCCCCCATGGGCGGCGGGGCAAGGGCCTTCTCCGTTGTCAGGCCGGGGTGCAGACGGTGTCGGCGGGGGGCACCTTCCCGTCCAGCAGGTAGCTGTTGACCGCGGCCTGCACGCACTTGTCGCCGCTGTTGTAGGCGCCGTGCCCCTCGCCCTTGTACGTGAGCTCCATGCCCACGCCGGGGCCGAGCCGCTCCACCATCTTGCGGGCGCCCTCGTACGGGGTGGCCGGGTCGCCGGTGTTGCCGATCACCAGGATGGGCGCCGATCCGGGGGCGGAGACGTCCGGGGTGTCCCAGGCGCCCGGGACCGGCCAGTCGGTGCAGCTCATCATGGCCCAGCCGAGGAAGTCCCCGAAGACGGGAGAGGCGGCGCGGAAGTCGGGCAGCTTCGCCTTCGTCTGCGCCAGCGTGTACCGGCCCTTGGAGTCGGCGCAGTTGATCGCCGTGTTGGCGGCGCCGATGTTGCTGTAGCGACCTTGCTGGTCGCGGCCGTTGAGCGCGTCGGACAGCGCCATCAGCAGCTGCCCCTGCCCGCCTTCGGCCTCGTCCAGCCCCTGCTCCAGCAGCGGCCACAGCTCCTTGGAGTACAGGGCCTGGGCGATGCCGTTGGTGGCGGCGGAGTCGGTGAGCATCCGGCCGCCGATTCCGGGGATGGGCTTGTCGGCCAGGCTCTTCTGCAGCTTGATGATGTTGTCCTCGATCTCCTTGGCGGTGCTGCCCTGGAGCCGGCATTCATCGCCGCGGTTCACGCAGTCCTGCGCGAAGTTGCCGAGGGCGAGCTGGAACCCCTTGGCCTGGCCGAGCGCGCCCTCCTCGGAGGTCTGGGTCGGATCGACGACGGCGTCGAAGACGGCCCGGCCGACGTTCTTGGGGAAGAGGTGGGCGTAGACCCCGCCGAGCTCGGTTCCGTAGGAGATCCCGAAGTAGTTCAGCTTCTCGTCGCCGAGGGCCTGCCGGATCCGGTCGAGGTCGCGGGCGGCGTTCTCCGTGCCGACGTGGGGCAGCAGGTGCCCGGACTTGTCCTTGCAAGCCCGTTGGTACTTCTCGAGGTTCGCGAGGTAGGTCTTCTCCTCCTGGGGAGTCTCGGGCGAGGAGTCCTGCGCGTAGTAGGCGTCGAGCTGCTTGTCGTCCTCGCACTCGACGGGGGCGCTGCGCCCCACGCCGCGAGGGTCGAAGCTCACGAGGTCGTACCGGGCCCGCAGCGCCTCGTACTCCTTGGCGGCGCCGGGCAGCGTACTGATCCCGGACCCCCCGGGCCCGCCGAAGTTGAACACGAGCGAGCCGAGCCGCTTGCCCTTGTCCCGGGCCTTGGCCCGGATCAGCGCGAGCGGGATCGTCTCGCCCTCGGGCTTGGCGTAGTCGAGGGGCACGTGGAGCGTGGCGCACTCCCAGTCCTTGGGCGGCGCCTGCCCGCCGCCTTCGGCGACGTCCGGAGCGGTGCACTCCCCCCACTTCAGGGGCGCGGCCCCCGGGGTACCCCCGGCCTTGGGCTTGCCTTCGCCGCTGTCGGAGCACCCGGCGACCCCGGCCAGCCCGAAGGCGACGATGACGGCCATGGCACCCCGCACCAAGTTTCGACCCATACCCCCATCCTGCGACCCCCACCCCCACCCCGCCCCCGCGCTGACCCATTGGGGTGCCCTTGACCGGCTGTGCCCTGCGCCCGCCGCGCAGACGGGGCTGCGGTCAGGGGTGGGTGAGGAGGTGGTGGGCCGCTTTGCGGGCCGTGGCCACGCAGGCTGCGACCTACGCCCTCGTACGCCGCGCCGCACACGGCCAGGCCCGGGAGCTTCGACGTGGCCTCACTGATGCGGGTGACGCGGGCTGCCACCGGTTCGCCCATCGGGCCCACCGCGCGGTGGAGTTCGGCGATGGCCGCGCGGATCAGGTGGCGGTCCGGGCGGGAGAGTGCGCTCTCTTCGCCCGCGCGGCCCATCGAGGCGCGCAGGACGAACATCTCGGGGGACGAAGCGTGCAGCCGAGGCCACTTGTTGGAGAGGAACGAGGCTGCCTTGAGCAGGTGGCCGTCCACCCGCGGGACCAGGAAGCCGTTGCCCGTCGGGAGGAAGCGGGCGCCGAGCTCCTCCGGGTACGGGAAGCTGCCCGGCTCGTACGCGCAGTACGGGTCCGCCGCGAGCACGTCTCCCGTGGATCCGTACGCCCGCGAGCCCCCGCACACCTCCTTGAACTCGCACCGGCCGCACTTGCCGCCCAGCGGCGACGGGTCCCGCAGCTTCGTGAACAGCGCCGAGCCCGGGTAGATCCCGGTCGTCGGACGGTTCTTCACGTTGCCCGCCGAAACGGGCAGAAGGCCGCTCGGGTGCACCTCCCCGGTGTGCGAGACGAAGACGAAGCCCCGTCCCGAGCAGACGTCCATCGGCGGCCGGCGGCCGGCGGCCGGCGGCCGCCGGGCGACGGGCAGTGCGGCGGGCGCCGTCGAACAGCCCGATCTCCGCGGCCCGCGCCGACAGGCGCCCGTACAGCGGTCCGAGCGCCGGCCGCTCGCCGCGCGCGTCCCCGAGTTCCCGCGCCGCCCGCCAGTCGTCCAGGGTCTGCTCGTACACCCCGGGCACGCCCCGGAACGCGTCGTGCCGCCGCGCCGTCGAGCCGTCCGGCGAGAGGGACACGGCGACCGCCCCCGCGTCCCGCACCTCCGAGAGCCTGTCCGGCGGATCAGGGCCGGGCAGGCCCTAGATGGCCTCTTTCCGGGTCAGGTAGTTGAAGGACAGCCAGCCCGGCAGCACCGGCAGCCAGAACGTCATCAGGCGGAACAGGAGCACCGCCGAGATGGCGACCTCCTTCTCCAGACCCGCCGCGATCAGACCCAGCGTCAGCGTGGTCTCCACCGCGCCGATGCCGCCCGGTGTCGGCGCCGCCGACCCCAGGGCGTTGCCGGCCAGGAACACCACCGCGATGCTCGCGTAGCTGATGGCCTGGCCGCCGCCGAACGCCCGGATCGACGCGTCCAGGCACATCACGAAGCAGCCGGTCAGCAGCAGCATGCCGCCGATGCCCGTCATCAGCTTCTGCGGCCGCTGGAGCACGTCCAGCATGCGCGGCACCACACCCGCGAACAGCGCCCGCACCCGGGTCGCCACGAACTTCCGCAGGAACGGCACCGCCGTCACCACCAGCACCAGCACGGCCACCGTCAGCAGACCCGCGATGACCGTCCGGGACGGCGTCATCTCCGGGGTCTTCTCCGTACCCGTCAGGTAGCCGAAGGCCAGCAGCAGCAGGATGTGGCTCGCCAGACCGAACAGCTGCGAGGCGCCCACGCTCGCCACCGCCAGCCCCGGCCGGATCCCGGCCCGCTGCAGGAACCGCGTGTTCAGCGCGACACCGCCGACCGCCGCCGGCGCCACGAGCTTCACGAACGACCCCGCCACCTGCGCGAGCACCGTCCGCAGGAACGGCACCCGCTCGGGTACGAACCCGAGCAGGCTCATCGCCGCCGCGAAGTAGGTGAGCGCCGAGAAGGCCAGCGCGGCCCCCACCCAGCCCCACTGCGCCTGGCCGACGATCGTCGCGAAGTCCACGTGCGCCAGCTGCGTCAGCAGGAAGTACGCACCGAACGCACCCGCGATGAACGACACCAGCGTGCGCGGCCGGATCCGCTCCAGCCGGGCCGGCTCCACCGGCGCCTGCGGGCGGATCAGCAGCACCTGCTGGCGGATCTGGCTCAGCAGATCCTCCTCGCGGGCCCCGTCGAGGGCGTCGTCCAGCGCCTTCTTCTCGGCCTTCTTCTCCGCTGCCGTGGTCGCCGCCGGCTTGGATCCGGCCTTGCCGGCCTTCCCCGCCTTCCCCGCCTTGCGGTCGGGCTTCGCCTCCTCGGCAGCCGCCTCGCGCGCCGCCTTCGCCGCCCGCGAGGACTCCAGTACGGCCTCCCGCTGCCGGTCGGCCCGCTCCCGGGCCAGCCTGCGCAGCGTCGCCCGCGTGGAGCGGCTCAGCGCGATCGGCTGGAGCAGCGGCAGGCAGTCCGCCACGGCGTCGGGGCCGAGCACCGACACCGCCGAGGCCACCGAGCGCTCGGCGCCGATCCGCAGGCCGAGCGTGGTCAGCAGCTGTGCGATGTCCATCCGGAGCACCAGGTCCCCGGCCGCGATCTCGCCGCCGCGCAGGTCGGTGAGGACGACATTGCCGGAACGATCCACCACGAGCGCGTCGCCGGTCAGCCGCCGGTGGGCGATCCGCCGCGACTGCAGGGCCTGTACCTGCTTCCACGTGTTGCGGGTCAGGTCGTCGGTGATCTCCTCGTCGGCGAGCGCGTCGAGGGGCCGGCCGTCCAGGTGCTCGTAGACGAGCATCACGGCGTCCGGGCCGAGCTCGGAGGTGGCGATCAGCTTCGGCGCGTTGGCCCCGGCCGCGATGGCCGCGTACGCGAGCAGCGCCTCTTGCTCCAGCGCCTGGCGCAGCGACTGCAGGCTGCGCCGCGTCGTGATGCCGCGCAGGGTGAGCCGGCGCCAGACCCGGTAGAAGAACCCGTGCGCCTGCTGCTCGCGGTCGACGACGGTGACGTCGAGCGGCGGTCCGTCCTCCAGCGTGACGTGGTAGCGCCGGCCCCGGTCGCTGACCTCCGAGGCGTCGGCGCCGTCCGGGAGCTCCGCGCGCATGGCGCTGACCGGCTTGAAGCCGACCCGGCGCAGGCCGGCGAGGAGGGTCTGCCCGGTGGGGCGGACGTTCGGCGAGCCGACCGCGTACAGGGTCCCGTACGCGACGCTCCAGCCGATGAGCACGGTCAGGATGATCGAGAACGGGGTGGTGTACCCGCTGACCAGCATCGCGAAGGCGTCGAGCAGCAGGACCACCCACAGCGCGACCCGCCAGCGGGGCCTGCGGGTCATGCCGACGGCGGTCATGTACGCGATGACGGGCGCGAGGTAGCCGTGCACCGGGTCGGTGAGGGGGCCGCCGATGCCGGTGGGACGGGTGAGGGCCTCCTGGATGGTGTCGGAGGCGGCCTGGGAGACCCACAGGTCGGTGGCCAGGGTGACGCCGTGGGCGAGGACGGCGGCGAGCACGCCGTCGGCGATGCGCAGCCCGTCCCGCTTGATCAGCCGCTCGATGGCGAAGGCCACGGGCACGAGCAGCACGGCGATGCTGGACACCAGCCCGGCGACCTTGATCAGCAGATCGGGGGCGGCGCCGGTGCCCTGGGAGATGTCGGCTTCGAGTCCGGCGGTGGTGCGGTGGGCGAAGGCGGCGATGGCGAGGACGACGGCGATGCCGAGGACGCCGACGAGCAGGCGTACGAGGTCCGAGGGGCGGTGGACACGGGCGGCGAGCAGCGGCTCGTCGACCTCGACCCGGTCGGCGGACGCGGAGGCATGCCCGTGCGTCCCGCCGGCGTCGGCCGCGGGCTCCGCCCCGGCCCTGGCGCGGGCCCGGCCGGGAGGGTCGTCGGGGAGCTTCCCGGACCCGGGGTGCGGGTCAGGGCGCGTGCCGTCGTCCTCAGCCGCGCCGTCCGGAGGGCTCACACCCTGCTCCTTCGTCGTCACTTCCGTCTCTTCTTGATCACGTATCACCAGTCACCGCCCGGAAGATGGTGGCACGGACCGACGTGCGGGCGGGGCATCAGGGTGCGTGCCGGTACGGAAGGAAACCTTCCGGGAACCGGTCCGTGATGTACGGCACCATGGGCGCAATGAGCGAAGAGCTGCCCGAGTACGCGGAGCGGGTGCTGGAGGTGGCCGAGCGGATTCCGCCCGGCCGGGTGATGACGTACGGGGACGTCGCCGAGTGGCTCGGCGAGGGCGGACCGCGCCAAGTCGGCCGTGTGATGGCCCTGTACGGGGGAGCGGTGCCCTGGTGGCGCGTGGTCCGGGCGGACGGCCGGCCGCTGCCCGGCAGCGAGGTCCGGGCCCTGGAGCACTACCGCACGGAGGCCACTCCGCTGCGGCTGACCGCCGCCGGCGAGGCCCGGCTGAACATGCCGCGGGCGCGCTGGGACGGGCGGGAGGAGTACGCCGCACGGGACGAGGGTCACATCTGACAGCTTCGGCCATGCGGGGGCGGGGCGGGCGGTCGAGCGCCCGTACGGGCGACGGCACGGGGGCGCTCCGTCCCGACCTCGGGGAACTGCGCCGGCCCCGGCGGTTGCCGTAGCGTTGCCCCTTCGGCTTCGGCCTCGGCAGGCGCGGCGGTGACCGCGGCACCCGCGGGGACGGCCGTGACCGCAACAACCGCAGACCCACCAGGACCTGGACCGGCACCCCACGTGATCACCTCTCCATCCGACCGCACCGAGCGGCGGCGTGCGCGGACCCCCGACGCGTACCGGCTCGTGCGTACCGGGCCGCAGCGGGTGGATCCCCCTGTTCTGGACGCAGCGCAGCAGGCGGTGGTTGATCACACCAGCGGACCGCTTCTCGTCCTGGCCGGACCGGGTACCGGGAAGACCACCACGCTTGTCGAGGCGGCCGCGGCCCGGGTCGAGGCCGGGACGGACCCGGCCCGGATCCTCATCCTCACCTTCAGTCGCAAGGCGGCCGTCGAACTGCGTGACCGGGCCGCCCTGCGGCTCGGCGGGGCGCACGCCCCGCAGGCCACCACCTTCCACTCCTTCTGCTACGGACTGGTCCGCGCCCACCAGGACACCGACCTGTTCGCGGATCCGCTGCGGCTGCTGTCGGGTCCGGAGCAGGACGTGATGGTCCGCACCCTGCTCGACGGCCAGCGCCGGATCCGCTCCATCCGCTGGCCGGACGACCTGAGGGCCGCGCTCACCACGCGCGGATTCGCGGACGAGGTCCGCGCGGTGCTCGCCCGCGCCCGCGAGCTGGGCCTCGGCCCGGCGGCGCTCGACGCGTTCGCGACCCGGCTGGGCCGCCCGGACTGGAAGGCGGCGGCCGCGTTCCTGTCGGAGTACCTGGACGTACTGGACATGCAGGGCACGCTGGACTACGCGGAGCTCGTCCACCGGGCCGTCCTCCTCGCCGAACGCACTCCATCCCTCGCCCTGTCCTACGACGCGATCTACGTGGACGAGTACCAGGACACGGACGCCTCCCAGCTGCGGCTGCTGCGGGCCCTGGCCGGACCGGCGGGCACGCTGGTCGCCTTCGGCGACCCGGACCAGTCGATCTACGCCTTCCGCGGCGCCGACATCAACAACATCCTCGACTTCGAGGGCTCGTTCCCGGGTGCGGCGGTCCACGCGCTGACGGTGGGCCGCCGCTCGCGGGCCGGCCTCCTGGCGGCGACCCGCCTCCTGACCACCCGTATGCCGGTCCCGCGCCTCCCCTCGGCGGCGGTCCGCGCCCACCGCGCCCTGACCCCGGTCCGGGAGGGCGGCGGGGTGGAGGTGTTCACGTACCCCACGGCCGGGGCCGAGCTGGACAACATCGCCGACATCCTGCGCCGGGCGCACCTGGAGGACGGCGTGCCGTGGCAGGACATGGCCGTCCTGGTCCGCTCCGGCGGCCGCACCCTCCCGGCGATGCGCCGCGCCCTGATCTCGGCGGGAGTCCCGGCGGAGACGGACGGCACGGACACCCCCCTGCGCCACGAACCGGCGATAACCCCCCTCCTGACGGCCCTGCGCATCGCCGCGACCCCGATCCCGGCCCCCGCCGGCGAACCCTCCCCTCCCCAGGTCGCCGAGGGCCCGGACGCGGAGCCGGACGCGGGCCCGGACACCTCGGGCCCGGACACCTCGGGCCCGGAGCCGGAATACGAGGCCGAAGTCGAGACCGAGACCGAGACCGAGGCCGACGCCGACGCCGAGGCCGAGTCCGCGCCCGCAGCGGATGAAGGGTGGGTCGGGGTCGAGGCCGCGCTCGCGCTGCTGAGCTCGCCGCTCGGGGGGATGGACGCCGCCGATCTGCGGCGGCTCGGGCGGGCCCTGCGCGACGAGGAGCGGGCGGCCGGCGTCAAGGTACCGGCCCCCTCCGACGTCCTGCTCGCCCGCGCCCTCGCCGAGCCCGAGCGGCTCACCGCCCACGACCCCGCGTACGCCCGCGGAGCACAGCGCCTCGGGCTGCTCCTGCGCAAGGCCCGCGAGCTCCTCCAGGGCGGCGGCACCGCGGAAGAGGCCCTCTGGACCCTCTGGGAGGGCACCCCCTGGCCCCAGCGCCTGGAGCGCGGCGCCCGCCGCGGCGGCGCGGCCGGCCGCAACGCCGACCGCGACCTCGACGCCGTCTGCGCGCTCTTCGACACCGCGGCCCGCGCCGAAGACCGCACCGGCGGCCGCGGCGCGCTCAACTTCCTCGAACAGCTCGAAGCCGAGGACATCGCCGCCGACACCCTGACGGGCAAGGCCACCCGCACCGACGCCGTCCGCCTCATGACCGCCCACCGCTCCAAGGGCCTGGAGTGGTCCCTCGTCGTCGTCGCCGGCGTACAGGAAGGGCTCTGGCCCGACCTGCGCCGCCGCGGCTCCCTCCTCGAAGCCGACCGCATCGGCCGCGACGGCCTCGCCGAGCCCCTCACCCCCGGCGCCCTCCTGGCGGAGGAGCGCCGCCTCTTCTACGTCGCCGCCACCCGAGCCCGCGACCGGCTCGTCGTCACCGCCGTCAAGGCACCGGCCGAGGACGGCGACCAGCCCTCCCGCTTCCTCACCGAGCTCGGGGTCATCCCGAAGGACGTCACCGGCCGTCCCCGCCGCCCCCTCGCCGTCCCCGCGCTCGTCGCGGAACTGCGCGCCACCACCGTCGACCCCGACGCCTCGCCCGCGCTCCGCGAGGCCGCCGCCCGCCGTCTCGCCCGCCTCGCCGCGCTCACCGACGAGGACGACCGCCCGCTGGTCCCCGCCGCGCACCCGCAGCGCTGGTGGGGGCTGTACGAGCCCACCCGCAGCAGCGTTCCGCTGCGCGACCGGGACCGGCCCGTCGCCCTCTCCGGCTCCGCCCTGGACCAGCTCGCCAACACCTGCTCCCTGCAGTGGTTCCTCGGCCGCGAGGTCAAGGCCGACGCCCCCTCCACCGCCGCCCAGGGCTTCGGCAACGTCGTCCACGTCCTCGCCGACGAAGTCGCCTCCGGCCGCACCCCCGCCGACCTCGCCGTCCTGATGGAACGCCTCGACTCCGTCTGGGACGCCCTCGCCTTCGACGCCCCGTGGAAGTCCCGCCAGGAGAAGGACAACGCCCGCGCCGCCCTGGAGCGCTTCCTGCGCTGGCACACCACCGACCGCGGGGGCCGGGAGGCCGTGGCCACGGAGCACGCGTTCGACGTCACGCTCGAAGCCGGTGACGTCGCCGTCCGCATCCGGGGCTCCATGGACCGGGTCGAGGCCGACCCGCAGGGGCGCGCGTACGTCGTCGACTTCAAGACCGGCAAGTCCGCGCCCACCAAGGCCGAGGTCGAGCGCCACCCCCAGCTCGCCGTCTACCAGCTCGCCGTACGCGAAGGCGCAGTCGACGAGGTCTTCGACGGGGTGCGCCCCGAGGCCGGCGGCGCCGAGCTGGTGCAGCTGCGCCAGGGCGCCGCCCAGCGGGAGGGCGGCGAGACGGTGCCCAAGATCCAGGCGCAGCAGCCGCTGAACGGCGAATGGGTCGGCGACCTCCTCGCCACCGCCGCCGGCCGGGTCCTGGACGAGCGCTTCGCGCCCGCCACCGGCAAGCACTGCGACCACTGCTCCTTCCGCAGCGCGTGCAGCGCGCGCCCGGAGGGCCGCCAGACCGTGGAGTGAGTCACACGGCCGGCACCCGCGGCCAACCGGCGGTTGACCGCGGCCGGCCGGTGACCGGCCGGCCCGTGAGACGGCGGCCGGGAGTGTCGGCGGGTCCGGCTAGCCTCTTCACGTGCCCGCGCGTCCGTCCGTCCTCACCGACCCCGAGCAGCTCAAGGAGCTCCTCGGCATCCCGTTCACGCCCGAACAGCTGGACTGCATCACGGCCCCCGCCGCCCCCCAGGTCATCGTGGCCGGCGCCGGTTCCGGCAAGACCACCGTCATGGCCGCCCGCGTGGTCTGGCTGGTCGGCACCGGAGCGGTCGCCCCCGAGCAGGTCCTCGGCCTGACCTTCACGAACAAGGCCGCCGCCGAGCTCGCCGAGCGCGTGCGCAAGGCCCTCGCGCGGGCCGGCATCACCGACCCGGACCCCTCGCCGGCCGATGCCGACGCGGCCGGCGGCGAGCCGCGCATCTCCACGTACCACGCCTTCGCCGGCCAGCTCCTGGGGGACCACGGCCTGCGCATCGGCCTGGAGCCCAGCGCCCGCCTCCTCGCCGACGCCACCCGCTTCCAGCTCGCCGCGCGCGTGCTGCGCGAGGCCCCCGGCCCGTACCCGGCACTCACCAAATCCGTCCCCGACCTGGTCAGCGACCTGCTCGCGCTCGACGGCGAACTCTCCGAGCACCTGGTCACCCCGGCCGAGCTGCGCGCGTACGACACGGAGCTCCTCGACGCCCTCGCCGGCGCCAAGCTCACCAACGACGACCTGCGCAAGGTCCCCGAGGCCGTCCGCGGCCGCCTCGAACTGCTGGAGCTGACCGAGCGCTACCGCACCGCCAAACGCTCCCGCGACCTGCTCGACTTCAGCGACCAGATAGCCCTCTCCGCGCAGCTCGCCACCACCCGGCCCGAGGTCGGTGCACTGCTGCGCGAGGAATTCCGGGTGGTCCTGCTCGACGAATACCAGGACACCTCCGTGGCCCAGCGGCTGCTGCTGTCCGGCCTGTTCGGCGGGGGCAGCGGGCACGCGGTGACCGCCGTCGGCGACCCCTGCCAGGCGATCTACGGCTGGCGCGGCGCGTCCGTGGCCAACCTGGACGACTTCCCCGAGCACTTCCCGCACGCCGACGGCCGCCCCGCGACCCGGTTCTCGCTGAGCGAGAACCGGCGCAGCGGCGGCCGCCTCCTCGACCTGGCCAACGAGCTGGCCGCGCCGCTGCGCTCGATGCACGAGGGCGTGGAGGCGCTGCGCGCGGCGCCGGGGGAGGAGCGGTCCGGATCGGTCCGCTGCGCCCTGCTGGACACGCACGCCGAGGAGCTGGAGTGGCTCGCGGACTCGGTCGCGCACCTGGTCCGTACGGGGACGGAGCCGCGCGAGATCGCGGTGCTGTGCCGGTCGGCGCGGGACTTCGCGCAGATCCAGGCCGTACTGGTGGCCCGGGACGTGCCGGTGGAGGTCGTCGGGCTGTCCGGGCTGCTGCACCTGCCGGAGGTCGCGGACCTGGTCGCGGTGTGCGAGGTGCTCCAGGATCCGGGCGCCAACGCCTCCCTGGTACGCCTCCTCATCGGCCCGCGCTGGCGGATCGGCGCGCGCGACCTGGCCCTGCTGGGGCGCCGGGCGCGGCAGCTGATCGGCCGCGCACCGGGCGAGGTGGAACCGGACGAGCGCCTCGCGGCGGCGGTGGAGGGGGTGGACCCGGCGGAGGTCGTCTCGCTGGCGGACGCGCTGGAGACGTTCCTGGACGGTTCCGGGGCGGGGTCCTCCGCCGACGACCTGCCGTTCTCCCCGGCGGCCCGGGTCCGCTTCGCGCACCTGGCCCAGGAGCTGCGGGACCTGCGGCGTTCGCTCGCGGACCCGCTGATGGACGTACTGCACCGGGTGCTGGCCGCGACCGGCCTGGACGTGGAGCTGTCGGCGTCGCCGCACGCGCTGGCGGCCCGGCGGCGCGAGTCGCTCTCCGGCTTCATGGACGTGGCGGCCGGCTTCGCGTCCCTGGACGGCGAGGCGAGCCTGCTGGCCTTCCTGGGCTTCCTGCGCACGGCGGTCCAGTACGAGAAGGGCCTGGACCACGCCCTGCCCGGCGGGGAGAACACGGTGAAGGTGCTCACCGCCCACAAGTCCAAGGGGCTGGAGTGGGACGTGGTGGTGGTCCCGGACCTGTGCGCGGGCGCGTTCCCGAAGGAGAAGGCCCCGGAGCCGTGGACCTCGTACGCCAAGGTCCTGCCGTACGGCCTGCGCGGCGACGCGGCCACCCTTCCGGGTGATCCGGCGTGGACCCCGGCCGGCCTGAAGGCGTTCAAGGCGGCGCTGAAGGAGCACAAGGCGGTGGAGGAACTCCGCCTGGGCTACGTCACGTTCACCCGCCCCCGCACGCTCCTCCTGGCCTCGGGGCACTGGTGGGGCCCGACGCAGAAGAAGCGCCGGGGCCCGTCCGCCTTCCTGTCCGCCCTGTACGACCACTGCGTGGCGGGGAACGGCGAGATCGAGGCCTGGACGCAGGAACCGGACCCGGACGCGGAGAACCCGTCCCTCGCCACGGAGTCCACCCCGGACCGGTCCTGGCCCCTCCCCCTGGACCCGGCGTCCCTGGCCCTGCGCCGCGCGGCGGCGGCCCTGGTCGAGTCGCACCTGGCTGCTCCCGAGCCGGACCCCGCCCCTGCCGCCGCCCCCGCCCCGGAGCCGGAGCCCTACCTGTGGCCCCCGGACTGCGAGGACCCCTCGTACGGCGAGGAGCCGGACGGCGAGGACCTCTGGGCGGCGGACGGGGCCTGGGACGCGGACGAGTCCTGGCCGGCGGACGAAGCCCGGCCGGCGGACGAAGCCCCGGTCGTACGAGGCGGGGCGGCGGCCGTCCCGCACCCCCGCACCGGGCCCGCGGTCCGGGACCCGGCTCCCGCCGGTCCGCCCGACGACGGCCGGGGCTCCGCCCCCGCGGGACGGCGTACCGCGGGAGCGGCCGCCCTCACCCCCGAAGAGGCCCGGGCCATCGCCTCCTGGGACCGGGACCTCGACGCCCTCGAGGGCGAGCTCCGGCGCGCCCGCGCCGCCGTGCGCGACGTCGAGCTCCCGGCCGCCCTCTCCGCCAGCCAGCTCCTGCGCCTCGCCGCGGACGAGCAGGGCTTCGCCCGCGACCTGGCCCGCCCCATGCCGAAGCCCCCGCAACCCGCGGCGCGCCAGGGCACGCGCTTCCACGCCTGGGTCGAGTCCCGCTTCGACGAGCTCCCGCTGCCGCTCCTCGACGTACTCGACCCCGTCACCGAGCTGCCCGGCTCCGACCAGGACATCGCCGACGAGGCCGACCTCGACTCCCTCAAAGCCGCCTTCGAGCGGAGCGAGTACGCCGAGCGCACCCCGTACCGCATGGAGGTCCCGGTCCAGTTCACCCTTGCCGGCCGCGTCGTCCGCGGCCGGATCGACGCCGTGTACCGGACCGAGGACGGCGGCTACGAGATCGTCGACTGGAAGACCGGCCGCACCACCGAGGCCGACCCCCTCCAGCTCGCCGTCTACCGCCTGGCCTGGGCGGAAGCCACCGGCACCCCCCTCGACCGGGTCGGCGCCGCCTTCCTCCACGTCCGCAGCGGCCGCGTGATCCGCCCCCGCGACCTCCCCGGCCGGGACCGTCTTGAGCGGATCCTCCAAGGCAAATCGGACACGGACAGTGACCGGCACCCCGACAGTTAGGCTCGTAGGCATGAGCGAAACCCCGGCGGACAGCGTCGTCCGCACCGTCCGCACGTACATCGACACCCACCGCGCCGCGTTCCTCGAGGACCTCGCCGAGTGGCTGCGCATCCCCTCCGTCTCGGCCCAGCCCGAGCACGCGGACGACGTACGGCGCAGCGCCGAGTGGCTCGCGGCGAAGCTCAAGGAGACCGGCTTCCCGGTCACGGAGATCTGGCCGACCCCCGGTGCGCCCGCCGTCTTCGCCGAGTGGCCGAGCGCGGACCCGGACGCCCCGACCGTCCTCGTCTACGGGCACCACGACGTGCAGCCCGCCGCCGTTGCCGACGGCTGGCACACCGACCCGTTCGAGCCGGTGGTCCAGGGCGGCCGCCTGTACGCGCGCGGCGCCGCCGACGACAAGGGCCAGGTCTTCTTCCACACCCTCGGTGTACGGGCCCACCTGGCGGCCACCGGCGCCGAGGCCCCGGCCGTCCACCTCAAGCTGATCATCGAGGGCGAGGAGGAGTCGGGCTCCCCGAACTTCCGCGCCCTCGTCGAGCGTGAGGCGCAGCGCCTCGCCGCCGACGTCGTGATCGTCTCCGACACCGGCATGTGGTCCGAGACCACGCCCACCGTCTGCACCGGCATGCGCGGCGTCGCCGACTGCGAGATCGACCTGCACGGGCCCGACCAGGACATCCACTCCGGGGCCTTCGGCGGGGCCGTGCCCAACCCGGCCACCGTCGCCGCCCGCCTGGTCGCGGCGCTGCACGACGCCGACGAGCGGGTCACGATCCCCGGCTTCTACGACAACATCGCCGAGCTCACGGACGAGGAGCGGGCGCTGATCGCCGAGCTGCCGTTCGACGAGTCCGAGTGGCTGCGCACGGCCAGGTCGCACGCCGCCGCGGGCGAGAAGGGCTACTCCACCCTGGAGCGGGTCTGGGCCCGCCCGACCGCCGAGGTCAACGGCATCGGCGGCGGCTACCAGGGCCCCGGCGGCAAGACCATCGTGCCCGCCTCCGCCCACCTGAAGCTGTCGTTCCGCCTGGTGTCCGGGCAGGACCCGTACGAGGTCGAGGCGGCCGTCCGGGACTGGGTCGCGGCGCGGATCCCGGACGGGATCCGGCACTCCATCGTCTTCGGCGCCCCCACCCGGCCCTGCCTGACGCCGCTGGACCACCCGGCGCTGCAGTCCGTCGTACGGGCCATGGGGCGGGCATTCGGCGAGAAGGTCCGCTTCACCCGCGAGGGCGGCTCCGGACCGGCGGCCGACCTCCAGGACGTACTGGACGCGCCCGTCCTGTTCCTCGGCATCTCCGTGCCGTCGGACGGCTGGCACTCGCCGAACGAGAAGGTCGAGCTGGACCTGCTCCTCAAGGGCGTCGAAACGGCCGCCTACCTGTGGGGCGACCTGGCCGCCTCCCGCGGGAAGCCCGCCTGAGGCACCCACAGCCTCACCGGTTCACCGCGTTCACCGCGTTCACCGCGTTCACCGCGTTCACCGCGTTCACCGCGTTCACCGCGTTCACCGAGCCACGAGCCACGAGCCACGAGCCACGAGTCACGAGTCACTGAGCCTGCCTGTCCCACCACCGGGGGAGTTGGAAGTACCTGTGAGCACCCATACCGAGCACCCGATCTCGCTCGCCGCGCCCAGCGGAATCGACCGCGCCGCGCACCACCGCCTCGACGAGGCCTGGCTCGCGGCGGCCTGGAGCCACCCGGACACCCGCGTCTTCGTGGTCTCCGGCGGCCAGGTCCTGATCGACGACACCCCCGACGGGGTGACCGGAATCGTGATGACCCCGGCCTTCGAGGCCCCGGTCACCGAGACGCACCGCTATTTCCTGGGCACCGACGACGACGGCGTACGGTACTTCGCGCTCCAGAAGGACTCCCTGCCCGGCCGGATGGACCAGTCGGCGCGCGCGGCCGGCCTGCGCGAGGCCGGGCTGCTGCTGTCCCCGCGCGACGCCGGGCTGATGGTGCACGCGGTGGCCCTGGAGAACTGGCAGCGGATGCACCGCTTCTGCTCCCGCTGCGGCGAGCGCACGGTGGTCGCGGCCGCCGGGCACATCCGCCGCTGCCCGGGCTGCGGCGCCGAGCACTACCCGCGCACCGACCCCGCGGTGATCATGCTGGTCACCGACGAGCACGACCGCGCGCTGCTGGGCCGCCAGGTGCACTGGCCGGAGGGGCGCTTCTCGACGCTGGCCGGGTTCGTGGAGCCGGGCGAGTCGATCGAGCAGTCGGTCGTGCGCGAGGTGTGGGAGGAGGCGGGCATCAGGGTCGGCGAGGTCGAGTACGTCGCCAGCCAGCCCTGGCCGTTCCCGTACAGCCTGATGCTGGGCTTCACGGCGCGCGCCACGACCACCGAGATCACGGTCGACGGCGAGGAGATCGAGGAGGCCCGCTGGTTCTCCCGCGAGGAACTGCGCGCCGCGTTCGAGTCCGGCGAGATGCTGCCCCCGTCGGGGATCTCCATCGCGGCCCGCCTGGTGGAGCGCTGGTACGGGGAGCCGCTGCCGCGCCCGGTCGCGTGAGACCGGTCGCGTAAGACTCGTCACACGGCGGCGCGCAACGCCCCTCACACGCCAGAAGGCCCCCGCACGCTGCGGGGGCCTTTCTGCGCGCGCACCGCGCCGGGCTGCGGACGCTGCGGATCAGACGGCGAGGGCCTGCTTGACCTGGGCCAGGCTCGGGTTCGTCATGACCGACTCGGCGCCGGCGGCGGACTTCACGAGCACGGTCGGGACCGTCTGGTTGCCGCCGTTCGCCTTCTCCACGAACGCCGCGGACTCGGGGTCCAGCTCGATGTTGATCTCGTTGTACGCGATGCCTTCCCGGTCCAGCTGGGTCTTCAGCCGGCGGCAGTAGCCGCACCAGGTCGTGCTGTACATCGTGACGGAACCCGTGTCCTGCATGCTGCGCTCTCCTCTGTGGGGTCTGGGTGGTCCGAGTACTCGAACGTACGGGACCGCGGGGCCATTCCCGCACCCGCGTTGCGGCCGGGACGTCCGAGTACGTCAAGTACGCCGGGTCCGTCAAGTGCGACGGTGCGATGAACGGCGCACCCTGTGGACAACTTTCCCGGCCGCCCCTCGGGACCTGGCAGCATGGCGGGGTGACATCAGCAACGCACTCCTCATCCTTCCCCGCCGGCGCGGACTCGGCCGACGCGGTGCTCCTGGGCCTGGACCCGGAGCAGCGCGAGGTCGCGACGACCCTGCGCGGGCCGGTGTGCGTGCTGGCGGGTGCGGGCACGGGCAAGACCCGGGCGATCACCCACCGCATCGCCTACGGGGTCCGCTCCGGGCAGCTGATGCCGGCCAGTGTGCTGGCCGTCACGTTCACCAACCGGGCCGCCGGCGAGATGCGCGGCCGCCTGCGCACCCTCGGCGCGGGCGGGGTGCAGGCGCGGACGTTCCACTCCGCCGCCCTGCGCCAGCTCCAGTACTTCTGGCCCAAGGCGATCGGCGGAGACGTGCCCCGGCTCGTCGAGCGCAAGATCCAGCTCGTCGCCGAGGCCGGCGCCCGCTGCCGCATCCGGCTCGACCGCGGCGAGCTGCGCGATGTCACCGGCGAGATCGAGTGGGCGAAGGTCACCCAGACCGTGCCCTCCGACTATCCGGCGACCGCCCTCAAGGCGGGCCGTGAAGCCCCGCGGGACATGGCGGAGATCGCCCAGATCTACGGGACGTACGAGCAGCTCAAGCGCGACCGCGGCATGATCGACTTCGAGGACGTGCTGCTGCTCACCGTCGGCATCCTCCAGGACCGCCACGACATCGCCGAGCAGATCCGCACCCAGTACCAGCACTTCGTGGTGGACGAGTACCAGGACGTCAGCCCGCTCCAGCAGCGGCTGCTGGACCTGTGGCTCGGCGAGCGCGACAGCCTCTGCGTCGTCGGCGACGCCAGCCAGACGATCTACTCCTTCACCGGTGCCACCCCGGACCACCTGCTGAACTTCCGCACCCGCTACCCGCAGGCGACCCTGGTCAAGCTGGTCCGCGACTACCGCTCCACCCCCCAGGTGGTCCACCTCGCGAACGGGCTCCTCGCCCAGGCCAGGGGCCGCGCCGCCGAGCACCGCCTGGAGCTGGTCTCCCAGCGCGAGCCCGGCCCCGACCCGGTCTACGCCGAGTACCCGGACGAGCCCGCCGAGGCCGAGGGCGTCGCCCTGCGGATCCGGGACCTGATCGCGGCGGGCGTCCCGGCCGGCGAGATCGCGGTGCTCTACCGCATCAACGCCCAGTCCGAGGTCTACGAGCAGGCCCTCGCCGACGCGGGCGTCCCGTACCAGCTGCGCGGCGCCGAGCGCTTCTTCGAGCGCCCCGAGGTGCAGAAGGCGATCCTCGCCCTGCGCGGCGCCGCCCGCTCCGGGGGCAACGACCCGCTGCTCGAGGACGTCGTCGAGCTCGGCTCCCAGGTCCGGGCCGTGCTCAGCTCCACCGGCTGGACCACCGAGCCGCCCGCCGGCTCCGGCGCCGTCCGCGACCAGTGGGAGTCGGTGGCCGCCCTCGTCCGGCTCGCCGAGGACTTCGCCCGCGGCCGGCCCGGGGCCACCCTGGCGGAGCTCACCGTCGAGCTGGACGAGCGCAAGGCCGCCCAGCACGCCCCGACCGTCCAGGGCGTCACCCTCGCCTCGCTGCACGCCGCCAAGGGCCTGGAGTGGGACGCCGTGTTCCTGGCCGGCCTCACCGACGGCATGCTGCCGATCACGTACGCCAAGACCGACGAGCAGGTGGAGGAGGAGCGCCGGCTGCTCTACGTCGGCGTCACGCGGGCGCGGCTGCACCTGACGCTCTCCTGGGCGCTCTCCCGGGCTCCGGGCGGCCGGGCCTCCCGACGCCCCAGCCGCTTCCTGAACGGCCTGCGGCCGGGCTCTGCGGCCCCGGGAAGCCGGCAGGGCGCCGAGGCCGAGCGAGGGGTCCGCAAGCGCGGGCGCCGCGGACCGGCGCTGTGCCGGGTCTGCGGCAAGACCCTCACCGAGGCCGCCGAGCTGAAACTGATGCGCTGCGACGACTGCCCGTCCGACATGGACGAAGGGCTCTACGAGCGGCTGCGCGAGTGGCGCGCGGGGCAGGCGAAGGAGCAGGGACTGCCCGCGTACTGCGTGTTCACGGACAGGACGCTCGTCGCGATCGCGGAGGCCCAGCCGTCCGAGGCGGGCGAGCTCTCGATGATCTCTGGAGTCGGCGGCCGCAAGCTCGACCGGTACGGAGCCGATGTCCTGGCCATCTGCGCAGGTCAGGAGCGCGGGGGTGCGGATGCTGACGACGCGTAGAAACTCGTCGGAAAAATAGTTTGCACATGCCCAGCGAATCCCCATAGGTTCTTAGCAACGGAAACGGTGGCTTCTCCGAAGCTCCGGATCCGTGCTGTACTTATCCGAATACGCATGGGACAGGCCCCCGGGCCCCGTCCCCGAGACGCCGAGAGGAGGCGAGACCAGTGACCAGCTTCATCACCACCACCAAAATGACCGATCGCTCGGTCGCCGCTTCCTGCACGCTCGGCTCCTCCTCGCTCCTCCCGCTCCTGGGTACCGGTCTGTCCGCGATTTCCGCTGACAGCCGCGCCCTGCTGGCCGCGCCCTCCGCGCTCCTGGCGAGCGAGCGGAATGAGCGACCGACCCAGGCACCGGTGGCAGTACTGGAAGCCCAGGCGCATGGCGCCTATGGGTTTGCGGCCGCAGCCGGTGCCGGATCCAAGACGACGCAGACGAAGAAGCAGCAGCACCACCTGATGTGGGCCTTCCGCGGGCTCGAACCCTGGAGTGATCCAGCCTGATCCATGATCAGGCCGGCGCCTTCAGGGCCGCGGAACCCCACCCGGGATCCGCGGCCCTTCTGTTTGTCCCCGACCAGGGGACGACGGCACGAAGGAGCCTCGGGACTGGCAAGACCAGGTACCAGCCGCCCCCGGCCGAACCCGGCCGGAACGACTAGCCAACCAAGACGAGGAAGAAAACACCGTGCAACTCGAAGCGCACGCCCCGTCCGTACCGCAGACCCAGACGATCTCCCCGCCCGCAGTCCCGGAGGACTCCACCTTGACTCCCCTCACCGCGCTGACCGCGCTCGACGACGCCATCGAGAACCTCGGCGTACCCGTCGCCTGCCGTACCTACGACCCCGAGGTCTTCTTCGCCGAGTCCCCCGCGGACGTCGAGTACGCCAAGTCCCTCTGCGCCACCTGCCCGCTGGTCGAGGCCTGCCTCGCCGGTGCGCTCGAGCGCCGCGAGCCCTGGGGTGTCTGGGGTGGCGAGCTGTTCGTCCAGGGCGTTGTCGTAGCCCGGAAGCGCCCCCGTGGCCGTCCGCGCAAGAACCCGGTTGTCGCGGCATGACCGCCATCGGAACCATCGACCGCCCCGTGACGCACGACCCCTTGAAGCAGGCCCTCATGACCGCCCACACGACGAGCGAGCAGCCGCACGGCTCCGCCCACGCAGACTTCATCACCACCGGCGCGATCACCTCGCGTCAGAACAGGACCCGAGAAATGCAACTCATCCCAGAAGCCCTGGCCCGTGCCCATATGGACGACCGCATGCGCGAGGTCGACGCCGAGCGTCGCGCCGTGCGCCTGGTCGCCGCCCGCCGCATGCAGCGGCGTGCCGAGCGCGTCTCGCTGCGCGCCCGGCGGGCCCTCGCCATGGCCGTCATGCACTGAGCAACCGCTGAACCGCCGCTGACCAGCGGCGCAGCAGCGTACGGGGGACCGGTCCGAACGGACCGGTCCCCCCGGTGCGTTGCGGACGGCTCTCCACCCCTCGCGGGGATATCGTCTGGAGGTGGACCAGCCGAATCCCCACCCCGCCCCGTCGGGACCCGAGGCCCAGCCCGTCGTCTGCGCGCGCTGCGGCAAGAAGGCCCCCGACGGCGCCCCGCCCACCTGGACCTGCTCGGTGGAGAACGGGACCAGACAGTACTTCTGCGTCGACTGCGCGCGAGCCAACCTCAGGGCGATCGAGGGCCGCCTCGACTCCTCCTGGTGGTGAGCCGGAGTCCGCGGCGCCCAGTGCTCACTCCTCGGGCAGGAACCCCGGGAGCCAGGACTCCAGTTCGTCCCGCAGCCGTACCGTCGCGCCCAGCTGGCAGAGCACCCCGATGGTGCTCAGCGTCACCCGGTGGATCAGCAGGTACGAGGGCGGCAGATTGATCTGCCGGCCCAACTGGTGTGCGGGGGAACGGGGATCGGCGATCCGCGCCGCCTGGCCGCGCAGCCACGGCCGCGTGAAGGTGAACTCCTGCGCCTGGGCGGGCTCGATGATGGGCAGCAGATAGTCCAGCACCGCCTCCGGATCCAGTTCGATGGACTCCCTCACGAACCCCTCGGCGCACAGGTGCCCGTAGATCCCCTCGGCGTCACCCTCCAGCGTCATCCGCAGCGAGGTGCCTATGGGCTTGGGCCAGCCGCCGGGCAGCCGGTCGACGGTGCCGAAGTCCAGCACGCCCAGCCGTATCCGCCCGTCCGCCCCCGTCAGCAGCCGGAAGTTGCCCGGGTGCGGATCGGCGTGCAGCAGCCCGGTGCGCGCGGGCCCGGAGAAGAGGAACCGGGCCAGCAGCTGTCCGGCGCGGTCGCGCTCCTCCTGGGTGCCGTCCGCTATCACCTCCGACAGCGGGGTCCCCTCCATCCACTCGGTCACCAGCACCTGGTCGCTCTGGTGCACGACGTCCGGTACGACCACGTCCTCGTCGCCCTCGAACGCGTCCGCGTGGGTCCGCTGCGCCTCCGCCTCCAGCTCGTAGTCCAGCTCCTCGGAGACCCGGTCGCGCAACTCCTTGATCAGCGGCTTGACGTCCATGCCGGGAATCAGCGGCCCCAGCAGCCCCGCGAACCGGCCCAGTTGCTTCAGGTCCGACAGCAGCGCCTCGCCGGCCCCCGGGTACTGCACCTTGACCGCGACCTGCCGGCCGTCGTGCCACACCGCCCGGTGCACCTGCCCGATCGAGGCGGCCGCCGCCGGCTTGTCCTCGAACTCCTCGAACAGGTCCCGCCAGTCGGCTCCCAGCCGGTCCGCCAGCACCTGGTGCACCGTCTGGGCGGGCAGGGGCGGAGCCGCCTCCTGGAGCTTGGTCAGCGCCGCCCGGTACGGGCCGGCGACCTCCTCGGGCAGGGCCGACTCGAAGACCGAGAGCGCCTGCCCGAACTTCATGGCACCGCCCTTCAACTCCCCGAGCGTGCGGAACAGCTGCTCGGCGGTGCGCTGCTGGAGCTCGCGCGCCACGATCTCCGCCGACTTGCCCCCGATCCGCTTCCCCAGCCCCCAGGTGACCCGGCCCGCGAAGCCGAGCGGCAGCGCGGCCAGCTTGACGGTACGGGTGACCGCCTTCCGGGGAAGATCAGACATGCGCCCCTCCAGTTCCCAGACAGCTGTGCCGCAAGCGGCGGTTCAGGATGACCCCTCGGACAACCGCATCCTGTCATGGCGCCCCCACCCCACCCCGTCCGAGGCGCCCACCCCGACGGCGAGCGGATCCCCGGTGCCAGGCCGTGTCCACCCCCGCGGGCCCGCGCGACCGGCGAACCCGTGGAGCCTTCACGAGGGCACCGCCTGTTCCGCCGGGATGCGGGCCGCAGCGCAGGGGCAGTCGGAGTGGGGGTGTACGGGGGTCCGCTGCCAGTGGAGGCCCGGGAGGGCAGCTTCCCAGCGGGTGGCCGTGGAGGCGGGGAGTTCCCCGTCGAGGAAGGACAGGGCGTGGGCCGCGGCCAGGCCCGCCACCGCCGTCGCCAGGCCCAGATCGCAGGCCGCGGTGGTCCGGCGGCGGTGCGCCGAGCGCCATTGCACCAGCATGCGGGGCCAGGCCGGATCCGCCTCGACCCGGTCGCGTTCCATGCAGCCCGCGCACGCCGTGGCCCCGGGCAGCACCAGTGGCCCCACCAGCCCCGTGGCTTCCAGGACCCCGGCGTACAGATGAGGGGTGCCGGAGGCGATCCAGTCGGCCGCGGTACCCGGATCCGGGGCCCACGCCTGCAAGCCGTCCCGGGGCGCGACCACCACCAGGGACACCCCCGGCCCGGGCCCCTCGTACTCCGCGGTCCGCGGTGGGCTCCCCGGGGCCGAGGCGCGGACCAGCCCGGCCGCGGCCTCCGCCCGCATCCGGCCCACGCTGTCGGGGGCGAGTCCGCCCGGCGCCACATCCGCCGGCTCCACCCGGCCGCCGTCGAGCACCTCGACCCGGCCCACGCCCGCAGCCGCCAGGACCCCGGCGATCACCGCGCCCACCCGGCCGCTCCCGCGTACCTGGACCCGTACGGCCCGCCGCGCCGCGACCGCCCGTAAGTCACCCCCCGGCTCGCGGCGCACCAGCGACAGCGAGCCCAGATCGGGCCCGAGCCGCTCCAGGGTCTCCGGCCGCTTGCGCACGGCCTGGGCCCGCGGACCGCCCGCCGTGGCATCGTCCAGCAGCCCTGCCTCCGCCAGCCGCCGCACCAGCGCGTCGACCTGCCCCTCCGGCAGCCCCACCGCCACCGCCTCCGCGCGCAGCAGCTCCATCCCCCGCGTCCCGTCGATCCGGTCGATGAGCGACCCCGTCGCCGTGTCCACCGGGCCGAGCACCACCGCATGCGCGGGCGTCACCCCGAACTGCACCGTCTGCAGATCCCGCCACGCCCTCGCCAGCGTCGGCTTCACCTTCGGATACATGACTCTCCCCCTCCTGCGAACCCCGCCTCGTTCCCGTCCTTTCGAAGAGTGCCCGCCCGCCGCGCTCCGTGCGTCAGTTTGTCCACAGGCAAGGGTTATTAGGCATATGAGATGGAGAGAAGAGGTGCTTTTGGTGCCGCCTTCGAATCGATCACGTTCGAAGCGTGGAGCGTGAGGACTTCGGGCAGGCGAGCGGGTACGGTCTTGGGCGTGTCCGCCGACCCACAGCAGCGCGCCGTCGAAGTCCGCCGGAGCGCGCGCCGCCGCAGGACCGTATCGGCCTACCGCGAGGGTGACCGTACGGTCGTCCTCATCCCTGCCCGGATGTCCGAGGCCGAGGAGCAGCGCTGGGTGGGGGTCATGCTCGACAAACTGGCCGCGCAGGAGAGCAAGCGCACCCTGGGGGACGCGGAACTCACCGAGCGCGCCGAGCGTTTGTCCGACCAGTACCTCGGCGCCCGCGCCCGCCCCCGCTCGGTCCGCTGGGTCACCAACCAGAACACCCGCTGGGGCTCCTGCACCCCCGCCGAAGGCAGCATCCGGCTCTCCCACCGCCTCCAGGGGATGCCGGAGTACGTCGTCGACTACGTGCTGCTCCACGAGCTGGCCCACCTCCTCGTGCCCGGCCACGGCCCCCGCTTCTGGGAACTGCTCGAGGCCTACCCGCGCACCGAGCGGGCCCGCGGCTACCTGGAGGGAGTGGTCGCCGCCGAGCGCCTCCCCAAGGTCCCGGCGGCCCGCGAGGAATGATCCGCCCGAGCACCCGGCCCGAGCACCCGCCCCGAGCACCGCCCGAGCACCCGTGCCGCGCACCCCGGGCGGCTGACGTCTCGATATGTACCGGGTCGGTACCGACTTGGCCGGATGTCGGCGGATGCGGCTAGCCTGAGCGGCACGCAAATCACTGTCGGGATGGGGGACGGTCGTTACGTATGGCCAGGGAATTCCAACGCGGTCACAAGGCCAAGATCAGCGATCTGACGGCAGGCACGGATCTGTACGTGGGCGTGCAGGTCGCCGGTCCGGGACTCGCCTTCGACATCAGCTGCTTCGGCCTTGACGCCAACGAGCAGCTCTCGGACGACCGGTACTTCGTCTTCTACAACCAGCCGAAGTCGCCGGAGGAGTCGATCCAGCAGCTCGGTGCCCAGGCCGGAGACACCGAGTCCTTCCGGGTGACGCTGGACCGCGTCCCGGCGGGCATCCACAAGCTGTCCTTCACCGCCACGATCGACGGCGCCGGACATATGTCGCAGATCGGACCGGGCTACATCCGGATCGTGGCCGGCGGCGAGGAAGTCGTCCGGTACTCCTTCACGGGCGCGGAGTTCAGCACCGAGCGCGCGGTCATGCTCGGCGACTTCTACCTCAAGGACGTGTGGCGCTTCGCCGCCGTGGGCCAGGGCTTCGACGGCGGGCTCGCCGCGCTGCTCAAGAACTTCGGCGGCGAGGTCGCCGAGGAGGAAGAGCAGCCGGCACCGCAGCAGCAGGCCGCCGCCCCGGCCCAGGCCGGCGCCGCGCCGGGATTCGCCCCGCCGCCGCAGGCAGCCGCTCCGGCGCCGTCCTTCGGCACTCCGGTCCAGGCCCCGCAGGCACCCCAGGCCCCGTACGTCCCGCAGCCCGCACCAGCCCCGGCCCCCGCCCCGCAGTACCAGCAGCCCGCCCCGCCCGCCCCGGTGCACTCGGCCCCGACCATGGTCGGCCCGATCACCACCCCGCCGGCCCCCGCCCCGTACGGCCAGCCGCCGCACGCCCCGCAGCCGCCCGGCCCGCCCTCGTACGGCCAGCCGCCGCAGCCCTCGTACGGCCAGGTGCCCGGCTACGGCGGCCAGGTCCCGCCCCCCGCCCCGGCTCCCGCCCCCTACGGCCAGGTCCCCGGCCAGCAGCCGCCCCCGTACGGCCAGCAGATCCCCGGGCAGCAGCCCGGCTACGGCCAGGGCGCCCCGCAGGCCGCCGGCGCCGGCCTCGCCGCCGCCCTCCAGCCGTACAAGGAAGTCCCCACCGGCACCCGCTGGACCTCGCAGAACCAGCAGCTCATGCGGGTCGACCTGTCGATGGGCGGCCAGCCCGTCCTCGCCCGCCAGGGCAGCATGGTCCTCTACCAGGGCAAGGTCGACTTCAGCTACAAGGGCGCCGGTTTCGCCGGCCGCATCGTGGGCAACGCCACCGGCCAGGAGATGCAGCTGATGCGCTGCAGCGGCCGCGGCCAGGTCTTCCTCGCCGAGAACGGCGCCCACCTGCACGCCATCGAGCTCCAGGGCGACGGGATCTGCGTCTCCGCGGAGAGCGTCCTCGCCTTCGACGAGTCCCTCCAGCACGAGGTCCGCCGCATCGAGGGCCACGGCATCCCCGGCGGCGCCCTGTTCACGATGTTGTTCCAGGGCTCCGGCACGGTGATCGTCAAGACGCACGGCACGCCCGTCGTCCTGCCCGTCACCCCGACCACCTTCGCCGACAGCAACGCCATCGTCGCGTGGTCGGCGGCCTCCCAGGTGATCGTCTCCAGCCAGGTCCGGCTGCGGCGCAACGCCTACCCCGGCCACAGCGGGGAGACCGTGAACCTCCAGTTCCGCGGCGCTCCCGGCAACTTCATCGTCGTCCAGCCGTACGAGGTCTGAGGGAGCCCCACATGAATGCCATGAACGCAATGAACCAGCAGCTCGCGGGCTACGCCCCCACCCCCGTCACGGCCCGCATGGAGAACCACGGCAAGGCCATGCTCAAGGTCGCCATGCAGAGCGGCCAGGACCTCTTCGCGCGCACCGGATCGATGGTCGCGTACGAGGGCTTCGTCCAGTACGAGCCCAACCCGCCGGCCCTGCGCCAGATGGCCTCCCAGTGGCTCACCGGCGAGGGCGCCCCGCTGATGAAGTGCACCGGTGACGGCCTGCTCTACCTCGCCGACTACGGCGCCGACGTCGTCGTGATCAACCTCAACAACGACGCGCTCTCGGTCAACGGCACCAACCTGCTCGCCTTCGACGCCCACCTCCAGTGGGGCGTCGAACGCGTCAAGGGCATGGCCAAGTTCGCCGGCCAGGGCCTGTTCAACGTACAGATCGCGGGCACCGGCTGGGTCGCCATCACCTCCCGCGGCACCCCGATCGTGGTCGACTGCGGCCGGGGCGACGACGAGACGTACGTCGACCCGGACGCGCTCGTCGCCTGGTCCCCGAACCTCAAGGTGAAGGGCAAGCGCAGCTTCAAGGCCTCGTCGATGATCGGCCGGGGCAGCGGGGAGGCCTACCAGATGGCCTTCTCCGGCCAGGGCATCGTCGTCGTACAGCCCAGCGAGGACAGCACCGACCGGCTCCGGACCCGGGGCTGAGGGGGAGCGGACACATCATGCAGAGCTCACTTTTCGGCCACGCCGAGCAGCAGTCCCAGGAGCGGTACGCCGTCCAGAACCCGCAGCTGCTGCGGGTCACCCTGGCCGGCTCCGACGACGTGCTCGCCCGCAAGGGCGCCATGGTCGCCTACCAGGGGATCATCGACTTCGACGGCGAGTACCAGAGCACCACGCAGCGCACCGCCCGCGCCCGCACCGGCGAGGGCCTCGACCTGATGCGCTGCTCCGGGCAGGGCACGGTCTACCTGGCCAACCTCGCCCAGTACGTGCACGTCGTGGACGTGGACCAGGACGGCCTCACCGTCGACAGCAGCTACGTGCTGGCCCTGGACTCCACCCTGCACACCGAGGCCATCGCGGTGGACAGCCAGTACGGGGTCTCGGGCTCGGGCAAGTATCAGCTCAACATCACCGGCCGCGGCAAGGTCGCGCTGATGACCTCCGGGCAGCCGCTGATGATGCAGGTCACCCCCGACAAGTACGTCAACGCCGACGCGGACGCGATCGTCGCCTGGTCCACCTCGCTGCGCGTGCAGATGCAGGCCCAGACGCACTCCACCGGCGTCTGGCGGCGGCGCGGCAACACCGGCGAGGGCTGGGAGCTCAGCTTCCTGGGCACCGGCTTCGCGCTGGTGCAGCCGAGCGAGGTGCTGCCGCCGCAGAACGCCCAGCTCGGGCAGGGCATGGCCGCGCAGTACGGGATGGGCCAGCACGGCGTCCAGGCCCAGAACCAGAACAACGCCTGGAACTAGCGCGCCCGACGGGTACGGGGAAGGGGCGGCTCCGCAGGATGCGGGGCCGCCCCTTCCGGGCTGTTCGAGGGGTGTCAGAGCCGCGCCCGGGTCGCCTCCATCAGCCGTACGACCGAGGTGTCGGCCGCCGCCGCCACCTCCTCGTACGGGAACCAGCGCAGGTCCAGCGACTCCTCGCTGATCTCCGCCACCGCGTCGGCCGGAGCCAGCGCCGCGTACTGGACGTCCAGGTGCCAGTTGCACGGCGCCGGGATCGGGTGCCTGTCCAGCCGTACGGGGCCGCCCGGAAGCAGGGTCAGCCCGGAGGCGATACCCGACTCCTCGACGGCCTCGCGCAGTGCGGCTCCGGCGAGGGTGGTGTCCTCGGGCTCGCAGTGCCCGCCCATCTGCAGCCAGATGCCGAGCTTCTTGTGCAGGGTGAGCAGGACGCGCCCGCCCGCCGGGTCGATGACCAGCGCGCTGCCGGTGATGTGCCCGGCCTGGCAGGGCTTGTACATCGCGTCCGGGTGGGCGGCCAGGTGTTCCAGATAGAGATCGCGCAGCTCGGGCTGGCCCTCGTACTCCTTGAGGACCAGCACCGCGTCGTCGTACAGGCTCACTTCTTCGTTTCACCCTCACCGTCGGAGCCGTCAGAGCCGGCTTCGCCCTCGGGGCCCTGCCCGCCCTGCTCGCCTTGCGTGCCCTGCTCGCGCTTCTGCGCCGCTTCGCCGAGCATCTTGTCGATCTCGGAGAAGTCCAGCTGCTCCCGGTGCACGAACCCGTCCGGGTCGTCCAGGTCGGAGGCCGTCGGCAGCATGTCCGGGTGCTCCCACAGCCCGTCCCGGCCGTCCACGCCGCGCGCGTCGGTCAGCGAGGCCCACAGCCGCGAGGCGTCGCGCAGCCGGCGCGGGCGCAGCTCCAGCCCGACCAGCGTCGCGAAGGTCTGCTCCGCCGGGCCACCCGAGGCGCGCCGCCGGCGCATGGTCTCGCGCATGGCGTCCGCCGAGGCCAGCCGGGGCTTGGCCGCCTCGTGCACGACCGCGTCCACCCAGCCCTCGACCAGCGCGAGCGCCGTCTCCAGGCGGGCCAGCGCGGCCTTCTGCTCGGGGGTGTCCTGCGGCTGGAACATGCCGCCCTGGAGCGCCTCCTGCAGCTGCTCCGGGTTCGACGGGTCGAGCTGGCCGACCACGTCCTCCAGCTTCGAGGTGTCGACCTTGATGCCGCGCGCGTACCCCTCGACCGCGCCGAACAGGTGCGAGCGCAGCCACGGCACGTGCGCGAAGAGCCGGGCGTGGGCCGCCTCGCGCAGCGCCAGGTACAGCCGCACCTCCTCGGCGGGGACGCTCAGGTCCTTGCCGAAGGCCTCGATGTTCAGCGGCAGCAGGGCGGCCTTGCCGGCGGGGCCCAGCGGCAGCCCGATGTCGGTCGAGCCGACGACCTCGCCCGCGAGGGTGCCCACGGCCTGGCCGATCTGCTGGCCGAACATGGCCCCGCCCATGGAGCGCATCATGCCGAGCAGCGGGCCCGCCATGGCCTGCATCTCCTCGGGCAGCACGCTGCCCATGGCCGCGCCGACGCGCTCGGCGACCGGGTCGACGAGCTCCTTCCACACCGGCAGGGTCGCCTCGACCCACTCGGCGCGGCTCCACGCGACGGCCGTGGTCGCGCCCGAGGGCAGCGAGGTCACGCCGTCCAGCCAGTGGTCGGCGAGGCGCACGGCCTCCTCGACGGCGGACTTCCCGGCGCCGCCGACGCTGGCGTCCTTCACCCCGTCCGCGGTGCCCTGGGCGACGGTCTGGCGGGCGATGTCCTTGGCCATGTCCCAGTTCACGGGACCGCCCTCGTAGCTGAGCATCTGGCCGAGCTGCTGGAAGGCCGCGCCCAGGTCGTTCGGGTTCATCGAGCCGAACATCGCCGCGAACGGGTTGTCCGCGCCGCCGGCGCCGCCCGGCAGGCCCATGCCCGGGAACCCGAACGGATTCGGGCCGCCCTGACCGCCCTGATTGCCCTTCTTCTTGCCTTCGTCGCCGTTCTCCGGCTCCTCCGGCGGAAGGCCGAATCCGAATGGGGTGTCGCTCACGGGTTTCCTCGGCTCGTAGGGCCGTCGGCAAGGGCCGACGGGAAATGGTCCGACAACACCACCCAGCGTAGACACCTGACCCGCTTCCGGGCTCGGTGCTCCGCCGACTCCTGGGCTGCGGCAGGATGGACATCACCTGGTAGGTACGCGTCACGGCGCGTCCCCACTGAAGACAACCGCTGGAGACGCCTGGTGAGTTCCCCAGATCCACAGGTTCGCGCGCCGCACGACGCCGAAAACCGCCCTGAGCACGGTGAGAGCGCCCACGGCGTTCGCCTGCCGCGAAACCAGGCGGACCCCCGCAAGAACGGCCCCGTGATCGCCGTGACCGGCGCCGCCTCCGGTGTCGGAGCGGCCCTGGTGGCCCGCCTGGCCGCATCCGACGAGGTCAAGCAGGTCGTGGCGATCGACGAGCGGCGCGGCGAGTGTGCCGCCGCGCAATGGCATGTCCTGGACGTACGCGATCCCGCGATCGCCGAAAGACTGCGCGGCGCCGACGTGGTCGTCCACCTGGCGCTGGACCTCGACCTGGAGACGGATCCGGCGGCCCGTACGGCGTACAACGTACGCGGGACCCAGACCGTGCTGACGGCGGCCGCGGCTGCCGGGGTGCACCGGGTCGTGCTGTGCACGTCCGCGATGGTCTACGGGGCGCTGCCGGACAACGACATCCCGCTGTCGGAGGACTCCGAGCTGCGCGCCACGGCCGAGGCGACGGGCGTCGGCGACCTGCTGGAGATCGAGCGGCTGGGCCGGCGGGCGCCGCGCGCGCACCCCGGTCTGAACGTGACGGTGGTCCGCCCGGCGGTCCTGGTCGGCGGTACGGACACGGCGCTGACCCGCTACTTCGAGTCCCCGCGGCTGCTGGTGGTGGCCGGATCCCGGCCGACCTGGCAGTTCTGCCACGTGGAGGACCTGGTCAGCGCGCTGGAGTACGCCGCGCTGGAGAAGGTCGAGGGCGAGCTGGCGGTGGGCTGCGAGGGCTGGCTGGAGCAGGAGGAGGTCGAGGAGCTGAGCGGCATCCGCCGCATGGAGCTCCCGTCGGCGGTCGCGCTGGGCGCGGCGGCACGGCTGCACAGGATCGGCCTGACGCCGTCCCCGGCGGGCGACCTCGCGTACACGATGCATCCGTGGGTGGTCAGCGTCAGCGCGCTGCACGCGGCGGGCTGGCGGCCGCGCTGGACCAACGAGGAGGTGCTGGCCGAGCTCCTCCAGGAGGTCGCGGGCCGGCACACCGTCGCGGGGCGCCGGCTGGGCCGCAAGGACGCCACCGCGGCGGGGGCCGCGGGCGCGACGGTCGCCCTCCTCGGCGCCGCGGCGGTGGTCCGCGCCGCCCGCCGCCGCCGCGGCCTCTGACCCGCCCGGCCGCCCGGGCAGGGGCCCGGCTCCGGGCTCCGGGCTCCGGGCTTCGGCCCGGGCCACCGGCCCCGGCCGCCCGCCGGGGCGGCCGGCTCCGGGCCCCGGTCCTGTAGGAGGCTCCATACGCGTGGGTCGTACAGCCGGTCGAATCGGCTATATCGCGATGTGAGACCGGTGGTGCACGATGGCTGCATGGCACCGCACTTCGACCACCCCGGCGAGCAGGCCGCTCCGGACCCGATCCGGCTGCTCGAGATCCGCGAGACCCCGCTCTCGATAGACGAGGTCTTCAAGGCCGTCGGCGACGACGCGACGGGCGGCACCACGCTCTTCGTCGGCACGGTGCGCAACCACGACAGCGGGGCCGACGTCGACGCGCTCGGCTACTCCTGCCACCCGACGGCCGAGGCCGAGATGCGCCGCGTCGCCGAGCGCGTGATCGCCAAGTACCCGGTCCGCGCCCTGGCCGCAGTCCACCGCATCGGCGACCTGTCCGTCGGCGACCTCGCGGTGGTCGTGGCCGTGTCCTGCCCGCACCGCGGCGAGGCCTTCGAGGCCTGCCGGATGCTGATCGACGACCTGAAGCACGAGGTCCCGATCTGGAAGCACCAGACGTTCTCCGACGGCACGGAGGAGTGGGTCGGCGCCTGCTGAGCCGCGTCGGCACCCCCGCGCGCGGGGTGCGTGGGGCGAACGGGTACTGTCCCACCCGTTCGGCCGCGCAACACGCCCTCGATTTGCGTAACCCCTTTCCGGGCACGAGCGTTGAAGCCACCAACGACACGTACTTTCGGGGCAGGGAGGCACGTCCATGGCGTCATTGGCGTGGTTGCTGATTCCGCTGTTCGCCGCCATCGGAGCGGCGATATGGGGCAGCTGGGCGGCTCGCGACCGCACGCAAGGCGACATATCCGAACTCGCGGGATACGCGAGGTTCCGTGAAGCCATGGACAAGGCCGATCAGGCCAGGGTGAAGGAAGCGGCCCATTCCGGTTCCGACGCGGTGTGACGCGTCCCGGGCGAGGCCCCCAGGCCCTCTGAGAATCCGCTGAGAGTTTCCGCGTACGGCCCCCGTACGGACCGGCCCCGGCGGCCGCCCGTCTGGGCCGTCACGTACTGTCGATCCATGCCACGCCGCACTGCGACGATGCTCGCCTCCACCCTCATGCTGTTCGCGCTGCTCTGCGCAGGGGTGTTCATCAAGGTCCCGTACTCGGAAATGAGCCCGGGCCCGACGGTGAACACGCTCGGGGACTCGCGCGGCGAGCCCGTCATCAGCATCGCGGACCACAAGACGTACCCGGCCAGCGGGCACCTCAACATGACGACGGTCCGCGTCACCGGCGCCGACTACGACATGAACCTGCTGGAAGCCGTCTACGGCTGGCTCTCCGACGACAACATCGTCGTCCCGCACGAGAACCTCTACCCGGGCGGCAAGACGGAGGAGCAGTCCACCCAGGAGAACGCGGAGGAGTTCAGCCAGTCGCAGGAGAGCGCCAAGGTGGCCGCCCTCAAGCAGCTGGGCACGCCGGGCGTCACCACCCGCGTCGTGGTCTCCACCGTGGTCAAGGGCAGCCCCGCCGAGGGCAAGCTGCACGCCGGAGACGTGATCCTGGCGGTCGACGGCAGCCCGGTGGGCGCCCCCGAGGACGTGGCCAAGCTCGTCACCAAGCGCAAGGCCGGCGAGCAGGTGGAGTTCACCATCGTGCCGGCCGCCGAGGCGGCCGAGGCCGAGAAGGCGCACCGCGAGCCCACCGGCTCGTCCAAGGTCGTGATCACCACCGCCAAGGCGGAGGGCGACGGGCACGCCATCGTCGGCATCCGGGCGGGCACCGACCACACCTTCCCGTTCACGATCGACATCAAGCTGGCCGACGTGGGCGGCCCGAGCGCGGGCCTGATGTTCGCCCTCGGCATCGTCGACAAGCTCACCCCCGGTGACCTGACCGGTGGCAAGTTTGTCGCGGGCACCGGCACCATCGACGACGCGGGCAAGGTCGGCCCCATCGGCGGCATCCAGATGAAGACGATCGGCGCCCGCCAGGCCGGCGCCCGGTACTTCCTGACCCCCGCCGAGAACTGCGGCTCCGCCTCCGAGCACGTCCCCGACGGCCTGACCCTGGTGAAGGTCGCCACCATCGCCGACGCCGCGAAGGCGCTGGAGAAGATCAGCAAGGGGGACACGGCCGGGCTGCCGCAGTGCGGCAAGCCCTGACCGGTCCGCCGACCCGTCCGAAGCCCGGGCTCAGTCCAGGAACGTCGCGGCCAGCGCCTCGGCCAGGCCCGGGACCAGGGTCGCGCCGGTCAGCACCTCGGTCGACGAGTCCTTCTCGCGCAGCCGTACCGCCGACTCCCGCGACCCGTCGCGCAGCACGCCCACGGTGAGGCGCACCTCCTGCCGGTCCGGGTGCGCGGCGACCCACTTGGCCAGCTGCTTGTCGCTGAGCCCCTCCGGTACGGAGGCCTCCGCGGACGGCGGCAGCATCAGCCGCTCCACCGTCAGCGCGCAGCCCACGATCGACGGGGGCCAGGCGATGGTTCCCAGGAACTTGTCCAGCGGCGTGCCCTTCGGCACCTCGTCCTGCTCGATCGGGGTGAGCTGGCTCTTGCCCGCGTCGTCCTGGTCGAGGCCGAGCTGGCCCGCGAGGCGCGGCTCCGACTTGCGCAGCTTGGCGGTGTCGACGAGCGCGAACAGCCGGGCGGGCTTGTCCCAGCCGAGGGAGGAGGCGTAATCGTCGATCTCGAGGACGGCACGCGTCAGGGGGGTGGCGGCCATCGGCGTGCCGCCCTGGGAAGGCGAAAGGTTGGACATGGACAACATCCTGCCTCCTTTCCGCCCGATAACGGGAACTGACTAAAGCCTCAGTAAGTTGCATGAGTGGGCCCTACCATCGGGGGCCCAGCTTTTGAAATGTTCCGCAACGAGACTCAGCGACTTTCGAGGTGCGCACCTTGGCTTTCCAGATGCCGGACCGCGGCGGAGGCCCCTCCGGGCCACGGATGAGAGTCGGCCGCCCCTCCCGGCGCGCCCGGACTCTTCTGATGACCTTGGGCGTGCTGGCCGTCCTGGCCATGGCGTTCATCATGTTCGCGGGCTTCTGGACGGACTGGCTCTGGTTCCGCTCCGTGAAGTACTCGACCGTCTTCACCACCACCCTGTGGACCAAGATCGGCCTCTTCGCCGTCTTCGGCCTGCTGATGGCGGGTGCCGTCGGGTTCAACATCTGGCTGGCGTACCGGCTGCGGCCGCCGCTGTCCGCGATGTCGATGGAGCAGCAGAGCCTCGACCGCTACCGGATGAGCGTCGCCCCGTACAAGACGTGGCTGCTCCTCGGGATCGCGGCGCTCGTCGGCATGATCGCGGGCGCCTCGGCGGCGGGCCAGTGGAAGACCTGGCTGATGTACGTGAACGGGGTGCCCTTCGGGCAGAAGGACCCCCAGTTCCACCTGGACGTGTCGTTCTACACCTTCGACCTGCCCTGGTACCGCTTCCTGCTCGGCTTCGGCTTCGCAGCAGCCGTGCTGTCGGTGATCGCCGCGGTCGTCGTCCACTACCTCTACGGCGGACTGCGCGTGACGAGCCCGGGCGCCCGGGCCACCGCCGCCGCGACCGGGCACCTGTCGGTGCTGCTCGGCTTCTTCGTGACGCTGAAGGCGATCGCGTACTGGCTCGACCGCTACGGCCTCGCCGTGAAGTCCAGCGACTTCAAGGCCGCGGACAACTGGACCGGCCTGCGCTACGTCGATGCGAACGCGTACCTGCCGGCGAAGACGATCCTCCTCGCCATCGCCGCCATCTGCGCCGCGCTCTTCTTCGCGACGCTGTGGCGCCGCACCTGGCAGCTGCCGGTCATCGGCTTCGGCCTGATGGTGCTCTCGGCGATCCTGATCGGCGGGCTGTACCCGGCGATCGTGCAGAAGTTCCAGGTCCAGCCGAACGAGCAGGCCAAGGAATCGCCGTACGTCGAGAAGAACATCAAGGCCACGCGCGACGCCTACGGGATCGACCAGGCGGACGTCAAGGACTACCCGGGCGTCCCGCAGACCGAGGACAAGACCAAGCTGCGCGAGGCGGCCAACACCACCGCCAGCGTCCGGCTCCTCGACCCGAACATCGTCTCCCCGGCCTTCCAGCAGCTCCAGCAGGTCAAGGGCTACTACGCCTTCCCGTCCACGCTCGCCGTGGACCGGTACAGCGGCCAGGACACGGTCATCGGGCTGCGCGAGCTGAACATCGGCGGCATCCCGAAGAACAACTGGATCAACGACCACTTCAAGTACACCCACGGCTACGGCGTGGTCGCGGCCAAGGGCACCACCGTCAAGGACGGCGCCCCCGACTTCACGCAGTCCGACCTTCCCTCCAAGGGCATGTTCGGCACGGACTTCGAGCAGCGCATCTACTACGGCGAGCAGACGAAGCAGTACTCGATCGTCGGCGGGCCGCAGAAGGAGCTCGACTACTCGGACGACAAGGGCGAGAAGGAGACGAGCTACAAGGGCGACTCCGGCGTCAACCTCGACAACCCGGTCAACCGGGCCGCGTACGCGCTCGCGTTCAGCGAGCCGCAGATCCTGTACTCCGGCGCCATCGGCGACGGCTCGCGGATCCTCTACCACCGCACGCCCAAGGAGCGCGTCGAGGCCGTCGCCCCCTGGCTGACCATCGACGGCGCCCCGTACCCGGCGGTCGTCGACGGCCGGATCAAGTGGATCGTCGACGCGTACACGACGACCAACGGCTACCCGTACGCCTCGCGCACCACGCTGGGCCAGAGCACCGCGGACTCCCTCACCAACAGCCAGCGTGCCGTGGTGGCGCAGGAGAACCAGGTCAACTACATCCGCAACTCGGTCAAGGCCACCGTCGACGCGTACGACGGCACGGTCAACCTGTACCAGTGGGACACCGAGGACCCCGTCCTCAAGACCTGGATGAAGGCGTTCCCGGGAACGGTCAAGCCCAAGAGCGACATCTCCAAGCCGCTCATGGACCACCTGCGCTACCCGCAAGACCTCTTCAAGGTCCAGCGCGAGCTGCTCACCCGGTACCACGTGACCGACCCGCAGACCTTCCTCAGCGGCAGTGAGGCCTGGGCCGTCCCGGACGACCCGACGACCAAGGCCGGCACGGCGGTCCCGCCGTACTACCTGTCGATGAAGATGCCGGGCCAGAAGGAGAAGGACCAGGTCTTCTCGCTCACGACGACGTTCACGCCGAACGAGCGGGACAACCTGAGCGCCTTCATGGCGGTCAACGCCGATCCGGGCACCCCGGACTACGGCAAGATCAGAATCCTGAAGCTGCCGACCAGCAAGCCGGTCGACGGCCCCAAGCAGGTCCAGAGCAAGTTCCAGTCGGAGCCGAAGATCGCCGAGTCGATCCGGCTGCTGCGCGGCGGCGACTCCGAGGTGGAGTACGGCAACCTGCTCGCGGTGCCGCTCGACGGCGGAATGCTGTACGTGGAGCCGGTGTACGTGCGCAGCTCGGGGCTGAAGTACCCGCTGCTGCGCAAGGTGCTGGTGACGTACGGGAACCAGACGGCGTTCGAGGACAGCCTGGAGAAGGCGCTGAACGTGGTCTTCGGGGCGGAGGCGCCGACGGTGCCCACCACTCCGGTGACCCCGCCGGGCGAGGGCACCACCACGCCCCCGACCGCCACGGACCCGACGGTCAAGACGGCACTCGACGACGCGAAGAAGGCGATCGAGGCAGCCGAGAAGGCCCGCCAGGCCGGTGACTGGGCGGCCTTCGGCAAGGCGCAGGACGACATCAAGGCGGCGCTGCAGCGGGCGATCGACGCGGAGGCGAAGCTGACGACCCCGAAGCCCGGTACGTAGTCGGAAGAGGGCGCAGCTTCGGTAATGGCTCAGTCCCGCGTCGTGATACTGTGGTTTCACCGACGCGGGGTGGAGCAGCTCGGTAGCTCGCTGGGCTCATAACCCAGAGGTCGCAGGTTCAAATCCTGTCCCCGCTACTGAAGATGAAGGCCCGGATCCATGGGATCCGGGCCTTCGTCATGTCCTGGATCATCAGGTCGTTCGTCATGTCCAGGGGGACACGCGGGGGTCATGAGATAGCTGAGACGGGTGAGTTGGGGTGGGAGCGTGTTTGACTTATCTCTCTGTGGGCATGTCGACAAAACGCTGTAGTGACCTCACAGGCTGCGACATACCAGGTGTACGCGGGTAGCAGGTGATGCGACGATGGGATTTATGGGGGACAGGTCAACTCTGCTGGAGACAGGGCGGTTTGTGAGGGCGGAAGTCGAATCGGGCGCAGAGGCCAACGAGGAGGCTCCGGTCGTTAACGCGCAGACCGCGCTGACCGATGCGGATTTCGCGGAGGAAATGTTCGCCGAGACGGACCCGGCGAGCGACACCGAGCTGGAAGCACGGCACCGCGTCGCGGCCGACCGGGGGGACCCGGGCGCGATGAGCGTGCTCGGGGCGCTGCTGCTGCGCCGCGGCGACCTGGCCGGGGCCGAACCGTACCTGCGCGGTGCCACCGCGGAGGGGGACCGCGCCGCCGCGAACAACCTCGGCGTGCTCCTGCTCCAGCGCGGCTACCCCGAGGAGGCCGCCGGCTGGTGGCGGGTCGCCGCCGTGGCCGGGTCCGCCCCGGCCGCACACGCCCTGGGCCGCCACTTCCGCGAGCGCGGGGACGAGCCCGCCGCCGAGTACTGGCTGCGCCAGGCAGCGGAATCCGGCCACGCCCTGGGCGCGTACGGGCTCGCCGACCTGCTGGAGCACCGCGGTGACAAGGGCGTCGAGCGCTGGCTGCGCCAGGCCGCCGAGCAGGGGCACCGCGAGGCCGCGTACCGGCTGGCCCGGCACCTGCGCAAGGGCGACCCCGCCGAGGCCGAGCAGTGGTACCGGCAGGCGGCCGCGCGCGGCCACCGCAGGGCCGCGCTGCACCTGGGCGCTCTGCTGGAGGCGCGCGGGGAGCTCAAGGAGGCCGGGCGCTGGTACCTGACGTCCGCCAAGCAGGGCGAGGCACGGGCCGCGTGCGCGCTCGGCTTCCTGCTGCGCGACGCCGGCGACGAGGAGAGCGCCGTCGCGTGGTGGAACCGGGCCGCGCAGGACGGAGACGGCAACGCCGCCAACGCGCTGGGCGCCCTGCACGCCGCGCGGGGCGAGACCCAGACCGCGGAGAAGTGGTACCGCACCGCCATGGACGCGGGCGACCAGAACGGGGCGTACAACCTTGCTTTGCTGTGCGCCGCACAGGAGCGGACCGCGCAGGCCGAGCAGTGGTACCGGCGGGCGGCCTACGCGGGCCACCGGGAGGCGGCCAACGCCCTCGCGATCATGCTGCTGCAGGTCGGCGACGCGGCCGGCGCCGAGCCGTGGTTCTCGAAGGCGGCCGAGGCGGGCAGCGTGGACGCCGCCTTCAACCTCGGGATCCTGTTCGCGAGCCGGGACGAGGACCGGACGGCGCTGAAGTGGTACGAGCGGGCCGCGTCGGCGGGCCACACCGACGCCGCGCTCCAGGTCGGCATCGCGCTGGTCCGCGACGGCGAGGACCGGGCGGCCGAGCGGCACCTGCGCTGCGCCGCGGGCGGCGGCAGCGCGGAGGCGGCGTTCCGGCTGGCCTCGCTGCTGGAATCGCTGGCTCCGCCGCCGGAGCCGGTGGCGTTGGGCGAGCCGGTCGGCGGTGCCCCGAAGTCCGAGAGCGAGGAGTGGTACGAGCGGGCCGCGGAGCTGGGTCACCGGCGCGCGCAGGTGCGGGTCGGGATGCTGGCGGCCGCGCGGGGCGACCTCGCCGTCGCCGCGCGGTGGTACCGGGAGGCGGCCGAGGCCGGCTCCCGCAACGGGGCGTTCAACCTCGGGCTGCTGCTGGCGCGCGAGGGGAACGAGCCGGAGGCCGCGCTGTGGTGGACCCGGGCCGCGGTGGCGGGCCACGGCCGGGCGGCGCTGCGGCTGGGGCTGCTCGCCGCGCGCCACGGGGACCTGGCCGAGGCGCAGAAGTGGTGCGTCCGGGCCATGGAGCTGGGCCCGGCGGAGGTCTCCGAGCGGGCGGCCCGGCTCCGCGAGGCCCTGGCGGAAGAGCTTTCCGCCTGACGCCGCGGCTCCGCCGAGCCGGAACGTTAAGCGATTTGCATCTGTGGGGTGGCGTCACGTAAAGTCGTGTTTACCGACGCGGGGTGGAGCAGCTCGGTAGCTCGCTGGGCTCATAACCCAGAGGTCGCAGGTTCAAATCCTGTCCCCGCTACTGAAGGCCGAAGGCCCGGATCCTCTGGATCCGGGCCTTCGGCGTTTCGAATCGTGAACGGCATGGACAAAGGGCCCGGGAGCATCGCTCCCGGGCCCTCCTTCGTCCGTCGTCACGCCCCCGCGCAGGCCGGGCACAGCCCGCGGTACGTCACCTCGACCGCCGACACCACGAACCCGAAGCGCTCCGCGTCCGGCAGGTCCGCCATCGGGTTGCCCGCCGGATGTACGTCCCGGATCGCGCCGCACTGCGCGCACACCAGGTGTTGGTGGGGCTTGTGGGCGTTCGGGTCGTAGCGCTTGGCCCGGCGGTCCGTGGAGACCTCCAGGACCTCGCCGAGGGACACCAGCTCGCCCAGCGTGTTGTAGACGGTGGCGCGCGAGATCTCCGGCAGCTTGTCCACCGCGCGCGCGTGCACCTCGTCAGCCGTCAGGTGAACGTGGTCACCGTCGAGCACCTCGGCCACGACACGCCGCTGTGCGGTCATGCGCCATCCGCGTCCGCGAAGTCGTTCCAGCAGGTCACTCATGGACACCACCTTACAGCGAGGGATTCGGTGTAACTCCCGAACCTGTTCGGACTTGGAACCTTACTTGACCTAGACAAAGTCCATTGTAGGATCGAATCGACAGGGCCCAAGGGCAGGCACATGGCAGGAATGACGCAGGAGGCGCACGTGACGCAGGGACCGCTCACCACGGAGGCCGGGGCTCCGGTCGCCGACAACCAGAACAGCGAGACGGCCGGCGTCGGTGGCCCCGTCCTGGTCCAGGACCAGCTGCTCCTCGAGAAGCTGGCCCACTTCAACCGCGAGCGCATCCCGGAGCGCGTCGTGCACGCCCGCGGCGCCGGCGCGTACGGCACCTTCACGCTCACCCGTGACGTCTCGCAGTGGACCCGGGCGAAGTTCCTGTCCGAGGTCGGCAAGGAGACCGAGACGTTCCTGCGCTTCTCCACCGTCGCGGGCAACCTCGGCGCGGCCGACGCGGTGCGCGACCCCCGTGGCTGGGCGCTGAAGTTCTACACCGAAGAGGGCAACTACGACCTCGTCGGCAACAACACCCCGGTGTTCTTCATCAAGGACGCCATCAAGTTCCCGGACTTCATCCACACCCAGAAGCGCGACCCGTACAGCGGCTCGCAGGAGGCGGACAACGTCTGGGACTTCTGGGGTCTGTCGCCCGAGTCCACGCACCAGGTGACCTGGCTGTTCGGTGACCGCGGCATACCGGCGTCCTACCGCCACATGAACGGCTACGGCTCGCACACGTTCCAGTGGAACAACGAGGCCGGCGAGGTCTTCTGGGTCAAGTACCACTTCAAGACCGACCAGGGCGTCAAGAACCTCACCCAGGCCGAGGCCAACGCCCTCGCCGGCGAGGACCCCGACTCGCACCAGCGCGACCTGCGCGAGTCCATCGAGCGCGGCGAGTTCCCGACCTGGACCGTGCAGGTCCAGATCATGCCGGCGGCCGACGCGGCGGAGTACCGCTTCAACCCGTTCGACCTCACCAAGGTGTGGCCGCACGAGGACTACCCGCCGGTCGAGATCGGCAAGCTGGAGCTCAACCGCAACCCGGAGAACGTCTTCGCCGAGGTCGAGCAGTCGATCTTCTCCCCGGCGCACTTCGTCCCCGGCATCGGTCCCTCCCCCGACAAGATGCTCCAGGGCCGCCTCTTCGCGTACGGCGACGCCCACCGCTACCGCGTCGGCATCAACGCCGACCACCTGCCGGTGAACCGCCCGCACGCCACCGAGGCGCGCACCAACTCGCGTGACGGCTTCCTGTACGACGGCCGCCACAAGGGCGCGAAGAACTACGAGCCGAACAGCTTCGGAGGCCCGGCCCAGACCGACCGCCCGCTGTGGCAGTCCGTCCCGGTCACCGGCGGCACGGGCAACCACGCGGCCCCGGTCCACTCCGAGGACGACGACTTCGTCCAGGCGGGCAACCTCTACCGCCTGATGTCCGAGGACGAGCAGGCCCGTCTGATCGAGAACCTGTCCGGCTTCATCGCCAAGGTCTCCCGTGACGACATCGCCGAGCGCGCGATCGGCAACTTCCGCCAGGCGGACGGCGACTTCGGCAAGCGGCTGGAGGCCGCGGTCCAGGCCCTTCGCGGCTGACGGGACCCGCTCGCCGAGAGTTGAAGGGCCGGACCCCGTCGGGGTCCGGCCCTCCGGCTCTACGCCGGTACGGTGCTGCGCCGGGCCGGTACCCAGCAGCGGATCACGTCGCGTACGGACACGATGCCGACGGGGCCGCCGTGCTCCAGCACGATCAGATGGCGGAAGCCGCCGCGGACCATCGCCTCGGCGGCCTCCTGGACGGTGGCCTGCGGGGTGCAGAACACCACGTTGTTGGTGGTGTGCGCGCCCACGTTCTCCCGGTCGGGATCGTGGCCCGCGCCGATGGAGTTGAGGATGTCGCGCTCGGTCAGGATGCCGATGCCGCTGTGGTCGGGATCGAGGACGACTGCTGCGCCGACCCGACGGCCGGACATCAGGCAGGCCGCCTGCCTGAGGGTGTGGGCGGGTCCGAGGGTGAGGATCACGGTGCTCATGGCGTCGCGGACGAGCATGAAAGGAGCCACCTCCTGGGGAGAGTCCTCCGCGCACTTAGAGAAGGTCTTCACAAGCGCACAAGCGGAGGAGTCCCAGATTCCCATGGGTACGGAGGGTCATCAAGAGGGCGCACCCGGTTGTCCGGATGCAAGACCCTTACGGCTCGGGCGGCTCAGGCGCGCGGGCGCAGACGTCCCAGCATCTCCTCGTGCAACAGCCCGTTCGAGGCGGCCGCGTTCCCGCCGTGTACGCCCTCCACGCCGTCCAGGTCGGTGAACCGGCCGCCCGCCTCCTGGACCACGACCGCGATGGCCGCCATGTCCCACAGGTTCAGCTCCGGCTCGGCGCACAGGTCCAGGGATCCCTCCGCGACCATCATGTACGGCCAGAAGTCGCCGTAGCCGCGGGTGCGCCAGCACTGCCGGGTCAGCTCCAGGAACCCGGCGAGCCGGCCCTGCTCCTCCCAGCCGCCCAGCGAGGAGTAGGCGAACGAGGCGTCGCCGAGGGTGCCCACCTTCGAGACGCCGAGCGGTACGGGCGCACCGCCCAGCGCACCGCCGGCGTACGCGCCCCGGCCCTGCGCCGCCCACCAGCGGCGGCCCAGCGCCGGCGCCGAGACCACGCCGACCACGGGCCGGAAGACCCCGTCGGGGCCCTCCTCCATCAGCGAGATCAGCGTCGCCCAGACGGGGACGCCACGCACGTAGTTCTTCGTGCCGTCGATCGGGTCCACGACCCAGCGGCGCGGGCCGCTGCCCTTGAGCCCGTACTCCTCGCCCAGGATCGCGTCGGCCGGCCGCGCGGCCTCGATCCCGGCGCGGACGATCTCCTCCGCGGCCTTGTCCGCCTCGCTCACCGGGGTCATGTCCGGCTTCGTCTCGACCTTCAGATCGAGGGCGCGGAACCGCTGCATCGTGGCGGCGTCCGCCGCGTCGGCGAGCTCAAGGGCAAGGCGGAGGTCATCGTCATACTCGGGCATGCTCGAACAGTATCGGGACTGCCCACAGGCGGCGAACGGCGTCCACCGTGCGACCCTCCGGCGCCCTTGACAGGATCTGTCGGTCCGTCAACTCTGGCGGGGGAGCCGAGCGGGGAATCGGAGCGGGGGAAGTCGAGCGGGGAGGCGCGCATGCCGGCAGCCCGGGAGTCCTTGCTGGAAGCGGCGGGAGCGGCGCTCTTGGCGCGCCCCTGGCCGTCCGTGCGGATGGTCGACGTGGCCGCCACCGCCGGGGTGTCCCGGCAGACCCTCTACAACGAGTTCGGCGGCAAGGCCGGGCTGGGCAGAGCCCTCGTGCGCCGCGAGGCCGACTGGTACCTCGAAGGGGTGGACCGGGTCCTGCGCTCCCCGGCCGCCGCCGCCGAGCGGCTCGCCTCGGTCGCCGAGTGGACCGTACGGGCGGCCCGCGCGCGTCCCCTCGTACGGGCGCTGCTGACGGGGTGCTGGGACGGGAACCTGCCGACGCCGCCCGGGCAGGGCGTGCGGCCGGGAGTTCCGGCCCCCGGACCCGGGGAGCTGGCCCGGGCCGTCCGGGACCGGGCCTCGGCCACGCTCAGTCCGGGGGAGGGGGCGCAGCACTGCGAGCTCGCCGTACGCCTCGCCCTCTCGTACGTGATAGCGCCGGGGGAGGAGCCGGGGCTCGGGGAGCTGATGCGGTTGCTGCGCCTGCTCAGTGAGCCGAACCGGACAGCTGCAGGCCGATGACGCCCAGGATGACCAGCGAGATCGAGACGAGTTTGAGCGTCGAGACGAGGTCTCCGAGGAAGACCATGCCGTAGATGGCCGTTCCGGCGGCCCCGATGCCCGTCCACACCGCGTAGGCCGGGCCCACGTCCAGCTTCTTCAGTGCCAGCGTCAGCAGCCCGAAGCTGCCCAGGGCGAAGGCGGCGAAGGCGATGGTCGGCCACAGCCGGGTGAACCCGTGCGACAGCTTGAGGCAGACCGCGAAACCGGTCTCCAGGATTCCGGCGACGACCACCAGCAGCCAGGCCATGGCGAATGCCTCCCGCGTCAGGTGACGTCGTGTCACGTGGTGCGATTATGCATTTACCAGACCTGGTGGGTGGCAAACCCCGCCGGACGATCAGTCTCCTTCGCGGCGCTCGCGGGTCTGCAGCAGCCGCCGCAGCGAGTACAGGCGTGCCGGATCGGCGTGACCGTCCTCCACCCATTTGTCCAGCGCGCAGTCCTGCTCGTCGTGGCTGCAGGCCCGCGGGCAGTTCTCCGTACCGGGAACGAGTTCGGGGAAGGCCAGGATCACCCGGGACGGGTCCACGTGGTGCAGGCCGAAGGAGCGCACGCCCGGGGTGTCGATGACCCAGCCGTCGCCGTCCGGCAGCGGCAGCGCGAGTGCCGAGGTGGTGGTGTGCCGGCCGCGGCCGGTCACCGCGTTGACGTGCCCGGTGGCGCGCTGGCGGCCCTCGGCGACCAGCGAGTTCACCAGCGTGGTCTTGCCGACGCCCGAGTGGCCGACGAAGGCGGTGATCCGGCCGTTCAGGCGCTCGCGCACCCGGTCGGCGGCGTCGCCCGTCGCCAGCTCCTCGCGGTTGGTCACCACGTAGTTCAGGCCGAAGGTGGAGTAGATCTCCAGGATCTTGTCCGCGGAGGTCAGGTCCGACTTCGTGAGCACCAGCAGCGGCTCCAGCCCGGCGTCGTACGCGGCCACCAGACAGCGGTCGATCATCCGGGGCCGCGGCTCCGGGTCGGCCAGCGCCGTGACGATCGCCAGCTGGTCCGCGTTGGCGACGACCACCCGCTCGTACGGGTCGTCGTCGTCCGCGGTGCGCCGCAGGACGGACTTGCGCTCCTCGATCCGCACGATCCGCGCGAGGGTGTCCTTCTTGCCGGTCAGATCGCCGACGATCCACACGCGGTCACCGACCACCGCCGCCTTGCGGCCCAGCTCGCGGGCCTTCATCGCGTGGATGGTGCGGCCGTCGACCAGGCAGGTCAGCCGGCCGCGGTCGACGGTCAGGACGAAGCCCTCGGCCGCGTCCTCGTGCTTGGGCCGGATGGTGGTCCGGGGCCGGTTGCCCTTGGGGTTGGGCCGCTGGCGGATGTCGTCCTCGTCGGTGTGCTTGCCGTACCTGCGCATGACGGGGCCTACGCTCCCGCTACTCGCGTCGTTTGGCCGAGCATGCCGGCCCACATCTTCGGGAAGTCCGGCAGGGTCTTCGCGGTCGTCGCCACGTTCTCGATCCGCACGCCCTCCACCGCCAGGCCGATCACCGCGCCCGCGGTGGCCATCCGGTGGTCGTCGTACGTGTGGAACACGCCGCCGTGCAGCGGACGCGGGCGGATGTGCAGGCCGTCGGCGGTCTCGGTGACCTCGCCGCCGAGCCCGTTGATCTCCGCGGTCAGCGCCGCCAGCCGGTCCGTCTCGTGCAGCCGCAGGTGCGCCACCCCGCGCAGGGTGGAGGGTGAGTCGGCCAGCGCCGCGACGGCCGCGATGCCCGGGGTGAGCTCGCCGACCTCGCCCAGGTCCACGTCGATGCCGTGGATCTTGCCGCTGCCCGTGAAGACCAGGCCCGCGTCGGTCAGCTCGCAGGAGCCGCCCATCTCCGTGAAGATCCGGCGCAGCTCGTCGCCGGGCTGCGTGGTGCGGCGCGGCCAGTCGGGGATGGTGACCGTACCGCCCGTGATCAGGGCGGCCGCCAGGAACGGCTGCGCGTTCGACAGGTCCGGCTCCACGACCACGTCACGGCCCAGCAGCGCGCTCGGCGCGACCCGCCACACGTTCGGCTCGCCGCCCGCCTCGGGGGTGTCGACCTGGGCGCCCGCCGCGCGCAGCATCTCCACCGTCATCCGGATGTGCGGCATCGACGGCAGGGTGGTGCCGGTGTGCCGGACCTCGACGCCCTGGTTGAAGCGCGGGCCCGACAGCAGCAGCGCCGAGACGAACTGCGAGGAGTTGGAGGCGTCGATCTCGACGACGCCGCCCTCCAGCGCGCCGCCGCCCTGGACGGTCAGCGGCAGCGCGCCCCGGCCGTCGTCGTCGATACGGGCTCCGAGGGTGCGCAGGGCGCTGATGACCTGGCCGAGTGGGCGCTCGTAGGAGCGGGGGTCGCCGTCGAAGCGGATGTCGCCGGCGGCCAGGGTGGCGACGGGCGGCAGGAAGCGCATGACCGTGCCCGCGTTGCCGACGTCGACGGTGGCCGGGCCGTGCAGCGCGGCCGGGATGACCCGCCAGGCCTCGCCGCCGGAACCGTCGCCGGAGCTGGAGGAGGCGGTCTCCTCGATGCCGACGCCGAGCGCGCGCAGGGCGTCCGACATCAGCTGGGAGTCGCGCGAGCGCAGCGGGCGGCGCACCCAGCCCGGCTCGGCGGCGAGCGCGGCGAGGACGAGGGCGCGGTTGGTGACCGACTTCGACCCGGGCACGGTGACGGTGGCGTGGACGGTGCCGTCGGCGAGCGGAGCGGGCCAGAGGGCGGGGAGCGCGGGGGTCTCGGTCATGGCCCCCACTTTAGTGGCTCGTCCCGGGCCCAGATCTTGATCGCACGCTGGTCTCGGAGGTTGGACGCGGAGTTCGGACACGGACGTCGGACACGGACGTCGGACACGGACGTCGGACACGGACGTCGGACGAGGACGTCGGACACGCACGTCGGGCCCGGACGGCTCAGAGGCCGAGGAGCCAGCGCCCGCCGCCGATCAACGAGCACAGCGCGACGGCGTGGAAGAGGAGCAGCCAGGCCACCGGGTGGACGTGCGTGAGCCGGCCCAGCTGGTCGGCGTCCGAATCCGGCGCCCCGCCGTGCCGGCGCTTGGCCCCCAGCTCGAAGACCGGCCGCACCCCGCCCAGCAGCAGGAACCACACCACCAGGTACGCGAAGACCGCCTGGACATCGGCCGGGGCCAGCCAGGAGACCAGCACGAACGCGGCGCCCGACAGCACCACCGTCAGGGCGCCGTACGCGTTGCGGATCATCACCAGCATCGCCAGCAGCAGCGCGGTGGCCGCCCACAGCAGCAGCGTGATCCGGTGGGCCGACAGCAGGGCGGCCCCGCCGAGCCCGAGCAGCGAGGGTGCCGTGTACCCGGCCGCGGCGGTAAGGATCATCCCGAGCCCGGTCGGCTTGCCGCGGCTGACGGTGACCCCGCTGGTGTCGGAGTGCAGCCGGATCCCGTCGAGCCGCCGGCCGGTCAGCAGAGCCAGCAGCCCGTGGCCGCCCTCGTGGGCGATGGTCACGGCGTTGCGTGACAGCCGCCACAGCGGGCGCGGCCCCACGGCGAGCAGGGCGACGACGCCCGTCACGATCACCAGCCACAGGGCCGGCGGGGTCTGTATGCCCGTGAGCCGGTCCCACAGGCCGGCGGTCGCGGAGCTGTCCGTGGTGCTGTTCATGGAGTGGCGGACTCCTTGCGGTGGTGGGCGGATGGGATGGCAGTCTGGCAGCCATGTGCGGACGGTATGCAGCGAGTCGTCGGCCGGAGGACCTGGTGGAGGCCTTCGGCATCGAGAAGTGGGAGCCAGAGGAGACACTGGCCCCCGACTGGAACGTGGCGCCGACGAAAGAGGTCCACGTCGTCCTCGACCGTCCCGTGAAAGACGCTCCGAACCCGCGTCCGGTTCGTCAGCTGCGCACGGTGCGCTGGGGGCTCGTCCCCTCGTGGGCCAAGAACCCCGAGGGCGCCGCCCGGATGATCAACGCCCGGTCGGAGACCGTGGCGGAGAAGCCCTCCTTCCGCCGCCCCTTCGCGCAGCGCCGCTGCATCGTCCCCGCCGACGGCTACTACGAGTGGGTCACCGCCCACGACGAGCGGCAGCTGGAGGTCGAGGGCAAGAAGAAGCGGGCCCGCAAGCAGCCCTACTTCGTGCTCCCCGCCGACGGCTCCGTCTTCGCCATGGCCGGCATATACGAGTTCTGGCGCGACCCGGCCCTCCCCGGCGACCACCCGCAGGCCTGGTGGGCCACCTGTTCCGTGATCACGGCCGAGGCCGAGACCGGGCCGCTGGGCGTGGCCCCCGCGGAGGGGCCCGCCTCGCTCGCCGAGATCCACCCCCGGATGCCGCTGATGCTGCCCCCCGACCGCTGGGACGCCTGGCTGGACCCGGCCCGGACCGACACCGACGAACTCCAGGCCCTGCTCGCGCCGCCGCCGGGAGGGCTGATGCGCGCGTACCCGGTCTCCACCGCCGTCAGCAACGTGCGCAACAACGGGCCGGAGCTGTTGCACGAGCTGGCCGCGCCGGAGGAGGCCACGCTCTTCTAGCCGGGGCTTCCGCCCCGGGCGGGACGCCCCGGGCAGGATGGGTGCCATGACCACGCGTACGCGCACCGAGAGCGTCGACACCCCGGCGGGCGAGGCCCGCATCACCTGGCACCCCGTCCCCGCCCGTACGGCCGCACGCCTCGTGCTGGCCGTGAGCCACGGCGCCGGCGGCGGGATCGAGGCCCGCGACCTCGTGGCCCTGGCCGCCGCCCTGCCCGCCCACGGGGTGACGGTGGCACTGGTCGAGCAGCCGTGGCGGGTGGCCGGGAAGAAGGTGGCCGCCGCGCCCAAGGTGCTGGACGAGGGCTGGCGGGGCCTGTGGCCGGCGCTGGCCGGACCCGGGCTGCCGGTGGTGGCGGGCGGCCGCAGCGCCGGGGCCCGGGTGGCCTGCCGGACCGCCGCGGAGCTGGGGGCGGCCGGGGTGCTGGCCCTGGCGTTCCCGCTGCACCCGCCGGGCCGGCCCGAGAAGTCCCGGGCCGAGGAGCTCACGGGGGCCGGGAGGCCCACCCTGGTGGTCCAAGGCGGCCGGGACCCCTTCGGGCGGCCCGGGGAGTTCCCGCCGCCGACCGCGCAGGCACCGTACGAACTGGTGGAGATCCCCTCCGGCGATCACGGTTTCGCCGTGCCGAAGAAGGCGGACCTGACCCAGGACGAGGCCCTTGCGGTGATCACCGGGGCCGTCGCCGCATGGCTCGCCGGGCTTCCCCTGTGACGGACGCGGTCCGGGGAGTGAGACGGACCCGGGAGTGATCCGTACCACATCGCGGACGCCCACCTGACAGAGGCCGGAGGTACGGGCCCCGGCGGGGAATGCGCGGCCCGACCCTTCTGTTGTGCGGGATGTCAGAACGCACGGGATCAGTCGGAGGAGAGGGACCGCATGACCCAGGTCATCAGCCAGCACCGTCCGCAGGCGGCAGGCCTGGACTGGACGGTCCTGCCCGCGCCCAAGCGCCGCCCGCTTCAGGCGGCGGAGGGCCGGGATGGTCGACTATTCTCCGATTCGAGCGGGTCCGCTTTCGGAGCCGTCACGCAGTCGGAGGAGGTGGGTCCTGTCGCTGGGACCGACGAAGGCCACGCGGAGGAGACGACCCCGGAGCGCAATGCGCGCTTCGAGAGGGACGCCCTCGGCTACCTCGACCAGATGTACTCGGCCGCGCTGCGCATGACGCGCAATCCGGCCGACGCCGAGGACCTGGTCCAGGAGACGTATGCGAAGGCATACGCGTCCTTCCACCAGTTCCGCGAGGGCACCAACCTCAAGGCGTGGCTCTACCGCATTCTGACCAACACGTTCATCAACTCCTACCGCAAGAAGCAGCGTGAACCGCAGCGCAGCGCGGCCGAGGAGATCGAGGACTGGCAGCTGGCGCGCGCCGAGTCGCACATGTCGACGGGCCTTCGTTCCGCCGAATCGCAGGCACTCGACCACCTGCCCGATTCGGATGTGAAGGAAGCGCTGCAGGCGATTCCGGAGGAGTTCCGCATCGCGGTCTATCTTGCCGACGTAGAGGGCTTTGCGTACAAGGAGATCGCGGACATCATGGGTACACCCATCGGTACGGTCATGTCGCGACTGCACCGTGGCCGCCGTCAACTCCGCGGAATGCTGGAGGACTATGCCCGTGAGCGCGGGCTGGTTCCCGCCGGCGCGGGAGAGTCGAACGACCTGAAAGGCTCGGGCTCATGAGCTGCGGAGAGCCGCACGAGACGGATTGCTCTGAGGTCCTGGACCACCTGTACGAGTTCCTGGACCACGAGATGCCGGACAGCGATTGCACGAAGTTCGAGACGCACTTCGGCGAATGCAATCCCTGCCTGGAGAAGTACGGCCTCGAGCAGGCCGTAAAGAAGCTGGTGAAGCGCTGCTGCGGTTCGGACGACGTGCCGACCGACCTGCGCTCGAAGGTCATGGGACGGATCGAGCTGATCCGTTCCGGGCAGGCCGTCCCCGAACACGATGTGACAGCGGACCCCGCCACCGGCTGATCGAACAACCGCCCCTGGAAGCCGAATCGTTCACTCGATGGTGCTAATCCGGGGGTGCCCGTACGGCGCAATACGAAAATGTGGCCCCCTGTGCGAGGGGGCCCCACTTATTCTCCCCAAACGGTGTGCACGGCACAGGGGAGGAGAGCGTCATGCGGGGACTTCCGCCGGCGGCGCGCCCCGATCCCGTGTGGGCCGTCGTCTTCTGCGCCGTCCTCGCGGCATCCGCCTGCGCCGCCCCGGCCTTCGCCGATTCCGGCACTCCCTGGCCCGCCGTCGCGCTGCTCGCCGCCCTGTACCTCGGCGGTGAACTGGTCAGGATCTGCCCGCTGCCGGGCAAGCGGGTCCCCGAGGGCATCGGCTCGTTCTTCCCCGTGCTGCTCGCCGCCGTCTTCCTGCTGCCGCCGGCCGCCGCCGCGCTCGTCGCGCTGCCCGGCGGGTTCGCGCAGGCGGTGGTCCGCAGGCCCGCTCGGGTCCGGCGTGTGTGGCACGCGGCGCAGCAGGCCCTCGCGGCCTGGGCGGCGGGGCGGACGTTCGGGCTGCTGGGCGGCGGCCCTTCGCCCGGCTCCCCTTCCGCCCCGTTCGCGGAGCTCCCGCACTTCCCGTACGCGCTGCTGCCCGCGGTGGCCGCGGCCGCCGCCTTCTGCCTCGTACTGACCGCCCTCGACGCGGGCGTCCTGGCCGCCGCCGAACGCCGGCCCCTGAGCACGGCATGGCGCGGACCGCTCGGCCGCTCCCTGGTGCCGCACTGCGTGCACGGCCTCGCCGGGCTGATGATGGCCGTCCTGTGGCGCAGCCCGTACGGGCTCCCGGCCGCGCTGCTCGTCCTGCTGCCGATGTACATCTCCTGCTGGGTCTTCGCCCAGTACCACCGGGAACGGGCCGCCCACCAGGCCACGATCCGGGCCCTCGTCCAGGCCGTCGAGCTGAAGGACCGCTATACGCGCGGCCACGGCGAGCGCGTCGGCCAGGCCTCCGCGATGATCGCCCGCGAGCTGGGCATGGACGGGGACCGGCTCGAAGTCGTCCGCATCGCCGGGATCCTGCACGACGTCGGCAAGCTGGGCGTCCCGACCCGGCTCCTGCGCAAGGACGGCCCGCTGACCCCGGAGGAGCGGCGGATCATCGAGCTGCATCCCGAGTACGGGCACGAGATGGTCCGCGGCATCGGCTTCCTGGGCGAGGCGCGGTCCGCGATCCTGCACCACCACGAGCGGGTCGACGGCTCCGGATACCCGTACGGGCTGACCGGCGAGCAGATCCCGGTGCCGGCCCGGGTGGTGGCGGTGGCCGACGCCTTCGACGCGATGACCTCGACCCGCTCGTACAGCCGGGCCCGGCCGGTGCCGGTGGCCCTGGCCGAGCTGGAGCGGTGCGCGGGGGCCCACTTCGACCCGGTGATGGTGCACGCGCTGGTCGAGGCGATCGGCCGGGAGGGCTGGCATCCGGTGGTCACGGCGGACGAGGACGAGCTCCAGGTGATCCCGGCCGGTTCCGCCCCCGGCCGGGCGGCGGCGCCCGCCTCCGCGGCCCCGGACCCCGGCGGGCCCGCGCTGTCCGGGCTGCCGGCCCAGGGCGCCCGGACGCGCGTACGGACCGTGGACCCGCCGAAGGGGCCGGAACCGGACGGCGGGAGCGGGACGTGAGGGGCGCCGTCGCCCGGGGCGCGGTCGTCTGGGGGGTGCGCGGGGCCGCCGTGCTTCTCACCCTGGCCGGGCTCGGGCACACCCTGTGGAACGGCCTCGTCGAACCCGGCACCGCCCTGGCCTTCGGTGCCCTGATCGCCTGTGGCGAGCTCGCCCGCCGCGACACCCGGGACGCCGGGGGCGCACGCGGCCCCCGTGATGCCCGTGACCCCCGTGACTCCTGGGGTACCTGGGCCGCCGCCGCAGCCGCACCGGACGCCGCAGACGACCGCCAGCCCGCACCCCTGGCCTTCGCCGGGGCCCTCGCGTACGCCCTGCTCGGCCCGGACGCCGCCGAGCCCACCCACCACGGGGTGCTCCAGATCGTCACGGTCGTCGTCGCCGCGGCCCTCGCCGGGATCGTCCCGCACATCGCCCGCGGCCGCGCCCCCGCCGCCGACCACCTGGCCCGGCGGGTCCTCACCGTCGCCTTCGCCGCCGTCTGCTTCCAGCCGCTCTACAACTCCGGCCGTCTGGAGGACGGGATCGGGCAGGGCCCGTACCTCGTCCTCTTCCTGCTCCTCCTGCTCGGCCTCACCGCCCTGTGCGACGCCGTGCTCGCCGCCGCCCTGGCCCGCGCCCGCACGGGCTGGCCGTACGGTCCCCTGCTCCGCGACGAGCTGCGCGCCCAGCTCGGCATCGGCTCCGCGATCTGCGCCACCGGGGTCGTCATGGCCCTCGGCGTGGCCGTCGCCGGCCTGTGGGCCCTGCCCGTCTTCTGCCTGCCCCTGCTGCTGACCCAGCTCTCCTTCCACCGGATCACCGCGATCCGCACCACCTACCGCCAGACCATCACCTCCCTGGCCCGGGCCACCGAGATCGCCGGGTACACCCGCCCGGGGCACTCCCGCCGGGTCGCCGCCCTGAGCTGCGCCGTCGGCCGGGAGCTGGGCCTCTCGGAGCGGGAGCTCACGGTGCTGGAGTACGCCGCCCTCATGCACGACATCGGCCAGCTCTCCCTCGTCGACCCGGTCCGGTCCGGGGCCACCGCCGGGCTGCCGGCTGCCGAGGCCCGCCGGATCGCCGCGCTCGGCGGGGAGGTGGCCCGCCAGACCGGGGTGCCCGCCGAGGTGGCCGTCATCGTGGAGCGGCAGGCGGACCCGTACCGGGAGCAGCCCGCCCTGGCGCGCATCGTGCGGGCGGTCAACGCGTACGAGGACCTGCTCGGCGGGCCCCGTCACCCGGGTGGCCCCCTCGCGGCCCTGGAGCAGCTGCGGCTGGGCACCGGGCGCGACTACCAGCCGGAGGTCGTGGAGTGTCTCGCGAGGGTTCTGGCCAGGGGCGGACGTGACAGAGTTGTTCCCGTCCCACCTGGGTAACCCATGGGTAATGAGCGGCCGTCCGAGTGGGCATGGTTGGATGCCAGTAGGAGTGTCCGTGAGGGTGTCCGCAAGGCTGCACCGTTGGACCGGCAGGCGGGAATCGTGAGGATCTTCGGGAAGGTACGGCATCGGCCCTCCGCTTCGTGGCGGCAGGCCACCGACCGCGCGTTCACGCTGATCGGCGACGGGCGGTACGAGGACGCGGGTGCGCTGCTGACCAGAGCCGCGGACCTGGAGCCCTGGCTGTCCGAGTCCTGGTTCAACCTCGCCCTGCTGCACAAATTCCGGCACGACTGGGAGCAGGCCCGGGCCGCGGGGCTGCGCGCCGTGGCCCTGCTGGACCGCGAGACCGGCGCCCCGGACTGGTGGAACGTCGGGATCGCCGCGACCGCGCTGCAGGACTGGCCGCTGGCCCGCCGGGCCTGGCAGGCGTACGGGCTGAAGGTCCCCGGGGACCCGCACGGCTCGGGCACCCACCCCGCGAAGGGCAGCGGCGAACCGGTCGGCATGGAGCTCGGCAGCGCCGCCGTACGGCTGTCCCCGGAGGGGGAGGCCGAGGTGGTCTGGGGCCGTCGGCTGGACCCGGCCCGCATGGAGGTCCTGTCGATCCCGCTGCCCTCCTCGGGGCGGCGCTGGGGCGAGGTCGTCCTGCACGACGGGGTCCCGCACGGCGAGCGGGTCACCGCGGCCGGCCCCTCCTACCCGGTCTTCGACGAGATCGAGCTGTGGGCCCCCTCGCCGGTGCCGACCTGGGTGGTGCTGCTGGAGGCGGCCACCGAGGAGGACCGCGATGCGCTGGAGCAGCTGGCCTCCGACGCGGGCTTCGCCGCCGAGGACTGGTCGTCCTCGGTGCGACTGCTGTGCCGGACCTGCTCGGAGAGCGTGATGCCGAGCGGCGAGGGCGACGGGGAACACCTGGACCCGCACGACCACAGCGAACCGGGGCACCCCGGTCCGCTGGGCCACCGCACGAACGGGTCCGGTCCGCTCTGGGTGCCCGAACGCGAATGCGGGATCGCGGCGCCGGCCGGCCTGGTGCGCGGACTGCTCGACGGCTGGGTCGCGGACAGCCCGGACACCCGTGAATGGCGGGATCTCGAAGAGGTCTGCTGACCCGGCACCGTAGGCTGTACCGGCACATTGTGAACGGGTGGACTTACGGAAGGCTTACGGCGGACATGGCGCAGCAGGAGAACGAGGTCGTCGAGATCGTCAACGACGGGTACGTCGTGGACACCGAGGACGGTGAGGCGCGCGAGCTCGCCCACCGCGAGCGCGGCACCGCCCGCCCGATCACGGTGGTCGGCAACCCCGTCCTGCACCGTGAGTGCAAGGACGTCACCGAGTTCGGCGACGAACTGGCGCAGCTGATCGACGACATGTTCGCCAGCCAGAAGGCCGCCGAGGGCGTGGGCCTGGCCGCGAACCAGATCGGCGTGGACGCCAAGGTCTTCGTCTACGACTGCCCGGACGACGACGGCGCGCGCCACACCGGTGTCGTGGTCAACCCGAAGCTGGTGGAGCTGCCGGCCGGTTCCCGCGTGCTCGACGACTCGAACGAGGGCTGCCTGTCGGTCCCGACCGCGTACGCCTCGCTGGCCCGCCCGGACTACGCCGAGGTGACCGGCCAGGACGCGCAGGGCAACCCGATCAAGGTCCGCGGTACGGGCTACTTCGCGCGCTGCCTCCAGCACGAGACGGACCACCTGTACGGGTACCTGTACATCGACCGCCTCTCGAAGCGGGACCGCAAGGACGCCCTCCGCCAGATGGAAGAGGGCACCCCGCGCTACGAGACCGTCCCGAACGCGTAGCCCCGACCGGCCCCGGGTGCGGCTAGGCGCGGCCCAGCAGCACCCGGAGGTCCTCCGGGAGGGGCATCGGCGTGAACAGCCCCGCGGCCGTGCGCCCGGTGTTGCCGTACGGCACGCGCCCGGTCGCCGACCCGGCCCCCGCCACCAGGATCCGCACCACCTGGCCCACCGCCTCCGCCCGGTCCCGGCAGCGCACCGCGAGCCGGAACATGTGCCAGTGGGCGCGGGTGTGGGGCCAGGCCCAGGCCTGGGAGATGATGTGCGCCCGCTCCAGGGCGTCCCACATGGCGGCGGTGTCGGGCGCGCAGTCGCGGGCCCGCAGCAGCTCGGCCTCGAAGGCCGCGCGCACGGCGGCCGGCATGGTCTTCGGCGTGCATGCGGTGATGCAGGTCTTCAGTACGTTTCGCATGCGTCAACGGTGCGGCCGAAGGCCCCGCCGGCGCTTGAACGAACCTGCTACATCCACTGGATGGTGCGGGTGAAGTCCGACGGCGGGATCCCGAACATCCGCCGCCACACCCGGCTGAAGTGGGCCCCGTCGGCGAAGCCCGCGCCGTGCGCCGCATCCGTCAGGGAGTGCCCGCGGGAGGCGAGTTCGGCGGCCCGCATCAGCCGCAGCCACAGCACGTACGGGCGGAACGGCAGCCCCAGCTCCGCCCGGAACAAGTGCGCGAGGCGGCTCTCCGACAGGCACGCCACCTCGGCCGCCTGGGACAGCCGTACGCCGTCCCGCCCGGGCAGCCAGGCCAGCACCCGCGCCAGCCCCGGATGCGCCGCAGCCTCCGGCAGCGGGCCACCGGGGAGCAGGGAGTCCAGCGCGCAGGCCGCCTCGAAGGGGTCGGCGGGCAGGGAGCCGGCGACCGGTACGAGGTCCCCCGCGTCCCCCGCCGGCGAGGCGAGCAGGCGGCCGGCCGAGGAGAGCGGGTCGTAGTGCAGCACCACCCCGCGCGCGGTGCCCGCCAGTACGGAATGCCGTACCCCGGCCGGGACCACGTACGCCCGGCACCGCAAGGGTTCCCCGTCCGGCCCGGCCATCAGCAGCCCGTCCCCGTCCAGCGCGGCGATGACCTGCACGGAGTGGTGCGCGTGCGCGGTGGCGGACCCGACGGCGCCCCCGTACAGCAGGCCGCCGGGCCGCAGCCGGGCCCGCCCGGCCCACCCGGTCACGGACATGGCGAAGCGCCCCCGCCCGAGAACCCGGAGGACCGGGTGTTGCTCCCCATGGGCGGGGACGCTATCAAGTCGTACCGGCGGTGGCCGACGGGACTTAGAAGTCCTCGTCCAGGTCGACCGTGCCCTCGACCGCGACCTGGTAGGCCGACGGGCGGCGCTCGAAGAAGTTCGTCAGCTCCTGCACACCCTGCAGCTCCATGAAGGAGAACGGGTTCTGCGAGCCGTACACCGGCGGGAAGCCGAGGCGGACCAGGCGCTGGTCCGCGACGCACTCCAGGTACTCGCGCATCGACTCGGTGTTCATGCCCGGCAGGCCGTCACCGCACAGGTCGCGGCCGAACTGGAGCTCGGCCTCCACGGCCTCCTTCAGCATGTCCGTGACCTGCTGCTGGAGGGCGTCGTCGAAGAGCTCCGGCTCCTCCTTGCGGACGGTGTCCACGACCTCGAACGCGAAGTTCATGTGCATGGTCTCGTCGCGGAACACCCAGTTGGTGCCGGTGGCGAGGCCGTGCAGCAGACCGCGCGAGCGGAACCAGTACACGTACGCGAAGGCGCCGTAGAAGAACAGCCCCTCGATGCACGCCGCGAAGCAGATCAGGTTCAGCAGGAAGCGGCGGCGGTCGGCCTGCGTCTCCAGCCGGTCCAGCTTCTCGACCTCGTTGATCCACTTGAAGCAGAACTGCGCCTTCTCGCGGATCGACGGGATCTCCTCGACGGCGTCGAAGGCGGCCGCGCGGTCGTCCGGGTTGGGCAGGTAGGTGTCGAGCAGCGTCAGATAGAACTGGACGTGCACGGCCTCCTCGAACAGCTGGCGCGACAGGTAGAGGCGCGCCTCCGGGGAGTTGATGTGCTTGTAGAGCGTCAGCACCAGGTTGTTCGAGACGATCGAGTCACCCGTCGCGAAGAACGCGACCAGACGGCCGATCATGTGCTGCTCGGCCGGCGTCAGCTTCGCCAGGTCGGCGACGTCCGAGTGGAGGTCGACCTCCTCGACGGTCCAGGTGTTCTTGATCGCGTCCCGGTAGCGCTCGTAGAAGTCCGGGTAGCGCATGGGGCGGAGAGTCAGCTCGAAGCCCGGGTCGAGCAGGTTCTTCTTTGCGGTGGAGCTCATTACTGGCAGGCCTCGCAGGACTCGGGGTTCTCAAGGGAGCAGGCCAGCGCTTCCGCGGCCGCGGCCTCGGCGGCGGCGTCGGCCAGGGGGAGCGCTGCGGGGGTGGCCGCCTGGGCGGCGCGGGCGATCTTCGTCGCCGGGCGCGAGCGCAGGTAGTACGTGGTCTTCAGGCCCTGCTTCCAGGCGTACGCGTACATCGAGGACAGCTTCCCGATGGTCGGCGTCTCCAGGAACAGGTTCAGCGACTGCGACTGGTCGAGGTACGGCGTACGGGCCGCCGCCATGTCGATCAGACCGCGCTGCGGGATCTCCCACGCCGTGCGGTACAGCTCGCGCACCTCGGCCGGGATCCAGCCGAAGCCCTGGACGGAGCCGGACGAGTCGCGCAGCGCCTCGCGGGTCTGGGAGTCCCACACGCCGAGCTTCTTCAGCTCCTCCACCAGGTAGCCGTTGACCTGGAGGAACTCACCGCTGAGCGTCTCGCGCTTGAAGAGGTTGGAGACCTGCGGCTCGATGCACTCGTACACGCCGGCGATCGAGGCGATCGTCGCCGTCGGCGCGATGGCCAGCAGCAGCGAGTTGCGCATGCCGGACTCCGCGACGCGGGCGCGCAGCGCGTCCCAGCGCTCGGGCCAGTTCAGCTGGACGTCGTAGTGGTCCGGGTGCAGGACGCCGCGGGCGGTGCGGGTCTGCTCCCAGGCCGGGAGCGGGCCGCTGCGCTCGGCGAGGTCGCAGGAGGCCTCGTACGCGGCCAGCATGATGCGCTCGGAGAGCTTGGTGGACAGCGCCTTCGCCTCGGGGGAGTCGAACGGCAGCTTCAGCTTGAAGAAGACGTCCTGCAGGCCCATCGCGCCCAGGCCCACCGGACGCCAGCGGGCGTTGGAGCGGCCGGCCTGCTCGGTCGGGTAGAAGTTGATGTCCACGACGCGGTCGAGGAAGGTGACGGCCGTACGGACGGTCTCGTCCAGCCGCTCCCAGTCGATCTCACCGGTCTCGGTGAGGACGAACGCGCCCAGGTTGACCGAGCCCAGGTTGCAGACGGCGGTCTCGCCGTCGTCGGTGACCTCGATGATCTCGGTGCACAGGTTCGAGGAGTGGACGACGCTGCCCGGCTCGGCGGTCTGGTTCGCCGTGCGGTTGGAGGCGTCCTTGAAGGTCATCCAGCCCTGGCCGGTCTGCGCGAGGGTGCGCATCATCCGGCCGTACAGGTCGCGGGCGGGCATGGTCTTGCGGGCGAGGCCCGCGGCCTCGGCCTTGTGGTACGCGGCGTCGAACTCGTCGCCCCACAGGTCGACCAGCTCGGGCACGTCGGCCGGGGAGAACAGCGACCAGTCGGCGTCCGCGTTCACGCGGCGCATGAACTCGTCCGGCACCCAGTGCGCCAGGTTCAGGTTGTGCGTACGGCGCTGGTCCTCGCCCGTGTTGTCGCGGAGCTCCAGGAACTCCTCGATGTCCGCGTGCCAGGTCTCCAGGTAGACCGCGGCGGCGCCCTTGCGGCGGCCGCCCTGGTTCACGGCGGCGACGGAGGCGTCGAGGGTCTTCAGGAACGGCACGATGCCGTTGGAGTGGCCGTTCGTACCGCGGATCAGCGAACCGCGGGCGCGGATGCGCGAGTACGAGAGACCGATGCCGCCGGCGTGCTTCGACAGACGCGCGACCTGGTGGTAGCGGTCGTAGATCGAGTCGAGCTCGTCCAGCGGGGAGTCCAGCAGGTAGCAGGAGGACATCTGCGGGTGCCGGGTGCCGGAGTTGAAGAGCGTGGGGGAGGACGGCAGGTAGTCGAGGCGGCTCATCAGCCGGTAGAGCGAGGCCACTTCCTCGACGGCCTGGACACTGTCGTTCTCGGCGAGGCCGCAGGCCACGCGGAGCATGAAGTGCTGCGGGGTCTCGATCACCTGGCGGGTGATCGGGTGGCGCAGCAGGTAGCGGCTGTGCAGGGTGCGCAGACCGAAGAAGCCGAAGCGGTCGTCGGCGCCCTCGGCCAGCGTGTGGTCGACCAGCGCGTCCAGGCGGTTCGCGTGCAGCGCCACGAACTCGGCGGTGCGGTCCGCGATCAGGCCCTCGCGGTGGCCCACCGCTACGCAGGAGGAGAAGGAGGTGGCCCCCTGGCCGGCGGCTTCCTCGGCGACGGCCAGCGTCAGCAGCCGGGCGGCGAGCCGGGAGTACGCCGGGTCCTCGGAGATCAGACCGGCCGCGGCCTCCGTGGCCAGCCCGCGCAGTTCGGCCTCGTCGGCGGCGGCGCTGCGCCCGCGGAGCGCGGCGGCGGCGACCCGGCCCGGGTCGGTGTCGGGGAGGTCGGCCGTCAGCTCGGTGAGGGTACGCAGCAGTGCGGCCCCAGGTCCCCCGGTCTCGATTCCGGTGTCGGACGGGTCGGACTCGGCGCGCGGTGCGGAAGGCGCGATGGTCACGGGGGGAGCTCTCCCTCGCTCGGCTCCGGGACACCTGCGGTGCGGGCGCGAGCGGGCGCGTGCGGGCATGACGGGGCAGCACCGCGCGGCGTCCACCGGCCCAACCGCGAGGCCCGGACGTATCGACACCCGGTTCGGTCGAGCCGGGCGTACTGTCGGCAGGTCATCGGACTTGCGGTGACACCAATGGGTGTACTTCATACCGTTGCGGGACAGTTCCGGATTCGCACCGGATTCCCCTGCGACGACAGCGAGGACGAGCATACATGTGGGGGCCCCTTCATGCGCGACCCCCTAGATGTTGTGTCGGCGTGGCTACAGTTCGAGACCGTACGTGCGCAGAGGGAGGCCGGGGACGGGCTCCCAGTCCCGTTCCGGCGTGCGCACGAAACCGAGCCGTTCGTAGATCCGGTGGGCGCCGGCCATGTCGTCCGTGGTGGACAGCACGAGGCGCCGTACGCCCTCGACGGCCCGGGCGCGGTCCGCGCAGGCCCGCACCAGAGCCTCCCCGGCGCCGCGCCCGCGGCCCTCCCGGGCGACGGCCAGCATCCGGAACTCGGCCTCGTCGGGTCCGGCGATGTCGCACAGCGGGCTCCCGGGCGCGGCGAAGGCCACCCCGCCGAGGAGCCGGCCGTCGCCCGTCGCGGCGACGAGTATCACCCCGTCGGCGGCACGCCCGGCCACGTCGCGCAGCCGAGCGAGGTACGGGTCGTCCTCGCCGAACGTCAGGAACCCGTCCCCGAGGTAGGCCTGCGCGGTGATTTCCCCGAGCGTCCCGTACTCCGCCGCCAGAGCTTCCCTGATCACGATGTCCATGCGGTCGAGTGTGCCGGACGGCTGCCGGTGCCCGGCGCTGTCGTCGGAGACGGCACCGTCGAGGAAGGCGAGCGAGGCATGACCGTGATGCCCGACCGGCCCCACATGACGACCGCAGTGTTCGAGCACCTCGCCCGGATAGCGGCCCGCGAGGAGGAGGGGCTGCGACTGGAATTCATCGGTGGGGTGCTGAGGAGCAAGGCAATGACGGTCGGGGACCACGGGACGGGCGGATCATTCTGTGGTTGACGCGGATCTGCATCCGGCACCACCCGGGCTTCTGGCTGCACCCAGGGCAGGGAATCAAGGCAGAGCAGTACCGGGAGGGCCGTGCCATTCCGGACGGCGTACTGGCGCACGAGGACGCGTTCGTCGGGCAGGGCGACTGGGTGGACCCGGGCCCGATCCTGATGGCTGTCGAGGTGACCTCGTGGGACTCCGATACCGAGCGGCGAGACCGGATCGAGAAGCCGCGTGCCTACGCGGAGACCGGCATCCCCGTCCACCTGCTCGTCGATCGGCTCAAATGCCAGGTTCTCGTCCACAGTGACCCGGATGGCGCCCGCTACGAGACCGTACGCACGGTGCCGTTCGGCAGGGAAGTCCGGCTCCCGGACCCTGTCGGCATCACCCTGGATACCGAGCCCCTCAAGGACTGGGTGCGCTGACCCGCACGACGTGAAGGGGCTCAGCCGGTGACCGGCGGAGCCCCTTCACGTAAGTCCTCAGCAGCAGCGGAAGCCCTCGCGGGGGTCCGCCTCGCGGGAGTCCGTGCGGGCGCGTTCGAAGGCGCGGCGGGTCATGACCTGCGCGTCCGGGTCGTGCGTACGGGCGTGCGCGACGTAGCGCTCGTACGCCGCCTCGCCCGAGAACTCCCGTACGAAGAACCGCGCCTTCGCCAGCGCCGCGCGGACCCCGCTCACGCCACCGGCTCCTTCACGCGGCCGCCGCCCGAGTCCAGGCCTGCGGCGGCGAGCTCCGCCCGCTCCTCGGGCGTCGCGATGAGCCCGGCCGGGGCGATGATCTTCGATTCGGTCCACGGGACCTCGGACAGCCTGACCGCCTCCGGGTTGCCGGCGGCCTTCAGGCAGGTCCGCGCCGCGTCCAGCAGCACGATGACGATCAGGATCGCGAACAGCGCCGACAGCGCGCCGTCTACCGTCGCGTTCGTGACGATCGTGTGCATCTCGCCCATGTTCTTGGCGGGCGGCAGGACCTTCCCGGCGTCGATCCCGGTCTGGTACTTGTCGCGCTGCGCGAAGAAGCCGACCTTCACGTCGTCGGAGAACACCTTCTGGTAGCTCGCGGTCAGCGTGACGGCCACGTCCCAGGCCAGCGGGACGCCGGTCACCCAGGCCCACTTGAGCCGGCCGGACTTGACCAGCAGCGTGGTGCAGACGGCCAGTGCCACCGCCGCCAGCAGCTGGTTCGCGATCCCGAACAGCGGGAACAGCTGGTTGATGCCGCCCAGCGGGTCCTTGATGCCGACCCACAGGAAGTAGCCCCAGCCGCCCACGACCACCGCGCTCGCCAGCCACACGCCCGGCTTCCAGCTGACGTCCTTGAAGGACTTGTGCACGTTGCCGAGGGTGTCCTGGAGCATGAACCGGCCGACCCGGGTACCCGCGTCGAGGGTGGTCAGGATGAACAGGGCCTCGAACATGATCGCGAAGTGGTACCAGAACGCCTTCAGCCCGGCGCCGCCGACCACGGAGGAGAAGATCTCCGACATTCCGAGTGCGAACGTCGGCGCCCCGCCCGTACGGGACAGCAGGCTGGTTTCCTCGACGTCCTTCGCGGCCTGCGCGAGGAACTCGGGCGAGATGGCGAAGCCGAAGTTCGTCACGGCCTGCGAGGCGGTCTCGACCGTGGTGCCGACGACACCGGCGGGGGAGTTGACCGCGAAGAACAGGCCGGGCTCGATGATGCAGGCCGCGATGATCGCCATGACGGCGACGAAGGACTCGGTCAGCATCGCGCCGTAGCCGATGACCCGGACCTGGGTCTCCTTCTGGATCATCTTCGGGGTCGTGCCCGAGGAGACCAGGGCGTGGAACCCGGACAGCGCCCCGCACGCGATGGTGATGAAGACGAACGGGAACATCGACCCGGCGAACACCGGCCCGTCCCCGCGGGCGGCGAACTCGGTGACCGCGGGCATCTTCAGGGTCGGCATGGCGACGACCACGCCCACGGCGAGCAGCGCGATGGTGCCCACCTTCATGAAGGTGGAGAGGTAGTCGCGGGGCGCGAGGAGCATCCACACCGGCAGCACCGAGGCGATGAAGCCGTACGCCACCATCCAGAGGACCAGAGTCTCCTTCTCCAGCGTGAAGGTGCTCGCCAGCGAGGAGTCGGCGACCCAGCCGCCGGCGACGATGGCGAGCAGCAGCAGCGCGACGCCGATGACGGAGATCTCGGTGACCCGGCCCGGGCGCAGCACGCGCAGGTAGAAGCCCATGAAGAGGGCGATCGGGATGGTCATGCCGATGGAGAAGACACCCCAGGGGGAGTGCGCCAGGGCGTTGACGATGACCAGGGCGAGCACGGCCAGCAGGATGATCATGATGGCGAACACGGCGACCAGGGCGGCGGCTCCGCCGACCGGGCCGATCTCGTCCCGCGCCATCTGGCCGAGCGAGCGGCCGTCGCGGCGGGTGGAGAAGAAGAGGGTGACCATGTCCTGGACGGCGCCCGCGAAGATGACGCCCGCGACGATCCAGATGGTGCCCGGCAGGTAGCCCATCTGCGCGGCGAGCACGGGGCCGACCAGCGGGCCGGCGCCGGCGACGGCGGCGAAGTGGTGGCCGAACAGCACGCGGCGGTCGGTGGGGTGGAAGTCGACACCGTTGTCAAGGCGTTCGGCGGGGGTGGCCCGCGTCTTGTCGACCTTCAGGACCCGGTCGGAGATGAAGCGCGCGTAGAAGCGGTAGCCGATGGCGTACGAGCCCAGCGCGGCGGCGAGCAGCCAGGCGGCCGAGATCTCCTCGCCGCGCGAGAGGGCGAGGATGCCCCAGCCGAGGGCCCCGACGAGGGCGACGAGGACCCAGACGGCGACGGACTTCGGGTTCATGCCCCCCGACGCCCCTGGGTCCTGCGGCGCGGAAGGCGAGTCCGCCGCCGTGTCCGGACTCGCCGCGTTCCGTTCTGTACCTGTTGCTTCCGGTTCCGGCATGATCCTCGTCCCCTCGTTGATCATCTGCGTAAGCGCAGGGAATCTACGGGGGCCCGCCCGGTGAACGTAAGCCCCCGTCCGCATAGCGGAACGAGAGTCAACTACGAATCAGACGGCGGGGCGCTGGAGTCGGGCGACGAACTTGTAACGATCGCCGCGGTACACCGAGCGGACCCACTCGACCGGTTCGCCGTCGGCGTCGAGGGAGTGGCGGGAGAGCATCAGCATCGGCAGGCCGACGTCGGTGCCCAGCAGGCCCGCCTCGCGCGGGGTGGCGAGGGAGGTCTCGATCGTCTCCTCGGCCTCCGCGAGCCGTACGTCGTACACCTCGGCCAGCGCCGTGTAGAGGGAGGTGTACTTCGCCAGGGACCGGCGCAGCGCGGGGAAGCGCTTGGCCGAGAGGTGGGTGGTCTCGATGGCCATCGGCTCGCCGCTCGCGAGGCGCAGCCGCTCGATGCGCAGCACCCGGCCGCCCGTGGCGATCTTGAGGAGTCCGGCCAGGGTGTCGTCGGCCGTCACGTATCCGATGTCGAGGAGTTGGGAGGTGGGCTCCAGGCCCTGGGCCCGCATGTCCTCCGTGTACGAGGACAGTTGGAGGGGCTGGGAGACCTTCGGTTTCGCGACAAAGGTGCCTTTGCCCTGAATGCGCTCCAGCCGTCCCTCGACGACGAGCTCCTGGAGAGCCTGGCGCACGGTGGTGCGGGAGGTGTCGAATTCGGCCGCGAGCGTGCGCTCCGGCGGCACCGGGGTGCCCGGGGGCAGTGTCTCGGTCATGTCGAGCAAGTGCCGCTTGAGTCGGTAGTACTTGGGCACCCGCGCCGTGCGAGTGGCTGCCCCGCCTTCCGGCTCGGTGGTCGCCCCTTCGGTGGACATCGCCGCCCGCCTTCCCGACTCCAGTTTCGCTGCCGTCACCGGCTCCTCCGATATGTGCGGTCACATCGTGACACGGGTGGGAGGGCAGGCCTCCTCCCTCCCCCAGGTGTCGGTCCGGTAACGGACCGATCACCCGCTCATTAGACCCTTGACACCCCTAAAGGTCTAGGCCAAGCTCCGGTTACTGGTCTAAACCAATATGGATCAGATCCCGGCCCCACGGCAGTACTTGGTACGTCACCGCGGCGGGCGAGGGAAGTGCAGAGCATCCCTGAGGAGGGTGGCGTGAAGCGCAAGCTCATCGCGGCGGTCGGAGTCGCGGGCATGGTGATCGGCCTCGCGGCGTGCGGTGGCAACGACGGCGACGACAAGGGCAAGACCGACGCCGGCGGCGCCAAGGAGATCACCGTCTGGGTGATGGACGGCTCCGCCCCGAAGGCCTGGATCGACGCCGTCAACGCCGAGTTCTCGGCCAAGCACCCGGGTGTCACGGTAAAGGTCGAAGAGCAGCAGTGGAAGGGCATCCAGGAGAAGGTCACGACCGCCCTCTCCGAGAACACCCCGCCGGACGTCCTCGAGCTCGGCAACACCCAGACCGCGGGCTACGCCGTCACCGGCGGCCTCGCCGACCTGACCAAGGACAAGGCCAAGCTCGGCGCCGACGCCTGGCAGAAGAGCATGCTCGCCTCGGCCGAGTACGACGGCAAGCTCTACTCCGCCCCCTGGTACGCGGCCAACCGCGTCGTCGTGTACGACAAGAAGGCCTACGCCAAGGCCGGCGTCACCCCGCCGGCCACCCGCGACGAGTGGATCGCCGGCCTCGACAAGCTGAAGGCCGCGGACCCCGCCTCGCAGCCGATCTACCTCCCCGGCCAGAGCTGGTACGTCCTCGCCGGCTTCATCTGGGACGAGGGCGGCGACCTCGCCGTCAAGGACGGCGGTAAGTGGAAGGGCGGCCTCGGCACCCCCCAGGCCGCGTCCGCGATGGAGTTCTACAAGAAGCTCCAGGCGTACTCCACCGCCCCCAAGGACAAGGACGAGGCCACCCCGCAGCAGTCCACCGACGTCGTTCCCAAGGGCGGCGTCTCCTCCTGGATCGGTCTCGGCTGGGAGGCCGGCGGTGCGGAGAAGGCCCTGAAGGACGCGGGCAAGGAAGCCGACTTCGGCTTCTTCCCGATCCCGGGCAAGACGGCCGACAAGCCGGGCACCGTCTTCCTCGGCGGCTCGAACCTCGCCGTCGCGGAGCGCTCCAAGAACAAGGAGCTCGCCAAGGAGTGGCTGGCGCTGGCCGCCGGCAAGGACCAGATGACGAAGTACGCCGCCGAGACCAAGGGCGCGCTGCTCCCGAACCAGGCCGGCGCGAACTTCACCCCGGCCGCGGGCTCCTTCGCCGAGGCCATGGGCAAGGGCGGCGTCAACGGCCGCATCACCCCGGTCACCCCGGGCTGGGCGAACGTCGAGACCGAGCCCAACCCGCTCAAGGAGTTCATGACCAAGGTCCTGAAGGGTGAGGACGCCGCCAAGGCGGGCGCGGACGCGGACAAGGAAATCGCGAGCCGCATCAACAAGTAGCACGTAGCACCGGGGGTGCGGCCGGCGCCCACGCGCCCGCCGCACCCCCGGTCGCGCATTGACAGACCTGTGCGACGCCCGACCGCAGCCGAGGTAACCAAGACATGACCGTGCACTCCCAGGGAGCGGTGACCGCTCCACAGGACGCACCACCGAAGTCCGCCGGAGGGCAGCAGACGCCGCCCACGACCAAGGGGGCCGGCCCGTCGGCTCCGCGCCGGGGCAGAAAGCCGCTTCCCGCGGGCTGGCTGCCGTACCTCCTGATCGGACCCGCGGTCCTCAGCCTGGCCACGCTGCTGCTGTACCCGCTGATCAAGAACGTGATCCTGTCGTTCCAGAAGGTCGACAAGATCGAGTTCATCCAGCGGAAGGCACCCTTCAACGGGGTCGAGAACTACACCCAGCTGCTGGGCGACGCGCACTTCTGGACCGTTGTCGTCCGCACCTTCGCCTTCACCGCCGCCAACGTCGCGCTGATCATGCTGATCGGCAGCCTCGTCGGCATCCTGCTGAACCGCCTCGGCAAGTGGATGCGCCTCGTCCTGTCGATGGCCCTGGTGATGGCCTGGGCCATGCCGATCGTCGCGTCCGTCACCGTCTTCCAGTGGCTGTTCGACGAGCAGTTCGGCGTCATGAACTGGGTCATGCGCACCCTCGGCTTCACCGGCTACGAGCAGCACAACTGGTTCGAGTCCGGCTTCTCCACCCTGGTGATCGTCACGGTCCTGGTGGTGTGGGGCTCCGTCCCCTTCGTCGCCCTCAACATGTACGCCGGCCTGACCACGGTCAGCGGCGAACTGTACGAGGCCGCGCGGATGGACGGCGCGAACGGCTGGCAGACCTTCTGGCAGGTCGTCTTCCCGAACCTCAAGCCGTTCTTCACCGTCACCACGTTCCTCGAGGTGATCTGGGTCTTCAAGGCCTTCACCCAGGTGTACGCGATGAACCGCGGCGGCCCCGACCGCGGCTCCGAGACCCTGCCCGTCTTCGCCTTCGTCGAGGGCCAGAGCCAGGGCCACTACGCGCTCGCGGCAGCGATCTCCGTCCTGACGATCGTGATGCTCGTGATCGTCATGTCCTTCTACTTCCGCCTGATCCTGAAGCAGGAGGAGGAGCAGTGAGCACCACCACCGCCCCGAAGCCCGCACCCGCCGCGCCGCAGCCCGCGAAGCCCGCACAGCAGCTGCGCAAGCGCCGCCCGCTGCGCCCCGCCACGGTGGCGAAGAACCTGGGCGCGCTCGTCGTGGCCGTGGTCTTCGTCTTCCCGGTCTACTGGATGTTCTCCTCGGCGCTCAAGCCGTCCGGGCAGATCCTCTCCAAGGCCCCCGTCTTCGTCTTCACCCCGACGCTGGACAACTTCACCAAGGCCACGGGCGTCGAGCTGTTCTGGACGTACGTGACGAACAGCCTGCTCGTCACCGTCGGCGCCGTCGCGCTGGCCCTGGTCGTGGCCCACGCCGCGAGCTTCGCCATCGCCCGCATGAAGTTCAAGGGCCGCAAGGGCCTCGTACTCGGCGTGATGATGGCGCAGATGGCCCCCTGGGAGGTCATGGTCATCGCGATGTACATGATCGCCCGCGACGCCGAGATGCTGAACAGCCTCCCGCTGCTGACCGCGATCTACTTCGTGATGGTCCTGCCCTTCACCATCTGGACCCTGCGCGGCTTCATCGCCGCCGTCCCGGTGACGCTGGAGGAGGCCGCCCAGATCGACGGCTGCACCCGCGGCCAGGCCTTCCGCAAGGTGATCTTCCCGCTGCTCGCCCCCGGCCTGATGTCCACCTCGCTCTTCGGCTTCATCACCGCCTGGAACGAGTTCGCGATGGTCCTGATCCTCAACAAGGACAAGACCGCGCAGACCCTGCCCCTGTGGCTGACCCAGTTCCAGACCGCCTTCGGCAACGACTGGGGCGCCACCATGGCCGCGTCCTCGCTGTTCGCGGTCCCGGTCCTGGTGATCTTCGTCTTCCTCCAGCGCAAGGCCGTCGGCGGCATGACCGCCGGCGCAGTGAAGGGATAACGCCGCATGACCCTCCTTGCGCACGGCGCCGACACCTTGACCCGCGACGCCCTCGCGGTCCTCCAGCCCGGCTTCGAAGGCACCACCGCCCCGGCGTGGCTGCTCCGCCAGGTGGGCGAAGGGCTGACCGCCGTCGGCCTGTTCGGCCGCAACATCGCCTCGCCCGGGCAGCTCGCCGCGCTCACCGCGCAGCTGCGCGCCGAGCGCGACGACGTCCTGGTCGCCATCGACGAGGAGGGCGGCGACGTCACCCGCCTGGAGGTCCGGGGCGGTTCGTCCTTCCCCGGCAACCTGGCCCTCGGCGCCGTCGACGACACCGGCCTCACCCGGGACGTGGCCCGCGAGCTGGGCCGCCGCCTCGCCGAGTGCGGGGTCAACCTCAACTGGGCGCCGTCCGCCGACGTCAACTCCAACCCGGACAACCCGGTCATCGGCGTACGGTCCTTCGGCGCCGACACCCGGCTCGCCGCCCGGCACACCGCCGCGTACGTCGAGGGCCTGCAGGCCGCCGGCGTCGCCGCCTGCACCAAGCACTTCCCGGGCCACGGCGACACCAACGTCGACTCGCACCACGCGCTGCCGCGCATCGACGCGGACCTGGACACGCTGGCCGCCCGCGAACTGGTCCCGTTCAAGGCGGCCATCGCGGCCGGCACCAAGGCCGTGATGAGCGCGCACATCCTGGTGCCCGCCCTGGACCCGACCCGCCCGGCCACGCTCAGCCCGCAGATCCTGACCGGGCTGCTGCGCAAGGAGCTCGGCTACGAGGGCCTCATCGTCACCGACGGCATGGAGATGAACGCCATCGCCGGGACGTACGGCATCGAGCGCGGCTCGGTCCTCGCCATCGCGGCCGGCGCCGACGCGATCTGCGTCGGCGGCGGGCTCGCCGACGAGGCCACCGTGCTGCGGCTGCGCGACGCCCTGGTCGCGGCCGTACGGGAGGGCGCGCTCCCGGCGGAGCGGCTCGCCGACGCCGCCGCCCGGGTAAGGGAGCTGGCCTCATGGACCCGGCAGGCCCGGGCCGCCGCCGCGCCGGGCGCGCCGCAGGAGGGGAGCGCGCCCGGCATCGGCCTGGCGGCGGCCCGCCGCGCGCTGGTCATCACCGGCACTGCCGAGCCCGTGACCGCCCCGTACGTGGCCACGCTCGCACCCGTCGCGAACATCGCGGTGGGCGACGAGACCCCGTGGGGCGTGGCGGCCGAACTGGCCGCGCTGGTACCGGGAACCGCCTCCGGGGTGTTCCCCGAGGGGGCCACGGCCGCCGACGTGCTCGCGGCGGCGGGGGAGCGGACCGTCGTGATGGTGGTCCGCGACGCGCACCGGCACCCGTGGATGGCGCAGGCCCTGGAGGCGCTGGTCGAGGCCCGCCCGGAGACCGTCGTGGTCGAGATGGGCGTACCGCGGGCCGAGCCGCGCGGGGCGCTGCACATCGCGACGCACGGTGCCTCGCGGGTCTGCGGCAGGGCGGCGGCGGAGCTGATCGCCGGGACCTGACCAGTCCCGGAGCTCCCGGTCCGCCCTGTCCCGTGCCCCCAGGACACACCCTGTCCCGGGGGCGCGGGCATACCCGGGCCCGTACGCTCCGTGCGGTTCGCGGGGTCTGTGGGGGCCCCGGCAGCCGTGCGGACGCGCAAGGGCCGGGCTCCCCGCGGGAGCCCGGCCCTTCGTGCGCGTGGGAAGGTGCCGCCTAAAGCCCCTGCCACGCGGGCTTGTCGGCGTACGTGTGCCGGAAGTAGTCCGCAAGCTTCAGCTTCGACGCCGCCGCCTCGTCCACGATGACCGTGGCATGGCGGTGCAGTTGCAGCGCCGAGGCCGGGACCAGCGCGGACAGCGGGCCCTCGACGGTCTGCGCGACGGCCTCCGCCTTGCCCTCGCCGGTCGCGAGCAGCACCAGGTGGCGGGCGTCGAGTATCGTCCCGATCCCCTGCGTGATGACGTGGTGGGGCACCTGCTCCATGTCGTCCTCGAAGAACCGCGCGTTGTCGACCCGCGTCTGCTGCGTCAGCGTCTTGATCCGGGTGCGCGACGCCAGCGAGGAGCACGGCTCGTTGAAGCCGATGTGCCCGTCCGTGCCGATGCCGAGCAGCTGCAGGTCCACCCCGCCCGCCTCGGCCAGTGCGCGGTCGTACGCCTCGCACGCGGCCACGATGTCCTCGGCGGAGCCGTCCGGGCCCATGAACGAGGCCTCGGACAGGCCCAGGGGCTCCACGACCTCGCGCAGTACGACCGCTCGGTAGGACTCCGGGTGCCCGGCCGGCAGGCCGACGTACTCGTCGAGCTGGCAGATCCGCGCCCGGGAGGCGTCGACCTCGCCGCCCCTGACCTTTGCGGCCAGCGCCTCGTAGACGGGCAGCGGGGTGGAGCCGGTCGCCACGCCGAGCAGGGCGTCGGGCTTGCGGCGGACCAAGGCGGCCATGGCCTCCGCGATGAGCTCGCCGCCTGCCTTGGCGTCGGGGACGATGACAACTTCCACGCGGGGCCTGCCGATCTGGAGTGGGACGATGTGGTATAGACCAATCTAGCAGAGGCGGGGCGTCTGCGGCCGGTCCGTGCCCACTCCCGTTCGCTTTCGTTCGCCCCCGTCCTCCACTCCCATCGTCGGCCTCCGCGCCGAGGCGTGCAGCCCGGCCCGGGGGATCCCCCGCCGCTGCGACGGCATTCCCCAGGGCCGGCCGCGCAGCGCTCAGAGCAGCGACAGCTGGAGGCCGCCCGTCGCGTCCAGGTGCTGGCCCGTCACCCAGCGGGCGTCCGCCGAGGCCAGGAAGGCCACCACGTCGGCCACCTCCTCCGCCGTGCCCACCCGCCCGAAGACGGAGCGGGAGGCCGCGTGCGCCCGCGCCGCGGGGTCCGCCAGCCAGCCGGCGCTGAGCTCGGTGTCCGTGATGCCGGGGCCCACCGAGTTCACGGTGATCCCGCGCGGGGCCAGTTCGGCGGCGAGCGAGCGGGTCAGCGCGTTCACCGCGCCCTTGGCGGTGATGGTGGCCAGGATCGCCGGCAGGGCGATCTCCGGGGTGCCGGTCACGTTCACGATCCGGCCCCCGTCCCGCAGTCGCGCCAGGCCGTGCTTGATCACGAAGAAGGGCGCCTTCGCGTTGAGCGCGTGGACGCGGTCGTACGTCTCCTCGTCGGTGTCCGCGAGCCCGGCGAAGGTGGCGGCGCCCGCGTTGTTGACCAGGATGTCGACCCCGTCGGTGTGCAGCGGGTGCTCCCCGTACGCCGCCCACAGCGCCTGCGCGTCGCCCGGCACCCCGAGCTCGGCCCCGATCGCGAACGCCCGCCCGCCCGCCGCCCCGATCGCGGCGACCGTCTCCTTCGCCGCCTGCTCGTTGCGCCCGTAGTGCACGGCGACCAGCGCCCCGTCCCGGGCGAGCCGCTGCGCCACCGCCCGCCCGATCCCCCGGCTGCCGCCCGTGACCAGTGCCGTCTTCCCCTTGAGCACGCCCATGACGCGCCCCCCTTCAGCATTCGCTAGTGGTCGCTACAGAAAGGGACCGTACCAGATTCCGTAACGCCCGCTATAGAATCTGCGCATGGTGACCGGACAGCGCGGCAGACCGCGCTCCTTCGACCGCGACGCCGCCCTCGACAAGGCGATGCTGGCCTTCTGGGAGCACGGCTACGAGGCGACCTCGATCTCCGACCTGACCGCCTCGCTCGGCATCGGCGCGCCCAGCCTGTACGCCGCCTTCGGCGACAAGCGCAAGCTCTTCGACGAGGTCGTGGTGGTCTACGGCGGCCGGTACACCGATTTCGCGCGCGCGGCCCTGGCGGAGGAGCCCACCGCCGTGGCGGGCCTGCGCCGCGTCCTGCGCGAGGCCGCGGAGATCTACACGGACCCGGCCCACCCGCCGGGCTGCCTGGTGATCAGCGCGGCCGTGAACACCACCTCGCAGGAGGTCGCGCAGGCCCTGCGCGAGCGCCGCGACGCCAACCTGGAGATGTTCGAGCGCAGGATCCGCGCCGATGTCGCCACCGGCGCACTGCCCGCCGGTACGGACGCGCAGGCGCTGGCCCGCTACGCGCTGGCGGTGCTGATCGGGATGTCCCAGCAGTCGCGCGACGGCGCGAGCCGGGAAGAACTGGAAGCCGTGGCGGAACTGGCGATGGGGGCCTGGCCTCGGTAGGGCCGGCGGGCGGGGGCGGGTCCCGGGAATCGCGCCGCGGGGAGCCGCATTCCTCTGGGCCACGGTGCCGGGTCGGGACCCTCAACCCGTCCGGCACCGTAGCCCGGAGTACTTACGGCCGGCGGGTGTGCGGTTCCCGGCGGCCGGTGGGAGGTGCCCGCGCGGTCAGGGCAGAGCGCGCGGCTTACCTCGATCCGTCCTCCTGTGCGGGGAGGGCGGAAGCATAGGGCAATTGTGGACTAGACCAATCTGTTCTGTCCATCCAATGGCGGGCTCTACGATCCCGTCACTTCATCCAACAGTACGCGGCCGGAGTGCCTCCTGGATACTCCTGAGTAGTCGCGGTGGGGAAAGTCATGGCCCATACCCGGGGTACGCTCGGCCCGTGCCCTCCATGAACGACCTCGTACGCCAGCACACCGCTCTCAGTGAAACCGACCTGGAGTGGCTCCACCTGCTGGTCTCGGAGTGGCAGCTGCTCTCCGACCTCTCCTTCGCGGACCTCGTGCTGTGGGTCCCCACCCTCGACGGCACCCGGTACGTCTCGGTCGCGCAGATGCGCCCCAACACCGGCCCCACCTCGTACCAGGACGACATGGTCGGCCACCTGGTTCCGCGCGGGCGCCGCCCGCTGCTCGACGCCGCGCTCGACGAGGGCCGGATCGTGCGCGAGGGCGACCCGGAGTGGCGCGAGGAGGTGCCCGTCCGCGTCGAGTCCATCCCGGTGCGCCGCGAGGGCCGGGTGCTCGGGGTGATCGCCCGGAACACCAACCTGCTCACTGTGCGTACACCGAGCCGGCTGGAGCTCACCTACCTCCAGTCCGCGTCCGACCTGGCCCAGATGATCGCGGCCGGCTCCTTCCCGTTCCCCGGCCAGCAGGTCGACATGGACGCCTCCCCGCGCGCCGGGGACGGCCTGATGCGGCTCGACGCCGACGGCGTGGTCACGTACGCCTCCCCGAACGCTCTGTCCGCGTACCACCGGCTCGGCCTCGCCGCCGACCTCGTCGGCCAGCACCTGGGCACCACCACCTCCGAACTCGCCCCCACCCGCGGCCCCGTGGACGAGGCGATCGTCAAGCTCGCCAGCGGCTGGGCCCCGCGCGAGACCGAGGTCGAGGGCAACGGCGGGGTCATCCAGCTGCGCGCCATCCCGCTCAAGCCCAAGGGCGTCCGGATCGGCTCCCTCGTCCTGTGCCGGGACGTGACGGAACTCCGCCGTCGCGAACGCGAATTGATCACCAAGGACGCGACCATCCGGGAGATCCACCACCGGGTGAAGAACAACCTCCAGACCGTGGCCGCCCTCCTGCGGCTACAGGCCCGCCGGATGGATTCCGAGGGCGGCCGTGAGGCGCTCAACGAGGCCGTGCGCCGGGTCGGTTCGATCGCGATCGTGCACGAGACGCTCTCTCAGAACCTGGACGAGCGGGTCGAGTTCGACGAGATCGCCGACCGCGTGATCGCGATGGTCGCCGAGATCTCGCCGGGCAAGGTGGAGTGCCGGCGCACCGGACGGTTCGGAATCCTGGACGCGGAGGTCGCCACTCCGCTGTCGATGGTGCTGACCGAGATCCTCCAGAACGCCCTGGAGCACGCCTTCACCCAGGGGGAGGGCGGCCGGGTCGAGGTGTCCGCGATCCGTACCGGCTCCGGCCGCGCGGACGGCCGGCTGCTGATCACCGTGCTCGACGACGGCTCCGGTCTGCCCGAGGGCTTCGACCCGCAGCGCGCCGGGAACCTCGGACTCCAGATCGTCCGGACCCTGGTCGAGGGCGAACTCGGCGGCACGTTCGACATGCTCCGGGCGGAACCGCGCGGCACCAAGGTCGTCCTCGACATCCCGGCCAGCCCGCAGAAGTGACGACGGTTCCGTCACCCAACGTGACGGAACCGAGCGGCCCCACCCCGGACAGCACTGAGCCCCGGACCGAAAACTTCTCGGTCCGGGGCTCAAGAGCACGTTGCTGAGCGCTGGTGTGGTGTTGCTACGCGCTGCGGCTCGAGGCTCGAAAGTCGATGTCAGGCGGTGGCGTTGCGCGCCCGATTGCGAGCGGCGCGGCGCTTCATCGCGCGGCGCTCGTCCTCGCTGAGACCGCCCCAGACGCCGGAGTCCTGACCGGACTCGAGCGCCCACTGCAGGCACTGCTCCATGACGGGGCAGCGGCGGCAGACGGCCTTGGCTTCCTCGATCTGCAGCAGCGCAGGACCGGTGTTGCCGATGGGGAAGAAGAGTTCCGGGTCTTCCTCGCGGCAAACGGCGTTGTGACGCCAGTCCATGGCTGCTCCATCTCCTTGTATTGCGGGCAGGTTGCTTGTGAATGTGAACGCTTTCACGAATCCCCCCGTGAGGGAAGGGCGACCGCCCAGTTTCCTGGAAGGTCAGTCAGGGACTCGTGGAGGGGTTCTGGCGGTCTGTGTGGGTGCCGGGTTCTGCGGGCTGTCCCGATCGCCATGAAGAGATTCGCAAACCTCGGACGGGGATACAACCCCTTCCGGAAAGTTTTTTTTGATTCGTCGGTGTCTACTAGGTCACAGCCCTACATCGTGAGGGTGGACCGGCGTGTAAACGTTCGAGTGAAAGGACTTTAGGCCCTTCCACTCACACAATCATACGCAGTGCCCGGCGTACGCCTGTGAACCGAACGCTGGTGCGCAGGCCGAGGTGGTCTCCGTCCATCTGGAACGGAAGGGGAACCTTCGAATGCAAGGTGAAGTCCGTCAGATCGTGCAGAGACACCGCATGCTTGCCGCGCGGACCACGCTCAGGAGTCGAGGTCAGGAGCTGCGTGGCGTAGCGGGCGACCGTCGGAGTTGACAAACGGTTGAGTGCCAATACGTCAAGCGCAGTATCGAACGACGCCTCCGGGGAGGCGTAAATCGGGCGATTCCCTAGATACGTCCACGGCGAGGTGTTGCAGACTATCGACAGCACCAGATCCGTCACGGGATCCGCGCCGGGACGCTCCAGCGTCAACGCGCCGTGGCGCCGGTTCGGCTCCTCCCAGAACTGGCGCATCAGCTGTCGTACATACAGAGCGTGCGTCGAACGCTTGCCGCGCTCCCGCTGCTGCTCGACCCGGCCCACCACCCCGGCGTCGAAACCGAAGCCCGCGCAGAACGTGAACCAGCGCGCCGGAACCGACTCGTCCTCCGTGCCCGGAGTGCCGGCCGCCAGTCCGAGCCCCACCGTCCGCTCGCGCTGCTCCCGCAGCGCGTCGAGCAGGGCGCCGGTCGCCTCGACCGCGTCGTTGGGCAGTCCGAGCGCGCGGGCGAACACGTTGGTCGAGCCGCCGGGGACCACCGCCAGCCGCGGCAGCCGCTCCGGATCCGGCCCGTTGTGCAGCAGTCCGTTGACCACCTCGTTGACCGTGCCGTCGCCGCCGAGCGCCACCACGAGGTCGATCCCGTGCTCGGCCGCCCTGCGGCCCAGGTCCCGGGCGTGCCCCCGGTACTCGGTGGTCACCGCCTCCAGCTTCATCTCGCTGGCCAGGGCGTGGGTGAGGACGTCGCGCGTGCGCGCACTGGTGGTCGTTGCTGCTGGATTGGCCACGAGAAGTGCACGCATGACCGCCAGCCTACCGACCCGTACGGACGCGGCCCATACTGCCCGTCCCGTACGGGGCCGCGGCTACCCTGCTGGGGTGAGTACGAAGCCCACCCCCGCCCCGGCCCAGCCGACCGCCCCGCTGCCCCGGCGGCTCACCGCCGCCGCCGCGCTGACCGCGCTGGAGGGCCTGGCCCTGGCCGGCCTCGGCGCGTACATGCTGTTCGTGGGCATCGTCGGCGACCCCGACTCCCCGCAGCAGGCCGAGACCGGCGGGATCACGCTGTTCCTGCTCGCCGCGCTGCCGCTGGTCGCGGCCCGCGGGCTGAGGCTGGGCCGGCGCTGGAGCCGCGGGCCCGCGCTGATCACCCAGCTGATGGCACTGCCGGTGGCCTGGACCCTGTACTCCACGGGCGGGGCGATGATCGCCGCCGCCGTGGCGCTGGCCGCGGCCGCGGTGGCCGTCTCGGCCCTGCTGGTGAACCCCACGGCGACCGAGGCGCTGGGAATCGGGCCCGGCGAGCAGGCCCGATAGCCCGTTTCCGTTCCTACTCCTCGACGAGGAGCTTCTCGCGCAGCTGGGCCAGGGTGCGGGCCAGCAGCCGGGAGACGTGCATCTGGGAGATGCCGACCTCCTGTGCGATCTGCGACTGGGTCATGTTGCCGAAGAACCGCAGCAGCAGGATCCGCTTCTCCCGCGGGGGCAACCCCTCCAGGAGCGGCTTGAGCGACTCGCGGTACTCGACGCCCTCCAGCGCCTCGTCCTCCGAGCCCAGCGTGTCCGCCACCGCCGGCGACTCGTCGTCGGTGTCCGGGACGTCGAGGGAGAGCGTGCTGTAGGCATTGGCCGATTCCAGCCCCTCCAGCACCTCCTCCTCGGAGATCCCGAGCCGTTCCGCGAGCTCGTGCACGGTGGGGGAGCGGCCGTGCTGCTGGGACAGCTCCGCCGTGGCCGTGGTCAGCGAGAGCCGCAGCTCCTGCAGGCGCCGCGGCACGCGTACGGCCCAGCCCTTGTCGCGGAAGTGCCGCTTGATCTCGCCGACCACGGTGGGCGTGGCGTAGGTGGAGAACTCGACCCCGCGGTCCGGGTCGAAGCGGTCCACCGACTTGATCAGGCCGATGGTGGCGACCTGGGTCAGGTCGTCCAGCGGCTCACCGCGGTTGCGGAACCGCCGGGCGAGGTGCTCGACCAGCGGCAGGTGCATCCGTACGAGCCGGTTGCGCAGCTCCGCCTTCTCCACCGAGCCGTCGGGCAGCGCCCGCAGCTCGATGAACAGGGCCCGCGCGCCGCTGCGGTCGCGCGGATCGGGCAGCGCCGGGGGCGCCGGCGGCAGTGGCGTGTCCGCCTCCGGCTGTCCCCCCACCGGTTTCGGTTCCGTGTCCGGGGCCGTGGCAGCGGCCCCGGGTGGTTGTGAGACGTGTGGTTCTTCGTGCTGGTTCCCGCTCATAGGGCCCGCCCGTCGCTCCGCCGAGTCCAAAAAGCCGTATTCCGCATCCGCGTCAGCCGGGTGCGGCCGGGCGTGCTGCTGCTCCGGGATGCCGCCGTCGACCTCGTGCCGTACCCGGGGCCGATCCCCGCCCCGCACCGGGATCTCCCCGCTGCTCACGCCGGGCCTGGACCCGCGCCGCGCTGTTTGTAGAGGCTGATGCTCACCGTCCGGTCCTCCTCGACCGTGGACTCGACCTTGCCGGCCAGCGCCGACAGGACGGTCCAGGCGAACGTGTCGCGCTCGGGCGCACGTCCGTCCGTGGTCGGTGCGGAGACCGTCACCTCCAGCGAGTCGTCGACCAACCGGAACACGCAGCTGAGGACGGAGCCCGGCACGGCCTGTTGAAGCAGGATCGCGCAGGCCTCGTCCACCGCGATGCGGAGGTCCTCGATCTCGTCGAGGGTGAAGTCCAAACGTGCCGCGAGGCCGGCCGTGGCCGTTCGCAGCACCGACAGGTAGGCACCCGCAGCGGGCAGCCGGACTTCCACGAAGTCCTGGGTCCCGGGCTCGCCTGCGATATGGGACACCCTCACCTCCAAGGTGGTACGAGCTCTGTTCGCCGGTGACGCTATCGCGATCCGGGCGATCGTGTCGCGGCACCCCTCATGGGGCCTGTTACAGGCACCCCCGCCTACGGCCAGTGACTGATGGTATGCCCTTGGGTACGCACAGTGGCTAGGGGTCTGCGGGCCCAAATCAGGGGAACCGGCGGAGGGTTGACCTACCCCGACTCAGACGATCGAACCGTCGGGATAACACCACCGCCAGGTCTCGCCCGGTTCGAAGCTCCGCATGACCGGATGGCCGGTGCTCTGATGGTGCGCGGTGGCGTGCCGGTGCGGGGAGGAATCGCAGCATGACACGTACCCGCACTCCAGGCACATCCGCAACTGCACCGGGTGGCTGCCCAGTGCCAGACATTCGGAGCATGTCAGGGCACTCGGGACGGGCTCGGGGCGCGGCAGTTCGGCAACGTGGGTGCACTCGCTCATGATGGCCAGCGTACTGACGTGCGGGCGCCTCAGGACGACATGCCGGTCAGCGACGACGAGCGAGGATGGATCTTCGATGGAGGTATTGCCGCTGGTGGCGCTGGTGGCGGGCAGTGCGGTCGTTGCCGGGGCCGCCCGGTGGACCCGGGTGCCCGCGCCCCTGCTGCTGGTCGCCGCCGGTCTGATGGCCGCGTACATCCCGGGCGTGCCCTCGTACGCCCTCGACCCGCACATCGTGCTGCCGCTGCTGCTCCCGCCGCTGCTGTACACGGCCGCGGTGGACAGCTCGTACCTCGACCTGCGGGCGAACATCCGGCCCGTGGCGCTGCTGTCGGTCGGGTACGTGCTCTTCGCGACGGTCGCCGTCGGGTACGTGGCGTACCTGGCGGTGCCGGCACTCTCGCTGCCGGTGGCGCTGGTGCTGGGTGCGGTGATCGCGCCGCCCGACGCGGTGGCGGCGACGGCGATCGCCCGCAAGCTGGGGCTGCCGAACCGGATCACGACCATCCTGCAGGGCGAGTCCCTGGTGAACGACGCCACCGCGATCACCGCGTACAAGGTCGCGCTGGCGGCGGCGGTCGGGGTGAGCGCCGGCTGGGCGGGCGGGATCGCGGAGTTCCTGCTGGCCTCCGTGGGCGGCGTCGGCGTCGGCCTGGTGCTGATGGTGCCGATCCACCACCTGCGCAAGCGGCTGCGGGAGCCGCTGCTGCAGAACACCCTGTCCCTGCTGATCCCGTTCGTGGCGTACGCGGCGGCCGAGCGGGTGCACGCCTCGGGCGTGCTCGCCGTGGTTGTGGTCGCGCTGTACCTGGGGCACCGGAACTGGCAGGTCGACTTCGCGACCCGGCTCCAGGAGGAGGCGGTGTGGCGGATGGTCGCCTTCATCCTGGAGTCGGTGGTCTTCGCGCTGATCGGCCTCCAGCTGCCGGTGGTCCTCAAGGGGCTTGCGGAGTACGAGGGCTGGGACGCGGCCTGGTACGCGCTGGTGGTGTTCGTGGCGGTGGTGGTGGCCCGCTTCGTGTGGGTGTTCCCGGCGACGTTCGTGCCGCGGCTGTCGGAGCGGATCCGGACACGGGAGCCGGACACCAGCTGGAAGTCGCCGGTGGTCGTCGGCTGGGCGGGGATGCGCGGGGTGGTCTCGCTGGCGATCGCCTTCTCGGTGCCGATCAGCGTGCCGCACCGGAACCTGATCCTCTTCCTGACCTTCACGACGGTGATCGGCACGCTGGTGGTGCAGGGGCTGACGCTGCCGCCGCTGATCCGGCTGCTGCGGCTGCCGCAGCGGGACGCGCAGGCGGAGACCCTGGCGGAGGCCCAGGCCCAGAGCGAGGCCTCGCGCTCGGCGGAGGACCGGCTGGCGGAGCTGCTGGCGGAACCGGAGAACGCGCTGCCGCCGCCGCTGGCGGAGCGGCTGCGCACGGTGATGGAGCGCCGCCGCAACGCGGTCTGGGAGCGGCTGGGCGAGGTCAACCCGGTCACGGGTGAATCGGCGGACGACGTCTACCGCCGCCTGGCCCGGGAGATGATCGCGGCCGAACGCGAGGTCTTCGTGAACCTCCGTGACGACCGCCGCATCGACGACGAAATGCTCCGCAGCCTCCTGCGCAGACTGGACCTGGAGGAGGCGGCGGCCTACCGCGAAGACGCGGCCTGACGGCCCGGGCGGGGGAGCGGGCCGGGCGCGTCGCCCGTCACGGGCGGCCGGTGACGACGGCTGTCAGGGTCGTGCCCGGGGGGAAGGCGCCCGATTCCGCGAGCGCCGCCAAGGCCCACAGCAGCTTGGCCACGTAGATGCGCTCGACGGGGAATCCGTGCCGCTCCCCGAAGTCCGCGGCGAACGCCTCCAACCGTGCGGGTACCCGGGCGTAGCCGCCGTGGTGGAACCCCTCCGCCAGGCTCCACACCCCGGCCGGCCCGCCGAAGGCCGCCTCCTGGAGGGAACGTATCTCCGCCCCCAGGAACCCACCCGCCAGTACGGGCACGCCCAGCGCCCGCTGCCCCGGCCCCAGCCCCGCCGCGAGCCCGGCCAGCGTGCCCCCCGTACCGCAGGCCACGGCGACCACGTCCGACACGCCCCGCAGCTCGCGCCCCAGCTCCGCGCACCCCTCCAGCGCGAGCGCATTGCTCCCGCCCTCGGGGACGAGGTACGAGGACCCCGCCCCGGCTTCCGCCAGCAGCCGCGTCCGTACCTCCGGCTCCGCCTTGCGCCGGTACTCCGAACGCGTGACGAAGCGGAGCCGCATCCCGTCCGCCGCGCACCGCGCGAGCGAGTCGTTGAGCGGCCGCCCCGCGAGTTCGTCGCCCCGGACGATCCCGACGGTCGGCATCCCCAGCAGCCGCCCGGCCGCCGCGGTGGCCCGCAGATGGTTGGAGTACGCCCCGCCGAAGGTCACGACCCCGGGGAAGCCGCCCTCGACGGCGGCCCGCAGATTCGGCGCGAGCTTGCGCCACTTGTTCCCGGGCAGCTCGGGATGGACCAGGTCGTCGCGCTTCACCAGCAGCCGCACCCCGTACCGCCCGAACCGCTCGTCCTCCAGCTCCACCACCGGCGAAGCCGGCCGGGGCCGCAGGAGGAAGCCGAGGTCAGGGGAGTGGTTCACCCACCCATTGTCCGCCCCGCGCCGTCGGCCGGGAGGCGGAGGTGGACGTACGGGACCGTCGCGCCGTCGAGGGTGTAGCGGTCGGACTCCGTGAAGCCGCGCGACCGTGCGAAGCGCAGGCCGTCCTCGTTGGAGGCCAGGACGATCGTCTCGATCGCGGCGGGGGCCGGGACGAGGGCGCGTGCCTCGGCGAGGCCGTGGGCGTAGAGCGCGGTGCCGAAGCCCTGCCCGCGGTGGGCGGGCAGGATCCGGGCGATCACGGTGGCCACCGAGGGGGCGTCGGCCGTGGGCCGGCGCACGGTCGTGCAGCCGACGAGCACGTCGCCGGCGTACGCGTTGTCCAGGATGTGGCGCCCGGCCCTCTCGCGCACCTCGTCGAGGGTGAGGGCGTCCGGGGGAACGATCAGGTTGTGGACGTGGCGCCAGTCCTGGAGGGAGGCTTCGCCGGCCACCCGTTCGATTCGGAGATCATCGGTCATCGGGTCAGGGAAGCCGGTGGGTCTTCCCGGCGTCAACTCCCCTATTTGAGGCGCTCTCCCACCCGGGCGCGGAACGCGTCCATCGTGAAGCCCTTCGGGTCGATCTTGCCGGGCTGCCACTCCAGGTGGCCGATCACCGAGCGTTCGGTCCAGCCGTGGACCCGGCACAGGGCCGCCGCCGCGCGGGCCATGGCGTCCAGCTGGACCTCCGGCCAGGGGTCGTGGCCGTCGCCGAGGTTCTCGCACTCGAAGCCGTAGAAGTGCCGGTTGCCGTCGGTGTTCGCGCGGCGGTCCGGCGGGAGCCGCTTCTCCGCGATCACCGCCGCCAGGACGTCGGAGTCGCCCGCCCCGGCGTGGTTGGCGCGGCCGTAGCCGACCAGGTGGACCCGGCCGTCCTTGGTGATCACGCCGTGGCAGAGCGGGCCGGGGAGGTCCTCGTCCCCGTCGCGGCAGAGTTCGACGGTGAACTTCGTGCCGTGCGTGACGGTGTGGTGGATCATCACCCCGTTCACCGGGCCCCACGGGCCCTTATGGTTGCGGTTGTGGGTGCGCCAGGCGCCGATCTCGACGACGGTCAGGCCCTCGTTCCGCAGTGCGCCGATGAACCGGTCCGCGGACATGGGTGCGGACATGGCCGCCTCCTCTCCGGATGCACGGTGGTCACCTTGCGTGTCCACTTCGTTGCTCTCCGGTGTAGTGGAGGCGGCCCCTCCGGGCTAGTGTTTTCGTACAGCGAGCGAGCCGATCCGGACACTCGTCCCGACCGGCCCACCCGTCACGGGAGTTACGCGGAGGCCGATCCGGAGGCCGATCCGGGGGCCTCGGCCGAGGCCAGCCACAGGTCCGGGCCGAACACCTCGTAGTGGATGTCCGAGGCCGGGACGCCCTTGGCGAGCAGCTGCGCGCGCACGGCCCGCATGAAGGGGAGCGGCCCGCAGAGGTACGCCGTCGTGCCCGGGGCGAGCGGTACGTCCGCCAGGTCGAGGCGGCCCTCGCCGTCGCCCGGCTCGGCGGCGGCCTCGTACCAGAAGCGGGCCGAGCCGTCGGCGAGCTTGTGCGTCAGGGCCCGGTGGTCGGCCCGCAGCGCGTGGTCGGCGGGGGAGCGGTCGGCGTGCAGGACGGTCACGGGGGCGGCGTGCCCGGTGTCGGCGAGGTGCTCCAGCATCGAGAGCATCGGGGTGCAGCCGATCCCGGCCGAGGCGAGCAGGACCGGCGCGGCGGAGTCCCGCAGGACGAGGTCGCCGTACGGGGCCGAGACCCGCAGGGCGTCCCCGGTCGCGATCCGGGTGTGGAGGTGGTTCGAGACCTCGCCGTCGGGGCCCTCGCCGTGGACCCGCTTGACGGTGATCGAGCGGACGGGGGAGCCGGGTGCGCCGGAAAGGCTGTACTGGCGTATCTGCCGGGACCCGTCGGCCAGTTCGACCTGGACCGAGACGTACTGGCCGGGCTTGAAGGAGGGGGCCGCGGAGCCGTCCGCCGGGGCGAGGTGGAAGGTGGTGCAGTCCGCGGTCTCCTCGACGCGGGCGGCCACCGTCCAGGTGCGCCACACGTCGCCGGCGAGGACCTGCTGCTCGGCGTAGAGCCTCTCCTCGATGGCGATCAGGGCGTTGGCCATCAGCCAGTAGACCTCGTCCCAGGCCTCGGCCACCTCCGGGGTGACGGCCTCGCCGAGGATCTCGGCGATCGCCGCGAAGAGGTGGCGGTGGACCACCGGGTACTGCTCGCGGGTGACGCCGAGCGAGGCGTGCTTGTGCGCGATGCGCTGCAGCATCACGTCGGGGCGGGTGTCCGGGTGGGCGACGAGGCGGGTGGCGAAGGCGGCGATGGAGCCGGCGAGGGCCTGCTTCTGGAGGCCGGCGTTCTGGTTGCCGCGGTTGAACAGGTCGCGGAGCAGCTCGGGGCGGGCCGCGAACAGCTTCGTGTAGAAGAGGTCCGCGATGTCGCCGATGGCCGCGCCGACGGCGGGCAGGGTGGCGCGTACGGTCTCGGTCGACTTCTCGGACAGCATGGGGGCTCCTCTTCGGTGCTTCGGATCTTCGGATCGGTAGACGGCAGCTAATAGGTATCTGGGATGCTTATTTTTGGATGCGGATCCGTCCGGGTACACCCGTTCGGGCCGTTGATGTCAGGTGGCGGGAACCGGCCAACCGCCGCCGGGGCTCAGGGGCTTGCGGTCCGCCCCGGTGGGCCGCCCGCGATGCCCAGCAGCAGCGGGCCGGTCGGCGCCGCGACGAGGTCGTCCACCGTCAGCGGGTCCAGTGCGGCGAAGAAGGCCTCCTGGGCCCGGCGCAGCGCGCCCCGCAGGACGCAGGCCCCGCGCAGCGGGCAGGGGGTGGTGCCGTCGCAGTCCACGACGTCCCCCGCACCCTCCAGTTCGCGTACGACCCCGCCCACCGAGGCGGCCCGCCCGGCTGCGGTCAGGGCGAGCCCGCCGCCGCGGCCGCGCCGCGCCTCGACCAGGCCGAGGTGCTGCAGCCGGGCGACCACTTTCGCCGTGTGCGTATACGGGACCTCCATGGTCGCCGCCACGTCACGCGTGGTCGGGAGCTCCGCGTCCGCGACGGCGAGGCGCATCAGGACGCGCAGCGCCAGGTCGGTGAATCGGGTCAGCCGCATGACCCCACTCTAGAAAATTCGCATCTGTCATGCAAATTAAATCCGCCGCATCGCCCCCCGAACCGCCCCGAAATCCGGGGTTGGCCGGAACCGGTGGGATGAAAGCGGTCTCGTGTGCAGGAGGTGAACTCCAAAGAGTGCCCACACCCGGACGGAGTAGTCCCACCCTTTTGTGTAATGGTCCCACCACGTTCCGTACTGGAAGGCTGCGTCCCGCAGATCCATGGAGTGATCGAAAGGGATACACATGTCGGTCCAGGCAGGTTCCGAATCCGAGGCCCAGGCGCCGCAGAGGAGTCTTGCGACCTCGGCCGCGCGGAACTTGGCAACCACGACCAAGTCCGCGCCGCAGATGCAGGAGATCACCTCCCGGTGGCTCCTGAAGATGCTCCCGTGGGTGTCCGTACAGGGCGGCACGTACCGGGTGAACCGGCGGCTGAGCTACTCGGTCGGCGACGGACGCGTGGAGTTCATCAAGACCGGGACCCAGGTCCAGGTCATCCCGGCCGAGCTCGGCGAACTCCCGCTGCTGCGCACCTACGAGGACCTGGAGGTGCTCACCGAGCTCGCCCAGCGGTGCCGGCAGATCGACTTCGAGGCCGGCCAGGAGCTGACCTCCTTCGGCAGCGCCTCCGACAACGTGTTCCTGCTGGCGCACGGCCGCGTCGAGCAGATCGGCCCCGGCCCGTACGGGGACGACGCCGTCCTGCGGACCGTCGCCGACGGCGCCTACTTCGGCGAGGACTCCCTCGTCGACGAGGAGGCGATCTGGGAGTACACCGCCCGCGCCGTCACCTCCGGTACCGCACTCGTCCTGTCCCGCCAGGACTTCCGGCTGCTCGCCGACCGCGTCGACTCCCTGCGCGCGCACGTGGAGGCCCAGCGCTCCCTGCCCGCCCAGCGCGCCAACCAGTACGGCGAGGCCGCGATCGACCTCTCGGCCGGCCACCACGGCGAGGCCGTCCTCCCCGGCACCTTCGTGGACTACGAGGCCAGGCCGCGCGAGTACGAGCTCTCCATTGCACAAACGGTCCTGCGGGTGCACACGCGCGTCGCCGACCTCTACAACCAGCCGATGAACCAGACCGAGCAGCAGTTGCGGCTCACGGTCGAGGCGCTGCGCGAGCGCCAGGAGCACGAGATGCTCAACAACCCGGAGTTCGGCCTGCTCCACAACGCCGACTACGGCCAGCGCATCCAGCCGCACGACGGCGGACCCGGCCCCGACGACATGGACCAGCTGCTCAGCATGCGGCGCGGTTCCGACATGTTCCTCGCCCACCCCAAGGCCATCGCCGCCTTCGGCCGCGAGTGCAACAAGCGCGGCCTGGTCCCCGAGACGATCGACGTCGGCGGCACCCGGATGACGACCTGGCGGGGTGTGCCGATCTTCCCGTGCAACAAGATCCCGATCAGCGACGCGCAGACGACGTCCATCCTCTGCATGCGCACCGGCGAGGACGAGTCCGGTGTCATCGGCCTCCACCAGCCCGGCATCCCGGACGAGATCGAGCCGAGCATGTCGGTGCGCTTCATGGGCATCAGCGAGCAGGCGATCATCTCGTACCTGGTCACCGCGTACTTCTCCGCCGCGGTGCTGGTGCCGGACGCGCTCGGCATCCTGGAGAACGTCGAGATCGCCCGCCGGCGCTGAGCGGCCGGCCGGGCACGACAACCGGGGATCGGGGATCGGGGACACGCCATGGGCACCACTGAGGCGATGACGACCGGCGAGGGCCACGAAGCCGCGGCCCTGCTGGAGCGGACGAGGGAGACGGTCAATCCGGAACTGCGCCGCACGGTCGAGAGCCTGCCCGGCTCGATGAAGCGCGTGGCGATGTACCACTTCGGCTGGGAGCAGGCGGACGGCACCCCCGCCGCGGGCAATGCGGGCAAGGCCATCCGGCCCGCCCTCGTGCTCGCCGCGGCCCGGGCGCTGCTGGGCGGCCGGGACGACAAGGAGGCCGAGGGCGCCGTACGGGCGGCGGTGGCCGTGGAGCTGGCGCACAACTTCACGCTGCTGCACGACGACGTCATCGACAAGGACACGAAGCGCCGGGGCAGGCCCACCGCCTGGACCGTGTTCGGGATACCGGACGCGATCATCACCGGCGACGCCATGATGGCGCTCGCGCTGAGGCTGCTGGCGGAGGATCCGCACCCCGCCTCCGCGGCGGCCTCGGGGCGGCTCGCGGCCTGCGTCATCGAGCTGTGCGCCGGCCAGCAGGCGGACTGCGCGTTCGAGCAGCGGCCGTACGTCTCGCTCGACGAGTGCCTGACCATGGCGACGGCCAAGACCGGGGCCCTGCTGGGCTGCGCCTGCGCGCTCGGCGCGCTGTACGCGGGCGCCGGGCCGGACGAGGTCGACGCGATGGACGCGTTCGGCCGGGAGGCCGGGCTGGCCTTCCAGCTGATCGACGACCTGATCGGCATCTGGGGGGATCCGGGGCACACCGGCAAGCCCGCCGGGGCGGACCTGATCGCCCGCAAGAAGTCGCTCCCGGTCGTGGCCGCCCTCACCTCGGGCACCGCGGCCGGCGAGCAGCTGGCGGCCCTGTACGCGGGCCCCATGACGGGGGACGACGTACGTGCGGCCGCCGACGCGGTGGACCGGGCCGGCGGGCGCGACTGGGCGCAGGCCCATGCCGCGGACCGGATGGGCCGGGCGGTGCAGCTGCTGTCCCGGGCCGTGCCGGACCTCGGGGCGGCGGGCGGGCTGCTGGCGCTGGCGGAGTTCGTGACGCGGCGTACGCGGTGAGGGCGTAGCAGGTGGGGGACGGTCGTGCGCAAGCCTCGTTCCGGCACCGCATGGTGCCGGAACGAGGCTTTCCGCCGCTCCGGGCCAACTCTAGGATCGCTCGCGGTAGTTGATACGTGAGCGAAGGGTGTGACCAGTGGCGCTGGAGATACGTCAGGCGGACCAGTCGGACCGGGACGCGGTGGCCCGCCTCCTCGACGAGGCCTTCCGTACCGACCCGGTGAGCAGCTGGGTCTTCCCGGACCCCGAGCACCGGGCGGCGGTGCACGGCAGGTTCCTCGGCGTCTTCGTGGACGTGGCACTGGCCGAGGGCCGGATCGACTGCGCGGCGGACGGCTCGGCGGCCGCCCTGTGGCTGCGGATCCCGGCGGGGGAGCCGGAGGGGGAGGACGAGATCCCGGCGAGGATGCGGGCGGCCGCCGACCCCGACAACGAGCGGTGCGAGCTGGTCGGCCGGCTGACGGGCGAGGTCCACCCGACCGCCGAGGAGCACGAGTACCTGCTGATGATCGCGGTGGCCCCGGGCCGCCAGGGCGAGGGGCTCGGGACCGAGCTGATGCGGCCGGTGCTGGAGCGCTGCGACCGCGAGGGCGTGCCGGTGTACCTGGAGGCGAGCAGCGAGCGGAGCAAGGGGCTGTACGAGCGGCTCGGCTGGGAGTTCACGGGCGAGGCGGTGCGGCTGCCGGAGGGTCCGCTGATGTGGCCGATGTGGCGCAAGCCGCAGGGGGCGGCGACGGCGACGGCGTAATGGCCCTTGCGTGACCACTGCGCTCGCAGTACTTTGATTGACGTGCCATGGGAACCCGTGGCGCCGTCCAGTGGAAGAGATCCCGCTTGCGCAAGCTCACGTACTTCATCGCCACCACCGTCGACGGTTTCATCGGGGCCCCGGACGGTGACGGCGACTTCTTCTACAGCTCCCTGGACCCGGAGTTCGTCGGGTACCTGGCGCAGGAGTACCCCGAGACCATCGCCGCCCGAGGGCGCGTCCACCTCGGACTCGCCGACGCCCCGCCGAAGCGCTTCGACGCGGTCCTGATGGGGCGCAGGACGTACGAGCCGGGCCTCAAGGAGGGCATGACCAGCCCGTACGGCCACTTCTCCGAGCAGTACGTGGTCTCGCGCTCGCTGACCGCCTCTCCGGACCCGCAGGTGCGGCTGATCAGCGGTGATCTCGTGGCCAGGGTGCGGGAGCTGAAGGCCCGCGACGGGCTCGGCATCTGGCTGTGCGGCGGGGCGGACCTCGCGACGCAGCTGATCGACGAGATCGACGAGTTCGTCGTGAAGACCTACCCGTTCTTCGCCGGCACCGGCATGCCGATGTCCCGCGCCGGTTTCGGCGTGCGCCCCCTCGAGCTGACCGGTTTCCGCGCCTTCGGCGGCGGCCAGACCGTCGGCTCGTACGCCGTGAAGCGCTGAAACCCGCCGAACGCGCGGAACCGGCCTACCGTGGAGGTATGGCCGGTGAACAGCACCAAACGCAAGATCGGCGCCACCCGCAGCCGCACGAGGTGGTGGCCCCGCAGGCCGGGCACGATCAGCTCGCGTGCCCGACCTGCGGTCGCTCCGTCGACACCCTCGTACGGCGGCGCAAAGCGCTCGGGATCTTCATCCCGGAGTGGGTTCCGGGTCCCTGCAGGAACCCGGACTGCCCGGAGTACGCAGCCGAGGTGGGGAAGCTCCCCGAGCTCTAGCTAGCTCTTCGTGCCCAGGCCCGATGCCGCCAGCCCGTTGACCCACAGCTGGTTCACGCGGGAGCGCTCAGCGCTGTTCGGGTACGGGTTCTGGCAGGAGGTGCCGGGGCCGCCGCCCGACATCAGCTCGGAGCAGGGGCCCGAGTAGTGGTCCGGCAGGCCCAGCACGTGTCCGGTCTCGTGCGCGGTCACCCGGGTGGAGTTGTACTGCTGGTTCTGCCGGTAGTCGAGGAAGATGTAGCCCCGGCCGTGGCCGTCCGTGCTCGCGTACGAACCGCGCGAGTCGTTGCCCTCGTAGTACGAGAAGTTCCCGCCGGAGGAGACCTCCTGGAGCTTCACGTTCGAGACCGAGCTGTTCCATATCTGGGTGGAGCCGGCTATCTGGCTGCGGAAGCTGGGCGCGTTGCGCGTGTTGTAGGTGACGGTCACCGCGAGGACGCCCGGGTTCGCGGCGCGCTGCTCGGCGACCGAGCGCTGCACGGCCTCGAAGAAGGCGCGGTTCGCGTCCTGGTTCTCCTGTGAGCGCTCGTACGCCGAGTAGGTCGCGGCGTTGCCGACGGGCGCGGGAGCGGGGGCGGCGCTGGCGCTGGGGACGGCGCCGAGGGCGGCGGCGAAGCCGAGGCCGATGGAGGCGGCCAGGACGGCCTTTCGGGACGTACGGGAGTGGCGCATGTGGGGGGCTCCTACTCATCCGGTGCGGGGGGTGGGTGGTTCGGTACCGGAGTCTGCGGGAGCGGGAGCGGCCGGCGGATGATGTCAGCCACCGATAACGCCGCCCTATCGGGAAGATTTCGGAAGGTCAACTTCCGTGAGAATGGCGGGATTCGATGGGGTATCAGTGGCTGGTGCGGTCCCCTGGGACCGGCCTACTCTCGGGGCATGGAGCTCGAGGTGAGGCACCTGCGCGCGCTGTGCGCCATTGCCGACGCCGGCAGTCTGCACAAAGCCGCGCGCCAGCTCGGCGTGAGCCAGCCCTCCCTGACGACCCAGCTGCGCCGCATCGAACGCGCCCTGGACGGCGAGCTGTTCCTGCGTGAACGCACCGGCTGCAGGCCCACCCCGTTCGGCCGCACCGTCCTCGGCCGGGCCCGTCCGCTGCTGGCCGAGATGGCCGCGCTCGTCGCGGAGGCGAGGGCGCTGGCCCGCGGGCCGCGGCTGAACATCGGCTCCACCGCCAGCCGCGCGATACCGGGATGGCTGCGCCGGATCCACCGCCGGATGCCGGACACGGAGACCTCGCTGGTGGTGGACGTCTCCGCCAACGCTCTGCTGAGGATGGTGGCGTCGGGGCAGCTGGACGTGGCGTTCGTCCACGAGGTGGAGGGCTGCCCGCTGCGGGTGCCGGCCGGGCTGGAGCTGCGGACACTGATGGAGCGGGAGCCGCAGTTCGTGTCGATGTCCCGGGACCATCCGGCGGCGCGCCGGCCGGTGGTGGAGTTACAGGACCTGGCGGCCGACCGGTGGACGGTCGACCCCTCCGTGGACGGCGAATGGGACGGCCTGCGCCGGGTGTTCGCCGGGGCCGGCCTGGACCCGCCCGTACTGCACGCCGACTACCACACCGCGACCTCGCTGATCGTCTCCGGCGAGGCGGTGGCCCCCTGCCAGCCGACGTCGGGGCCGCGCGACGACATGGCGATCCGCCCGCTGTCCGGCGACCCCCTGGCGGTCCGGCTCCTGCTGGCCACCCGCCCGGGCGCCCATGCCGAGGTCTTCGAGGACCTCCGCGCCGCCTACCGCGAAGCCGCTCTGCGCACCGCTCCGTACCGCGCCTGGCTCCACCACCACGAAAGCCCCCTCCTCGCGGCTTAGCCGCGGCAGTCGACCCCCGTCGCCGTTCGAGGCGCGGGGCGCCGAGGGCTGCCCCCGTGCCGCGGCCGTCCCGCAAGGGGGAACGGGCTTGACTTCGACGTGCCGCGATATATCGTGTTCTTCAGAAGACGCGATATGTTGCGTGCCGTGTCCGTACGCCGAGGAGGATCAGCACCATGGCAGAGCAGAAGACGTGGTCGGTCGCCGAACCGCAGAAGCTCACCTTCGAGGAGCCGGTGACCGAGCTCCGCGTCCGTGTCGTGGGCGGCACGGTGAACGTCGTCGCCGACGACGGGCCGGCCCGGCTGGAGGTGGCCGCGGTCGACGGGCCGCCGCTGTACGTCGTGCAGGAGGGCGGCACCCTCACCGTCTCCTACGAAGACCTCCCCTGGAACGGCTCCCAGGGCTTCAAGCAGTGGATCGAGGCCAAGCCCTGGAAGGCCTGGTCCCGCTCCGCCGACGGCCGCAAGGCCTGGGAGCGCAGCGCGACCGTCACCCTGACCGTCCCCGCCGCCACCCACGTGCAGGTCGCGGCCGTCGGAGCCGCCGCGGTCGTCTCCGGTATCGCCGCCGGCACCGATGTCACCGGGGTCTCCGGCGACGTCACCCTGGTCGGCCTGGCCGGCAAGGTCAGCGCGAACACCGTCTCCGGCGCCGTCGAGGCACAGTCCCTCACCGGCGAGCTCGGCTTCCACTCCGTATCCGGCGGCCTGACCGTCGTCGAGGGCGCGGGCGGCAGCGTACGGGCCGACTCGGTCAGCGGCGACATGCTCATCGACCTCGCCCTCGACCCGGCCGCCCCGCGCCCCGTGGACATCTCCCTGAACTCCGTGTCCGGGCAGGTCGCGATCCGCCTCCCGCACCCGGCCGACGCGCGGGTGGAGGCCAACACGGCCACCGGCGGCGTCTCCAACGCCTTCGAGGACCTGCTCGTCTCCGGCCACTTCGCCGCCAAGCGCATCGCCGGCACCCTCGGCGCGGGCACCGGCACCCTGAGGGCGACCACCGTCTCGGGTTCCATCGCCCTGCTGCGCCGCCCGGCCGCCGACGCCGCGGCCGACGAAGGCTCCGCCGCCCCCCTCGTGCTCGACAAGAAGGTGCTCTGACATGCCGCCCGTCTTCGCCCACGGCCGCCTCCGCCTCTACCTGCTCAAGCTGCTGGACGAGGCCCCGCGGCACGGGTACGAGGTGATCCGCCTGCTGGAGGAGCGCTTCCAGGGCCTGTACGCGCCCTCCGCGGGCACGGTGTACCCCCGGCTGGCCAAGCTGGAGGCCGAGGGGCTGGTCACGTACGCCACCGAAGGCGGGCGCAAGGTGTACTCCATCACCGAGGCGGGCCGTGCCGAACTGGCCGACCGCGGCGGTGAACTCGCCGACCTGGAGCTGGAGATCCGTGACTCGGTCTCCGAGCTGGCCGCCGAGATCCGTGACGACGTACGGGGTGCGGCGGGCGCCCTGCGGCGCGAGATGCGGGCCGCGGCCTCCGCGTCCGCGGCTCCGGTCGAGGACGCGTCCTGGGCGGCGGCCAAGGAGGAGCTGCGCAAGGCCAAGCAGGAGTGGAAGGAACAGGCGCGCCGGGCGAAGGACGAGAGCCGCCGGGCCCGCGAGGAGGCGCAAGCGGCCCGCCGCCAGGCCAAAGAGGCACAGGAGCGGGCGCGCGAGGAGGTCATGCGGATCGCGAGCCAGTTCCAGGAGCAGTTCGCGAAGTCCGGCGGGATGCTGGGCAATCTGGCCGGCAGCTGGCTCGGTGGCACCACCACCACGGCCAGGCCCGGCGACGCGGGCGCCACGGCTGCCGACACCGCCTCCGATACCGCCGCCCCCGACCCGCACTGGGCCGAGGACCTCACCTCCACCGGCGACCCGGCCCGTGACCTGGACCGGATGCTCGACCGCTTCCGCGACGACATCCGCGACGCGGCCCGCGACCACGGCGTCACCCCGGCCAGGCTGGCCGAGGCCCGTGCCCACCTCGCGGCGGCCGCGGACCGCATCGCCGAGACGCTCCGTCCTCGGCGCTAGCAGAGCCGAGGCGGCCTGACTCGCGACAGGTCGCGAG